>NZ_CP032229.1:2716869-3018744 GCF_004328625.1 Streptomyces seoulensis
CATCTCCTGGGCCTCGGCCCGGCCCAGTTCGCCGTCGAGACCGCGGACGACGAGGGTGGGGCAGCGGACCTGGGTGAGTTCGTCCCAGTGGGCGTCGTGGACCCAGGACTCGCGGGTGCGGAGCATGCGGTCGGGGTCGAAGAGGGGGCGCCAGCCGTCGGCGGACTCGTGCATGACCTCGGCATAGAAGGCGCCGCGCGCGGGGTCGGGGCGTTCGAGGCGGGGATCGTCCTCGGCGAACCAGCGCCGGACGTCTGCGAGGGTGGCGAACGGCAGCGGCCAGGAGCGGAACCAGTCGGCCCACTCGGCCTGCGAGGCGGCGCCGAGCGCGGAGGCCCGCATGTCGCAGATGACGACGCCGCGCACCAGGTCCGGACGGCGGGCGGCCAGCTGCCAGGCGGTGAGCGCGCCCATCGCGTGGCCGACCAGGACGGCGGGGGCGAGGGCGAGCTGTTCCAGCGCGGCCTCGGCGTCCTCGACGTATGCCTCGCGGGTGCAGGCTTCCAGAGGTGGCTGCGCGCTCTGCCCGTGCCCGCGCTGGTCGAGCGCGACCGCGCGGTACCGCCCGGAGAGCCCGCGCGCGGTGGACGCCCAGTGCGCGGCGCGCCCCATGAGGCCGTGAAGGAGTAAGACACCCCCCGCGCCGGCGCCGGTCCCCTCCTTGGCCGGGTCCGCGAACTCCCACGCGGCCAGCCGCACCCCGCCCGCCCCTGTGACCTCGATACGCCGTGCCATAGACCTGGCACCCCCCAGCTCCGCCTGCTTCGTACCGTTGTACCGCCGCTGTCGCTGTCGTGCTGTCGCCCTGGTGCTGCCGTCGCAGATTATCGAAAACTCATTCGACACGGGCGTTCGCTCCGCCAACACCCCTCGTTCGAGTGACACCGGAAGAGGAATGATCGCCACCGCCGAGGGGATCTTCTCTGGCGTGGGGGGACGGACCGCTCGGGGAAAAACGGTCCGGAGGGACTGACCCTGGGAGCTCGGGGCTCCGGGTCGGTACCGGGGAGGTGAGGCCCCGGCGCCGCGGCGGCGCCGGGGCCTCCTCGCGTTCAGCGCTTGGCGACGAAGACGTGGGAGGCGACGTCGGAGGCCAGCTCGGCCGCCTCACCGCCGCTGCCCACCAGCACCCCGCCCGCCGACTCGGTCACGCTCACCACGGAGCCGGGCTGCACGCCCGCCCGCCGCAGCGTGTACATGAGCTGGGCGTCGGTCTGGATCGGCTCCCCGATCCGGCGCACGACGACCGTCTTGCCGTCGGACCCGGGGTCCAGGTCCGCGAGCGAGACCATGCCCTCGTCCAGGAACGGGTCGGCGCCGTCCTTCTCGCCCAGCTCCTCCAGGCCCGGGATCGGGTTGCCGTAGGGCGACTCGGTGGGGTGGCGCAGCAGCTCCAGCACGCGGCGCTCCACCGCCTCGCTCATCACGTGCTCCCAGCGGCACGCCTCGGCGTGCACCTGCTCCCACTCCAGCCCGATCACGTCCACGAGCAGGCACTCGGCGAGCCGGTGCTTGCGCATCACGCGGGTGGCCAGCCTGCGGCCCTCGTCTGTCAGCTCCAGGTGCCGGTCGCTGGCCACGGACACCAGTCCGTCCCGCTCCATGCGCGCCACCGTCTGACTGACGGTCGGCCCGCTCTGGTCGAGCCGTTCCGCGATGCGGGCGCGCATGGGGACGACGCCTTCCTCTTCCAGTTCGAGGATGGTGCGGAGATACATCTCCGTGGTGTCGATCAGTCCGGACATACGTGCCCCTCGATTACCTCTGCCGAAAAGCTCACCGCTCCCGGCGCGTGCGCTGGCCCAGAATCAATTCTGCCGGATACCACCGACAATCGTGCCTCGCCGGGGAAACAGCGGGAACCGGCCGCGCTTCGGCCGGGTTGCGCGGGCCGTATTGACACCACGCTGGTCCGGACCGCACGGTGATCCGCGACATCGACGCGCGAAGGGGTCCCGCATGAGTGACGGCACGCCGGCCGACCGGTTCCTGGACGCGGCGATCGGCCTGCTGCGGCAGGTGCGCGAGGAGGAGGCGGCGGCCATCACCGCCGCCGGGACCCTGCTCGCGGACACGGTCGAGTCGGGCGGCCGCCTCTTCGCCTTCGGCGCCGGACACTCCTCGCTGCCCGCGCAGGACGTCGTCTACCGCGCGGGCGGCCTCGCCCTGATGAACCTGCTGGCCGTCCCCGGCGTGGTCGGCATCGACGTCAGCCCGGCCGTCCTCGGCTCCGCCCTGGAGCGGGTCGACGGCCTGGCCTCCGCCGTGCTGGACAGCTCACCGCTGCGCGACGGCGACGCCCTGGTGATCATCTCCCTCTCCGGCCGCAACGCCCTGCCGGTGGAGATGGCCCAGCACGCGCGCGCCCTCGGCATCAAGGTCATCGGCGTCACCTCGGTCGCCTACGCCACCGAGACCGCCTCCCGGCACTCCTCGGGCACCTTCCTGAAGGACCACTGCGACGTCGTACTGGACTCCAAGATCGCGGTCGGGGACGCGGAGCTGACCCTCGACACCGTCCCGGCGCCCTTCGCGCCCGCCTCCACGGTGGTCACCTCGGCCCTGATGCAGTCCATGGTCGCGACGGCGGCGGCCACCCTGGCCGACCGGGGCGTGGAGCCCCCGCTGCTGCGCTCGGGGAACGTGGACGGCGGGCACGACTGGAACGCCCGGATCATGGAGAAGTACGGCGACCGGATCTACTACCACCACTGAGGTCACCGGCTGAGAACGCGGTCCCTCTGCCGCCGTCGGCGGTTCAAACCTGCCCGGTGCCCCGTACCGCGTCCGCCAGGTCCAGCGCGGCCGCGATGCGTGCCGCGACCTCTTCCGCGTACGTCGTGTCGATGCGGTCGAAGCCGTCGCGGGACGTGCCGCGCAGGAAGGTCAGCACGCCCAGGGTCCGGCCCCGGCTGCGCAGCGGGGTGCACAGGGCGTGGGCGGTGTCGGCGGGCCAGTGCCGGGTGCGGGCCCACTCCCGCGACCGCGCGGCCGGTACCCCGCTCACATCGGCGCGCACCGTGCCGCCCCGCTCGGTGCACCGGGGTGCCGGGTGGTCCGGGGCGTAACGCACGGGCAGCCCGGTGTGGGCGTCGGCACCCGGTGTCCCGGCGGGCGTGGCGGCGAGCCGCTCCAGCCGTACGGTCTCCCCGCGCGTGTCGGTGAGCCGGTCCAGCAGGGCGTGGTCGGCGAAGCCCGCGAGGGCGAACTCCAGGTGGACGACGGCCGCTTCGGCGGGGTCCTCGCACTCGGCGGCGGCGCGCGCGGCGCGGTGCAGCTGGTTGGCGCGGAACCGCAGCAGAGACGCCTCGCGCTCCCCCAGCCGGGCCTCGGTGACGTCCTGGAACAGCCAGCCGACCCCGAGCGGCACCGGTTCCTGGCCCAGCGGGGAGGCCAGCCGGACGAACCCGCTGCGCCAGCAGCGCCGCCGCTCGCCCTCGGCGGTGCGCACCGTCACCCACAGCTCGATCGGGCCGGGCAGCGCGCCCTCGGCGAGCACATGGGTGAGCGCGCTCTCCAGTTCCTCGGTGCCCTGGGCCAGCACTTCGCCGAGCGGCCGGCCGAGCGCGGCGGAGCGGCCGACGCCCAGGGCACGGGCCGCGTGCGCGTTGACGACGGCCGGGCGCAGGTCGGCGTCGATGAGGACGACACCCCAGGACGCGTCCTCGAACAGCGCCTCGCTCAGCGCGATGGACCGCTCCAGGTCGATCTGGGTGTGCACCTCGCTGAACGCGCAGTACAGGCCCGCCGGGCGGCCGTCCGGGCCGCGTACGGCGGCCGACTGGGTGCGCACCAGGACCCGGCGGCCGTCCTTGGTGACGAGGGCGAACTCGTGGACCTGGCGGCCGGGGGCGCGCATCGCGGACCGCAGCCGCTCGCGCACCTCCGCGTCGTCGGCGCTGCGCACCGCCCAGCCGGCGAAGCCCGGCCGGCCGACGGCCTCGGCGGCGCTCCAGCCCAGGATGCGGGTCGCCTCGCGGTTCCAGTGGGTGACGGTGCCGTCCGCGTCGAAGGCGCACAGGGCGGCGTCCATGCCGTCCAGCAGGGCGTTCAGCAGGTCGGCGCCGCCCGGTTCCTCCGGTCCCAGCTCGTCGGTGGTCCCACTGCGCCGGGAAGCACTCACCCTGGTCCCCCTTGCACGATCCGTCCGGCTGACGGCGTCGATGGTCATTCAACTCGACCGTGACCCAGCCCACACGCCGTTCCGCCAGATTGCGGCGGTGAAAATCACTTGAACCCCGGGGGCCCGCTTTTTTAGGCTGTCGGTACACGGAAGGGAGGTGGTTCGGCAGATGTATGGAAACCGGACGCGTGAGGTGGCTGCGGGCTAGCGGCCCGTCACCACACCGAGTGCGGTGCCGGACCAGTACGTGAAGCAAGCGTGCGGCCGGCCCAATCCCAAGCAGTCACCCGACCCGCGAGTTCGCCGGCACGTCCGGCCGGCTCCCCCGCCGCACGGCGGAGGAACCAGAACTCGCGGGTCGTTTCCGTGTTTGGACGCTGTCGCGCTCTTAAGGGCTCAGCCGTTCGGTCGTCCAGGAGCCGTCCGGCCGGGCGGTGTACCGAAGCCGGTCGTGCAGCCGGTTCTCCCGCCCCTGCCAGAACTCCACCGTCTCCGGCGCGATCCGGAACCCGCCCCAGTTCTCCGGCACCGGCACCTCCGCGCCCTCCGGGTACCGGGCGGCCAGCTCCGCGTAGGCGTCGTCGAGGACGTCGCGGGAGCCGATCACCGTGGACTGGGCGCTGGCCCACGCGCCGAGCTGCGAGCCGTGCGGGCGGCTGCGGAAGTAGGCGGCGGTCTCCTCCCGGCCGGTGCGCCGGGCCACCCCGCAGACGATGACCTGACGGGCGATGGGGTGCCAGGGGAACAGCAGCGAGATGTACGGGTCACCGGCGAGGTCGCGGGCCTTGCGGGAGCCGTAGTTGGTGTAGAAGACGAAGCCGTCGTGGTCGTAGCCCTTCATCAGCACCGTGCGGGAGCTGGGGCGGCCGGTGGGGTCGACGGTGGAGACGACCATCGCGTTGGGCTCGTAGAGCGTGCCGAGGACGGCGGCGCGCGCGGCGTCCTGGAACCAGTGGGCGAACTGGTCCATCGGGTGCGCGGCGAGTTGCTCCGCGTCGAGACCGTGCGCCCGGTACTGCTCACGCATGAACGCGGGGTCCACGGCCGGGTCGGGCTTCGGGGTGAGATCGCGGTCGGTCACGCGGTCATCCTGCCGCATCGCACGAACGTGGCACTGAGTGCCGCAGGGTCTCCCCAAACGTGGCACTCAGGGCTATCGTGCTGTTCCCGCCCCTCGTTCCGGGTGACCCCCGCGCGTATGGGGCAGTACCGGTGATGACCGCCACCGACCACACCGAGGAGCCGCCTTATGTCCGCGTTCGTACCCGGACTAGAGGGAGTCGTCGCTTTCGAGACCGAGATCGCCGAACCGGACAAGGAGGGCGGGTCGCTCCGCTACCGGGGCGTCGACATCGAGGACCTCGTCGGGCACGTCTCCTTCGGGAACGTGTGGGGGCTGCTGGTGGACGGCGCCTTCGCGCCGGGCCTGCCGGCGGCCGAGCCGTTCCCGATCCCCGTGCACTCCGGCGACATCCGGGTGGACGTGCAGTCCGCGCTCGCCATGCTGGCGCCGGTGTGGGGCCTGAGGCCCCTGCTGGACATCGACGCCGAGCAGGCCCGCGACGACCTCGCCCGCGCCGCCGTCATGGCGCTCTCCTACGTCGCCCAGTCCGCGCGCGGTCAGGGGCTGCCGATGGTGCCGCAGCGGGAGATCGACAAGGCCCGTACGGTCGTCGAGCGGTTCATGATCCGCTGGCGCGGCGAGCCCGACCCGAAGCATGTCGCGGCCGTCGACGCGTACTGGACGTCTGCCGCCGAGCACGGCATGAACGCGTCCACCTTCACCGCGCGGGTCATCGCCTCCACCGGGGCGGATGTGGCCGCCGCGCTGTCGGGGGCGGTGGGCGCGATGTCCGGGCCGCTGCACGGCGGCGCCCCCTCGCGGGTGCTGGGGATGATCGAGGAGATCGAGCGCACGGGGGACGCCGTCGGGTACGTGAAGAAGGCGCTCGACCGGGGTGAGCGGCTCATGGGGTTCGGGCACCGGGTGTACCGGGCCGAGGACCCGCGGGCGCGGGTGCTGCGGCGGACGGCACGGGAGTTGGGGGCGCCGCGGTTCGAGATCGCCGAGGCGTTGGAGAAGGCGGCGCTGGAGGAGTTGCACAATCGGCGGCCGGATCGCGTGCTGGCCACCAACGTGGAGTTCTGGGCGGCTATCATGCTCGACTTCGCCGAAGTTCCCTCGCACATGTTCACTTCCATGTTCACGTGTGCGCGTACTGCTGGGTGGTCGGCGCATATTCTCGAGCAGAAGCGCACCGGTCGCCTGGTGCGGCCTTCTGCGGAGTATGTGGGGCCGGGGACTCGGAAGCCTGCCGATATTTCCGGGTTCGAGAACATCGCCCACTGAGTGGGGTGGCTGGGGCGCGGAGGGCGGGTGACTCGCCGTTCTGGCTGGTCGCGCAGTTCCCCGCGCCCCTTGGGTACTTACGCGGGCGTCAGTAGGTCTGCGTGGTGTCTTTCCGCCACCAACGGGTGCGCGCGGAGCTTTCCCTTCAGTTCGTTGTAGCCGTATTCCGCGAAGAGCGGGTTGGACGGGTCTGTCGATATGCCTCGGGCCTTTTCCGCGTGCGGGAAAGGCAGGGGGGCTATTTTCGCGTCCAGGGCCGGGTTGTAGAAGAAGGGGACCGAGAAGCGTTCGGTGGCCGCGGGCGGGCTCACCACGCGGTGGTTGGTGGCGACCAGGTAGCCGTTGGTGGCGACCTCCAGGAGTTCGCCGAGGTTGACCACGAACGCGCCGTCCAGCGGCGGGACTTCGTGGAAGCGGCCGTCGGCGCGCTGGACCTGGAGACCGCCGACCGTGTCCTGGAGCAGCAGGGTGAGGAAGCCGTAGTCCTTGT
The DNA here is from genome assembly GCF_004328625.1 of Streptomyces seoulensis. Lineage (NCBI taxonomy): Bacteria > Bacillati > Actinomycetota > Actinomycetes > Kitasatosporales > Streptomycetaceae > Streptomyces > Streptomyces seoulensis. The sequence goes on from NZ_CP032229.1 coordinate 2,723,833, forward strand.
GCGCGCCGACGCCCTGGGCGGTGCCGTCGCCCGCGCTGCCCGGGTAGCGGACCAGCTTGAGGTGCGGGTGGGCGTGGGCGCCGAAGACCGGGTCGTAGAAGCCGGCCGGGGCGCCGATGGCGGTGAGGAGTTCGCGCAGCAGGCGCTGGGCGACCGCACTGAGCTTCTCGACCCAGGCGAGCGCGGCGGTGCGCAGCTCGGGCAGGGCGGCGGGCCACTGGTTCGGGCCCTGGAGCCACCAGTACGGCGCCTCGCCGGGACCGGGTGCGCGGGCCGGGCGTTCGGCGCCGATGTCGAGCTGGTCGCGCCAGTCGCGGGCGCCGCCGGTGCGCTCGTCGCCGGTACGGGTGTAGCCCCGGAAGTGCGGGGAGTTGACGTTGTCCAGGGCCAGCCGGTCGGCCTCGGGCAGCGCGAAGAAGGCCCGCATGGCCGAGGTCAGGGCGTCGGTCTCGGCCCGGGTCACGCCATGGCCGGTCAGCTGGAAGAAGCCCACGTCATGGGCGGCGCTGTGCAGCCGGGCGTGGAAGCGGGCCCGCTCCTCGGGGCCGCGGTCGGCGGCCGAGAGGTCGATGATCGGGAGCTGGGCGTACGACGGGTCCGTCGCATGAGTCGTCATGGTGCGTCCGCGAGGTGTACGGGGCACGGGCAGCCGCGAGGGGTGTGGCGGCCCCCTGGTGCCGGACGAAGAGAGAGAACTCGAGAAGGTCGAGTAAGAGGGGGCTGGGTCAGGCGGAGCGCCGACAGCCCATGCTCGTGACGCGCACGTAGTCCACGTGGCGGCGTCGGACGAGCATCGGAAGCATGGGCCCAGAGTACTGCGGGCCTTCGATTTCGGGTGTGACGCCCGTCACCCTCTCTTTTTCCGGACTCAGTCGAGGGCCTCGTCCAGCAGCGCCGCCCACTGGGCCACGACCCGCTCGCGGCGGGCGGTGTCGTCGGTGAGCAGGGTGGCGAGGCCGAGGCCGCGCGCCATGTCGAGCAGCCCCTGCACGCTCTCGCGCACACCGGGCCGGGACTCGTCGGCGCCGAGGAGTTCCACCGCGATCCGGTGGCTCTCCCGGCCGACCCGCGCCTCCAGCTCGGTCACCCGGCCGCGCAGCTGCTCCTCGTTGGCGGCGGCCACCCAGAGCTGGAGCGCGGCCCGGAAGAGCGGGCCGGTGTAGAGGCCGACCAGCGCGGTGACGACGGCCTTGCGGTCGCCGGGGCCGTCCGGGAACAGGTCGCGCAGGGCGGTGGAGCGCCGTTCCGCGACGTACTCGACGGCGGCGGTGAACAGGTCCTCGCGGGTGGGGAAGTGGTGCTGGGCCGCGCCCCGCGAGACGCCCGCGCGCTCGGCGACGACCGAGACCGTGGAGCCCGCCCAGCCGTGCTCGGCCAGGCAGGCGACGGCGGCCTCCAGCAGCCGCAGCCGGGTGGCCCGGCTGCGGTCCTGCTTGGGTACGCGGTCGCGTTCCGCCGTACTCACACCACCCATGCCGCATCCCGTCTTTCCAGGAAGGCCGTCATCCCCTCCCGCGCCTCGGGGGCGGAGAACAGCCGGGCCGAGAGCGCGGTGAACCGGTCCGCGTCCCGGTCGAACGTCTCCAGCACCCTAGCCGTGAGCAGCTCCTTCGTCGCGGCCAGGGCCTCGGGCGAGGACCGGCGCAGGCCGTCCAGGACCGGGGCGAGGGCCTTGTCCACGTCGTCGCCGGTGAGCGTGAGCAGCCCGAGCCGTACCGCCTCGGCGGGGCCGAAACGCTCGCCGGTGAGGTAGTAGCGGGCCAGCTCGCGCGGGTCGGCGCGCGGCAGCAGGGGCAGGGAAATCACCGCCGGGGCGACCCCGATGCGGACCTCGGTGAAGGCGAACGTGGACCCGGCCGAGGAGGCCGCGATGTCGCAGGCGCCGGCCAGGCCGAGCCCGCCCGCGCGGACGTGCCCGGTGATCCGGGCGACCACCGGCTTGGGCAGCTCCACGAGTTGCCGCAGCAGGCTCACCAGGGCGTCCGGGTGAGGCGGGTCGCGCAGGTCGGCCCCGGCGCAGAAGGTGTTGCCGGTGTGGGTGAGCACGACCGCCCGGACACCGGGGTCCTTGCCGCAGTCGGCCAGGGCTCCGGCGAGTTCGGCGACGAGCGGCGCGGAGAGGGCGTTGCGGGTGTCCGGGGAGTCCAGGCTGAGCGTCTCCACGGCCCGGTCGCGGGTGCGTCCGACGAGGGTCACGGTCGCAGCTCCCGGCGCAGGATCTTGCCGGACGCGGCTCGCGGCACGGCGTCGGTGAAGGTGACCCCGCGCACCCGCTTGTACGGCGCGACGCGCTCCCCCACGTACAGCAGCACGTCGTTGGCGCTGAGGTCCGGCGCGGTGGGCTGACGGACGACGAAGGCGTGCGGTGCCTCGTTGCCCTCCTCGTTGACGACGCCGATGACGGCCGCGTCCGCGATGCCGGGGTGGGTGAGCAGCAGGGCCTCCAGTTCGGCGGGGGCCACCTGGAACCCCTTGTACTTGATGAGTTCCTTCACCCGGTCCACCACGAACAGCCAGCCCTCGTCGTCGACTTGGCCGACGTCCCCGGTGTGCAGCCAGCCGTCGGCGTCGATCATCGCGGTGGTGGCGTCGGGGCGGCCGAGGTAGCCCTTCATGATCTGCGGACCCCGGATCAGGATCTCGCCGCGCTCACCGGGGCCGAGGTCCTTGCCGGGGTCGTCCAGGGAGACGATCCGCATCCCGGTGCCGGCGATGAGCCTGCCGACCGTGCCGGGCGGCGCGTCGCGCAGGTGGGCGAGCGGGACGACATGGGTGCCGGGCGACAGCTCCGTCATGCCGTACGCCTGGCCCAGCGGCGGCAGCCCGAGCCGGTCGGCGCAGGCCGCGGCGAGGGTGGCGTCCAGCGGGGCTGCGGCGCTGATCACGTACTTCAGTGAGGAGAGGTCGTACCGGGCGACCGAGGGGTGCTTGGCGAGGGCGAGCACGATCGGCGGGGCGACGTACAGGCCGGCGATGCGGTGGGTCTCGATCGCCGCGATGAAGGTGTCCAGCTCGAAGCGGGGCAGCACGACCACGGTCGCGCCGTTGCGCAGAGGCGCGTTCATCAGGGCGGTCAAGCCGTAGATGTGGAAGAACGGCAGCACCGCGAGGATGCGCTCACCGGGCTCCACCGTGATGGCGGGCTCCAGTTGGGCGAGGTTGGTGGCGATCTGCCGGTGGGTGAGCATCACACCCTTGGGCGTGCCGGTGGTCCCGGAGGAGTACGGCAGTACGGCGACGTCCTCGGCGGGGTCGACCGCCACGTCCGGCTCGGGGGCGGTGGTGGCGAGCAGCTCGGTCAGCGAACGGTGGCCGGGGGCCTGGTCGCAGACGAAGATCTCCCGTACCCCGCCCGCGAGTTCGGCCGCCCGGCGGGCGGTCGGCAGCAGCGGGGAGACGGTGACCAGCCAGCGGGCCGAGCTGTCCGCGAGCTGCCTGGCCAGCTCCTCCGGGGTGTGCAGCGGATGCGCGGTGGTGACGGTGGCGCCCGCGCGGGTGGCCGCGTAGAAGGCGAGCGGGAACGCGATGGTGTTGGGGCTGTGCAGGGCGAGTACGTCACCCTTGCGCACCCCCGCCTCCGCCAGCGCGGCGGCCAGTCTCCGGTGCAGGGAGTCGAGTTGGGCGTAGCTGACGGTGGTGCCGTCCACGCCGTCGATCAGCGCGGGCCGGTCCCCGTGGGCGGCGGCTCCGCCCAGGACGGCGTCGTGGATGGCCTCTTCGACCGGCGGGACCTCGGCGTACGGGCTGTGGAACACGGTTCCTCCGAACGTCGGTCGGTCTAGTACGACTTGGGCAGACCGAGGGTCTGGTGGGAGATGTAGTTGAGGATCATCTCCCGGCTCACCGGGGCGATCCGGGCCACCCGCGCGCCGATGATCAGCGAGGCGAGCCCGAACTCGCGGGTCAGGCCGTTGCCGCCCAGGGTGTGCACGGCCTGGTCGACGGCCCGTACGCACGCCTCCCCCGCCGCGTACTTGGCCATGTTGGCCGCCTCGCCCGCGCCGATGTCGTCCCCGGCGTCGTAGAGGAGGGCCGCCTTCTGCATCATCAACCTGGCCAGTTCCAGGTCGACATGGGCCTGCGCGAGGGGGTGCGCGATGGCCTGGTGGGCGCCGATCGGGGTCTTCCAGACGGTGCGCTCGCGGGCGTACTCCAGCGCCTTGCCGACGGCGTACCGGCCCATCCCGATGGCGAACGCGGCCGTCATGACGCGCTCCGGGTTCAGCCCGGCGAACAACTGGAGCAGCCCGGCGTCCTCGTCGCCCACCAGGGCGTCAGCGGGCAGCCGCACGTCGTCCAGGACCAGTTCCCACTGCTTCTCGGCGGCGCTCAGCTCCATGTTGATCGGGCTGCGCGAGAAGCCCTCGGCGTCGCGCGGGACGATGAACAGGCAGGGCTTGAGCTTGCCGGTGCGGGCGTCCTCGGTGCGGCCGACGATCAGGACGGCGTCGGCGTGGTCCACCCCGGAGATGAAGACCTTCCGGCCGGTGAGCAGCCAGTCGTCGCCGTCCCGGCGGGCGGTGGTGGTGATGCGGTGCGAGTTGGAGCCGGCGTCGGGCTCGGTGATGCCGAACGCCATCAGCTTGGTGCCGTCGGCGAGTCCGGGGAGCCAGGTGCGCTTCTGGTCCTCGGTGCCGAAGCGGGCGATCACCGTTCCGCAGATGGCCGGGGAGACGACCAGCATCAGGAGGGGGGCTCCGGAGGCGCCCAACTCTTCCAGCACGATGGAGAGTTCGGCTATGCCGCCGCCTCCGCCGCCGTATTCCTCCGGGAGGTTGACGCCGAGGTAGCCCAACTTGGCGGCGTCCTGCCAGAGTTCGGTGGGGTAGCGGCCCTCAGCTATGACCTGGGTGATGTAGTCGCGGCCGTAGCGCTTGCCCAGGGCGGAGACTGCCTTGCGGAGAGCCTGGTGTTCTTCGGACTCGATGAGGGTGGTCACCTTTTGCTCCTTCGGGTGCGGCTGCTGGGTTACTTCGACTCGACGACTGCCAGGAGGGTGCCCATCTCCACCTGGCGGCCCACCGCCGCTGGGAGGGCGGTGAGGGTGCCGTCCGTGGGGGCCGTGATGCGGTGTTCCATCTTCATCGCCTCCAGCCAGATCAGGGGCTGGCCCGCCTTCACCTCGGCGCCCTCGGTGAGGCCCTCGGCCAGGCGGACGACCGTGCCGGGCATGGGGGCGAGGAGGGAGCCGGGGGCGTGTTCGGCGGTGGGGTCGGGGAAGCGGGGGAGGGCGGTCAGGGCGGTGGCGTTCACGTGGACCCGGTCGCCGTAGCGGGCGATCTCGAACTTCCTACGCATGCCGTCCACTTCGAGGACGACGAGGTCCGGGCCGGCGTGCACCACGCGGGCGCCGTCCGCCGCCGGGCCGGTGCGGGTGTGGCGGTACGCGACCTCGTGCTCCTCGCCCGCCGTCTCGTACCGCTTCACCTGCGGGCCCGAGGGCACGTTGCGCCAGCCGCCGAAGCGGGAGCGGCCGTGGGCGTCGGCGAGGGCCGCGGCGAGCGGGGCGTACGGGTCGGGGGCGGGCTCGGTCAGGGCGGTGAGGTGGCGGTCGTAGAAGCCGGTGTCCATGCGGGCTTCGGTGAACTCGGGGTGCCTGAGCGAGCGGACCAGCAGGTCGCGGTTGGTGACCGGGCCGTGCAGCGCGGTGCGTTCCAGGGCGCCGGCCAGCCTGCGGACCGCCTCGGTGCGGGTGGGGGCGTACGCGATGACCTTGGCGAGCATCGGGTCGTAGTGCACGCCGATGGTGTCGCCGTCCGCGCAGCCGGTGTCCAGCCGTACGCCGGCCGGCACGGTGAAGCGGTGCAGGGTGCCGGTCTGCGGGGCCCAGCCGCGCGCGGGGTCCTCGGCGTAGAGGCGGGCCTCGACGGCGTGGCCGCGCGGGGCCGGCTGCTCGGCGGGGAGGGCGTGGCCCTCGGCGACGCGGATCTGCTCGGCGACCAGGTCGACCCCGAACACCGCCTCGGTGACGGGGTGTTCGACCTGGAGCCGGGTGTTCATCTCCAGGAAGTGGGCGCGGCCGTCGGCGACCAGGAACTCCACGGTGCCCGCGCCCTCGTAGGACACGGCGCGTGTCGCCCGCTCGGCCAGCGCGTACAACTGCTCGGTGAGCGCGGGTGGGAGGCCGGGTGCGGGGGCCTCCTCGATGACCTTCTGGTGCCTGCGCTGGAGCGAGCAGTCGCGGGTGCCGAGGGTCCAGACCGTGCCGTGGGTGTCGGCGAGGACCTGCACCTCGACATGGCGCCCGTTCTCCAGGTACGGCTCCACGAACACCTCGCCGTCGCCGAACGCGCTCGCCGCCTCCGCGCGGGCGTCCTCCAGCGCGCCGGGCAGCTCCGCGAGGTCGCGTACGACGCGCATGCCGCGTCCGCCGCCGCCCGCGGCCGCCTTGACCAGGACCGGCAGGTCGGCCGCGGTGACGTCCTGTGCGTCCAGCGGGGCGAGGCCCATCAGCTCCTTGGCGCGGGTCTTGGACGCCATCGCCTCGATCGCCTCGGGCGGCGGCCCGATCCAGACGAGCCCGGCGTCCCGTACGGCGCGGGCGAAGTCGGCGTTCTCGGAGAGGAAGCCGTACCCGGGGTGCACGGCGTCGGCACCGGCCGCGAGGGCGGCCTTCACGATGAGGTCGCCGCGCAGATACGTCTCGGCGGGCGCCGCGCCCGGCAGCCGTACCGCTGTGTCGGCCACACGTGTGTGCAGCGCACCCTCATCCGCGTCGGAATGTATGGCGACGGTACGTATGCCGAGGTCGGCGCAGGTGCGGAAGATACGGCAGGCGATCTCGCCCCGGTTGGCGACGAGCAGGGTGGAAATCATGGGCCTCACATCCGGAAGACGCCGAAGCCGCCACGGGCGCCCTCGTAGGGAGCGGTGTGTATGGCGGACAGGCACATACCGAGGACGGTTCGGGTGTCGCGGGGGTCGATGACGCCGTCGTCGTAGAGCCGCCCGGACAGGAACATGGGGAGCGACTCCGACTCGATCTGCCCCTCGACCATCGCGCGCAGGGCGGCGTCCCCGTCCTCGTCGTACGGCTGTCCCTTGGCCAGCGCCGACTGGCGGGCCACGATCGACAGCACGCCCGCGAGCTGCTGCGGGCCCATGACGGCCGACTTGGCGCTGGGCCAGGCGAAGAGGAAGCGGGGGTCGTAGGCGCGGCCGCACATGCCGTAGTGGCCGGCGCCGTAGGACGCGCCCATGAGGACGGAGAGGTGCGGCACCTTGGAGTTGCTGACCGCGTTGATCATCATCGAGCCGTGCTTCACGATGCCGCCCTGCTCGTACTCCTTGCCGACCATGTAGCCGGTGGTGTTGTGCAGGAACAGCAGCGGGAGGTCGCGCTGGTTGGCGAGCTGGATGAACTGCGCCGCCTTCTGCGACTCCTCGCTGAACAGCACCCCGCGCGCGTTGGCCAGGATGCCGACCGGGTAGCCGTGCAGCTCGGCCCAGCCGGTGACCAGGCTGGTGCCGTACAGCGGCTTGAACTCGTCGAAGTCGGAGGCGTCGACCAGGCGGGCGATCACCTCGCGCGGGTCGAAGGGGGTGCGCAGGTCGCCGGGGACGATGCCGAGGAGTTCCTCGGGGTCGTACTTGGGCGGCTCGGCGACGGCCGGATCGGCGTACGCCTTGCGGTGGTTGAGCCGTGCGACCACCCTGCGCGCCTGCCGGATCGCGTCCCGCTCGTCCACCGCGAAGTGGTCCGCGAGCCCGGAGGTACGGGCGTGCATCTCGGCCCCGCCCAGCGACTCGTCGTCGCTCTCCTCGCCGGTGGCCATCTTGACCAGCGGCGGCCCGCCGAGGAACACCTTGGCGCGCTCCTTGACCATGATCACGTGGTCGGACATGCCGGGGACGTACGCGCCGCCCGCCGTGGAGTTGCCGAACACGACCGCCACGGTCGGGATGCCCTCGGCCGACAGCCGGGTCAGGTCCCGGAAGATCGCCCCGCCGGGGATGAAGATCTCCTTCTGCGAGGGCAGGTCGGCTCCGCCGGACTCCACCAGGCTGATGACGGGGAGGCGGTTGGCGCGGGCGATCTCGTTGGCCCGCAGCGCCTTCTTCAGGCTCCACGGGTTGCTCGCGCCGCCGCGCACGGTCGCGTCGTTGGCGGTGATCAGGCACTCGGTTCCCTCGACCACCCCGATGCCGGTGACCAGGGACGCGCCCACGGTGTACTCGCTGCCCCAGGCCGCGAGGGGGGACAGCTCCAGGAACGGCGTGTCCGGATCGACCAGCAACTCGATCCGCTCCCGCGCGAGCAGCTTGCCCCGCTTACGGTGCCGGGCCACATATTTCTCGCCCCCACCCGCGAGCGCCTTGGCGTGCTCCGCCTCCAGGTCGGCGAGCTTGGCGAGCATGGTGGCGCGGTTGGCCTGGTGGTCGGGGGCGGTGGGGTCGAGGGCGGTGTGGAGGAGGGTCACGGGGTGCCTCCGGGGGGACGGTGGTCTGCGGGGTGGGGGGTGGTCGGGGCGCCGGAGGGGCGCGTCCGGGGCGTCACAGGAGGTCCTCCGGGATGTCCAGGTGGCGGGAGCGGAGCCACTCGCCGAGCGCCTTGGCCTGGGGGTCGAAGCGGTGCTGGGCGGCCACGCCGGCGCCGAGGACGCCGGTGACGACGAAGTTCAGGGCGCGGAGGTGGGGCAGGGCGTGCCGGGTGACCGGGAGGTCGCGGGCCTCGGGGAGCAGTTCCCGGAAGCGCTCGACGGTCAGCTCGTGCGCGAGCCAGCGCCAGGCGTCGGCGGAGCGGGCCCAGACACCGACGTTGGCGTCCCCGCCCTTGTCCCCGCTACGGGCTCCGGCCACATGTCCGAGGGGGGCGCGGCGGGTGCGGGCCACAGGGAGCGGCTGGGGCAGCTCGGGTTCGGGCACCTCGGCGAGCGGGAGCGTGTCCTGCGGTGCTGCCACCTTGATACGGCGTCCGTCGTGGAGGACGGCCACATGGTCGACGGCACCATGGGGTACGGCCACATGGTCGAACACCCCATACGGCGAGCCCTTCCCCGGGGGCGCCAGCACATGGAAGCCGGGGTAACTGGCGAGCGCCAGCTCGATCGCGGCCCCGCTCAGCCCCCGCCCGACCACCTCGGGATCGGCGTCCCGGACGACGAGCCGGAGCAGCGCGCTGGCCGTCTCCTCCGTGTCCGCGTCGGCCCGGTCGGTGCGGGCCAGCTCCCAACGCACCTCGTCCGGAGCCGCCTTGGCCAGCGCGGCGTCCATCTGGTCGCGCACCAGCTCCGCCTTGGCCTCGATGTCGAGACCGGTGAGGACGAAGGCGACCTCGTTGCGGAAGCCGCCGAGCCGGTTGAGGCCGACCTTGAGCGTGGGCGGGGGCGCCTCACCCCGTACCCCCTCGATCCGCACCCGGTCCGGCCCGTCCTGGCGGAGCCGTACGGTGTCCAGCCGGGCGGTGACATCGGGCCCGGCGTACCGGGCACCCCCCGTCTCGTACAGCAGCTGGGCCGTGACGGTACCGGTGTCCACGAACCCGCCGGTACCAGGATGCTTGGTCACGGTGCTGCTGCCGTCGGCATGGATCTCGGCCAGCGGAAAGCCGGGACGGCGTACGTCACCGTCCTGGAAGAAGGCGTAGTTGCCGCCCGTGACCTGGGTCCCGCACTCCAGCAGGTGCCCGGCGACGACGGCCCCGGCGAGCTGGTCGTGGTCCCCCGGCCCCCACCCGAAGTGCGCGGCGGCGGGCCCGGTGACGAGCGCGGCGTCGGTCACCCGCCCGGTGATCACCACATCGGCCCCGGCCCGCAGACACTCCGCGATGCCGAAGCCGCCGAGGTAGGCATGGGCGGCCAGGGTGCCGGGGTACGCGGCGGTGAGGTCGTCGCCCTCGACATGCGCGACCCGTACGGGTATCCCGAGCCGCTCCGCCAACTCCCGCACCTTGTCGGCGAGTCCGGCCGGGTTGAGCCCGCCCGCGTTGGTGACGATCCGCACTCCGTGCTCGTGGGCGAGGCCGAGGGTGTCTTCCAGCTGGCGCGCGAAGGTGCGGGCGTACCCGGCGCCGGGGTCCTTCAGCCGGTCGCGGCCGAGGATGAGCATGGTCAGCTCGGCGAGGTAGTCCCCGGTGAGGACGTCGACCTCGCCGCCGGTGAGCATCTCGCGGAGGGCACTGGACCGGTCGCCGTAGAAGCCGGAGAAGTTGCCGACGCGGAGGGGGGCCGCCGTCACGGGGCGGGCTCCTCGGGTGCGGCCGGCTTGGGGTCGCGCCCGGTACCGGGCGGGCCCGCGAAGGCTTGGGCGATGTCCAGCCAGCGGTCGGCGTCCGGGCCGACGGCGGTCAGGGCGAGGTCGGCGCGGTGGGCGCGCTGAGTCACCAGCAGGCAGAAATCGACCGCGGGGCCGGTGACCCGTTGCGCGGCGTCCTCGGGGCCGTAGGTCCACAGCTCACCCGAGGGGGCCTGGACCTCGACGCGGAACTCGTCCTCCGGCGCGGGCAGTCCCCGTACCGCGAAGGCGAAGTTCCGGGCCCGCACACCGATGCGGACCACATGCCGGAGCCGGTCGGTGGGTGCGCGCACCACATCCAGGGCGTCGGCGACGTCCTGGCCATGGGCCCAGGTCTCCATGAGCCGGCCGGTGGCCATGGCGGCGGCCGACATGGGCGGCCCGAACCAGGGGAACCGGGTGTGCCGCGCGGCCGCCTCCCGCAGGGCGCGGTCCAGCTCCTGCCTGCCGTTCCGCCAGCGGGCGAGCAGTTCGGCGCGGCCGAGGCGGACGCCGTCCTCCGCACCGTCGTCCACGAAGGAGTCGGGTGCGGTGAGCGCCTGTTCGGCGAACTTCTGGAAGGCCGCCTGGTCGCTCATGGCGAGCAGGGCGGCGCGGTCGGTCCAGTGTAGATGGGCGATCTGGTGGGCGATGCTCCAGCGCGGAGCGGGCGTCGCGCGTGCCCACTCGTTGTCGGTCAACTCGGCCACGAGCAGGTCGAGTTCCCGGCTTTCCTCACGCAGGTCGTCGAAGACGGGCGTCGGATCGGACATGGGCAGGAGCATGGCAGCGAGGGCAGAAACAATCAAGCATGCTTGCATTAATTTGGGGAGGGCGGGCGGCCGGAAAATGGGTGCCCCTGGCTCGCCCTCTCCGGCTAGGTTCGCCGGATGCGCGCATTCACGGACCCCTCGGAGCTGCGACGACTGGTACGAGAGGCGCTGGGACCGGGCTGCCGGGTCACCGGCGTGGAACGGCTGCGGGGTGGCTCGAAGAAGGGGGTGTACCGGATGACCCTGGCCGGGGCGGGCGCCCCGCCGACGGTGATCGCCTACAGCTGGGCCCCACAGGAGAACTACTGGCCGAGTGTGCCGACCCCCCACCCCTCCGGTCTGGCCCCGTTCCTGTCCGCCCACCACACCCTTCAGTCAGCCGGTGTGCGTACCCCACACGTCCTGTACGCATCCGAACCCGCCGACCTCGCCCTCGTGGAGGACATCCCCGGCGACACCCTGGAGACGGCCTTCACCACCGACCCGCCCCGAGCGGCGAAGGCCCTGGCGAAACTGTCCATGGCGCTGGACCACATGGCCGCCCACACCTCCCCGGCGGACCACACCAGCGAGGACGTGACCCTCACCCGGGCCCTCGACGACCTCACCGAGGCGGCAGCCCGCGAGCCCCGCATCCACGCGGCGGCCCCCGCCCTGACCGACCGCCTCCACGAGCTGCACTCAGCGCTGACCCCCCGCGCCACCTACTCCCTGGTCCACGGCGAACTCGGCCCCGACCACATCCTCCTCACCCCCGACGCCGACCCCGCCCTGATCGACATCGAGTCCCTCACCCACGCCGACCCCGAACAGGAACACGCCTACCTACGCCTCCGCTTCGGCCCCCACTACGCCCCGCTCGCCCGCCCCACCCTGGACCCGACCCGTCTCTCCCTCCACACCCTGGCTCTCCACCTCTCCCTGGTCGCGGGCCCTCTCCGCCTCCTGACCGGCGACTTCCCCCACCGGGACGCCATGCGGGGCATCGCGGAACACAACACCCGGGAGGCGCTACGACTGGCGGGGAGGGCGGGCTGAGCCGACGTCCGGCCCGCCACGGTGAACCCGCCTCCGAGGCGACCCGGCCGCGAGTACGCGGGGCTCTGCCCGGCGTTGGCCCGCGGCGACGACACCCGAGGCGTCACCGGTGCCACCCGCGCAACGGCGTCACGCGGGTCGCACACAGGGGACGGATACGAGTGCTCCCCGGAGTGCCTACGCCTCCGGTGCCGGTGGCGCCACCCGCCGCGTCTGGGTCCGCACCGCGCCGATGCTCGCCGCGATGACCAGCGCGATGGCGGCGGCCTGTGTCAGGGAGAGGGTCTGGTGGAGGACGAAGAAGCCGGCGGTGGCGGCCACGGCCGGCTCCAGGCTCATGAGGATGGCGAAGGTGGGGGCCGGGAGGCGGCGGAGGGCGAGGAGTTCGAGGGTGTAGGGGAGGACCGAGGAGAGCAGGGCGACCGCCGAACCGAGGGCGATGGTGGTGGGGTTCAGCAGGCGGCTGCCCGCCTCGACGATGCCCAGCGGGAGGAAGACCAGCGCGGCCACGCCCATCGCGAGCGCCAGCCCGTCGGCCTGGGGGAAGCGACGCCCAGTACGGGCGCTGAAGATGATGTACGCCGCCCACATGACGCCCGCCGACAGGGCGAAGCCGACGCCCAGCGGGTCGAGTCCGCTGAACCCTCCGCCGCCCAGCAGGAAGACGCCCGCCAGGGCGAGGCCCGCCCATACGGCGTTGATCGCGCGGCGCGAGGCGAAGACGGACAGGGCGAGCGGCCCGAGGACCTCCAGGGTGACCGCGAGACCGAGCGGGATACGCGCGACCGCCTGGTAGAAGAGGCCGTTCATCCCGGCCATGGTGAGACCGAAGACGATCACCGTCCCCCAGTCGGTACGGGAGTGCCCCCGCAGCCGGGGCCGGCACACCACCAGCAGTACGACGGCCGCCGCCACCAGCCGCAGCGTCACCACACCGAGCGCGCCCGCGCGGGGCATCAGCGTCACCGCGAGCGCCCCGCCGAACTGGACCGATATCCCGCCCGCCAGCACCAGACCGACCGGGCCCAGCGAGCCGAACCGGCCGGGGGAGTCCGGGGTGGCGGAGGTCTTCGTCGCCGGGGTGGAGCTACGGACGGTGGTCACGGGCTGTCCTGGGGGCCGCAGGGAGGGGGCTTCGAGCGCATCGGCCGCGGCCATGGACGCCGCGTACATCCCGATGTACTTCACGGTCCACGGTAATGGACCTCCGTCAGGCGTGTGAACCCCTTATGCCACTGTACGCAGGCGGTGTCTTGGATGCTGAGATCAAGGCCCGGCGGGCCGGGGCCTCAGCGGCGGGACATGTACAGGTCGAACGCCTTGTGCAGCATCCTGTTCAGCGGGAAGTCCCACTCCCCCACGTACTCCGCCGCCTCGCCGCCCGCGCCGACCTTGAAGCGGAGCAGGCCGAGCAGGTGGTTGGACTCCTCCAGGGTGTCGGTGATGCCCCGGAAGTCGTAGACGTGCGCGCCCAGCTCGTGGGCGTCGGTCATCATCCGCCACTGCATGGCGTTGTTGGGCTGGACCTCCCGCTTGCGGGCCGTGGAGGCGCCGTACGAGTACCAGACGTGGCTGCCCACGATCAGCATCGTCGCCGCCGCCAGCACCTCCCCGTCGTGGTGGGCGAGGTACAGCCGCATGCGGTCGGGGTCCTCGTTGGCGAGCGCGGTCCACATCCGCTCGAAGTAGGCCAGTGGGCGCGGGATGAAACGGTCGCGCTCGGCCGTCTCCCGGTACAGCTCGTAGAACACCGGCAGGTCGTCGACGCCGCCGCGCATCACCTTCACGCCCGCCTTCTCGGCCTTCTTGATGTTGCGCCGCCACTGCTGGTTGAGCCCGCCGTGGACCTCCTCCAGCGACCGCCCGGCGAAGGGCACCTGGCACACGTACCGGGGCTGCCCCGCCGCGAAGCCCTCCTCGGCGTCCGGTTCGCTCTGCCGCCAGCCCATGGCGCGCAGCCGGTCGGCGAGGGCCTGGGCGCGCGGGTCCTGCCAGGTCGGCTCGGCGTCCCGGAGCCGGTGCGCGGCCGGGTCGGCGATGGCGGCCTTGACCGCCTCCGGGCTCCAGCGCCGGGCCACCACCGGCGGGCCCATCTTCACCGAGAACGCCCCCCGCGCCTTGAGGTGCGCCAGCATCGGCTCCAGCCAGCGCTCCAGGCCGTCGGCGTGCCAGTCGATCACCGGCCCCTCGGGCAGATACGCCAGATACCGCTTCACCTTGGGCAACGGCCGCAGCAGCACCAGCCCCGCACCCACCAGCCGCCCGTCCCCGTCGAACCACCCCAGACTCTCCGCCCGCCAGTCGGGCTTCACCTCCCCCCACGACGGCAGCTGCAAGTGACTGACCGAGGGCCGCGACCCCACGAACGCCAGATGCTCGGCCCGGCTGACGGGTCGCAGGGTGAGGGTCATACGGAGGACTCCTTCGCGCAGACGGATCCGGTCACCCTATGGTCCTGGCCTCCCGTCCCTCGGCCCGAACGCCGCCGACGCCTCCGTGTCCGTCACCCGTGCGCGCAGATAGCAGTCGGCCCATGCGGCTATGTCGGGGTACGCGCAGTCGGCCGTGAGCCGGGCGACGGCCGCCGGTATGTCGTACGCCGTCACCCGCAGGTCGGCTCCGGGGCCGAGCAGGCACCAGTGGGCGCCGGGACGGCCGTACGGCATGCCGACGCTGCCGGGGTTGACGATCAGCCGGCCGTGCGCCAGCCGCACGTAGGGCATGTGGGTGTGGCCGCAGACCACGGTGCCGACGCCGGGCGGCACACCTCCGAGCACCTCGGCCCACCGGTCGGGGCGGGAGTCGACGAGGACGACCTCCTCGTCGTCGCGCGGAGTCGCGTGGCAGAACAGCACTTCTCCGAGGCCCCGGATGCGCAGGGTCACGGTGGCGGGCAGCGCGGCCAGGAGGTCCACCTGCTCTGCACGCAGCGCCCGCGCGGCGAACACCCCGATGGGGTCGGGGATCTCCGCGCGCTCGCCCCGGCGGAACTCCACCAGTTCCCGGTCCGCGTTCCCGCCGAGCCACCGGACCCGGTCGCCCAGTCCGCGCAGCAGGTCCAGCACCTCGGCCGGCTGCGGGCCCGCCGCGATGTCGCCGGTGACGACGATCCGGTCGGCGGCCGCCACCTCGGGCTCCGCGAGCACCGCCTCCAGGGCCGGGAGCACGCCGTGGATGTCGGAGAGGACCGCGACCCGCCCGTACTCCTCGCTCACTGCCACCCCTCCCCCTCCAGCCCCTCCGCCAGTACCTCCGCCAGATGTCGGGCCCGCATCCCCGTCAGTTGTTCGATCTGGGTTCGGCAGGAGTAGCCGTCCGCCAAGGTCGTCGCGTTGTCGGGGGCGGTGTGGAGGGCGGGGAGGAGTTGGTCCTCCGCGCAGGTGCGGGAGACGTCGAAGTGGTCTTTTTCGAAGCCGAAGTTGCCGGCCAGGCCGCAGCAGCCGCCGGTCAGGTCGCCGGTGAGGGCGGCTGAGGCGCGGAGGGCGCGGTCGGCGGTGTCGCCGAGGACGGCGTGCTGGTGGCAGTGGGTCTGGCCGGTGACCGGGCGGTCGAGGGTGGGCGGGGTCCAGTGGGGTGCGTACTGGCGGAGGGTCTCCGCGAAGGTGTGGACGGCGGCGGCCAGGCGGGGTGCGCGGGGGTCGTCGGGCAGGAGTTCGGGGAGGTCGGTGCGGAGGGCCGCCGCGCAGCTCGGTTCCAGGACGACGACCGGCACCCCGGCCTCCAGCACCGGTTCCATCAGGTCCAGCGTGCGGCGCAGCACCGCGCGGGCCCGGTCCAGGCGGCCGGTGGAGATGTAGGTGAGTCCACAGCAGACCTGGGCACGGCGTGCTCCGAGCAGCGCGGCCGGTGTGCGCGAGGTGCCGTCTCCCACCGGTCGTCTGCCGGGCAGCAGGGTCGGCGGCAGCGCCACCCGCAGCCCGGCCGACTCCAGCACCCGGACGGCGGCCCGCCCGACGGACGGCGACAGATGCTCGGTGAAGGTGTCGGGCCACAGCACGACCAGCTGCCCCGAGCCCCCGCTCTCCGGCGCCGGCGGCCGCGCCCGCCACCATCGGCTGAACGTCTCCGCCGCCAGCCGGGGGATCTCCCGCTCCCGCGCGATCCCGCCCACCCGTTTCCCCAGCCGGGCCAACGGCCCCACCGCGGCGAGCCGGTTGACCAGCGGCGCTGCCCGCGCACGCGCCACCCACCGCAGCCACACCGGCAGCGAGCCCAGGCTGTAGTGGGCGGCGGGGCGCAGCCGGCCCGCGTAGTGGTGGTGCAGGAACTCCGCCTTGTAGGTGGCCATGTCGACCCCGACCGGGCAGTCCGAGCGGCAGCCCTTGCAGGACAGACACAGGTCGAGGGCGTCCCGGACCTCGGCCGAGCGCCAGCCGTCGGTGATCACCTCGCCCGCGAGCATCTCGTGCAGCAGCCGCGCCCGCCCCCGCGTGGAGTGCTCCTCCTCCCCGGTCGCCCGGAACGACGGGCACATCACCCCGGACCCGCCCGCCGACTCCGTACGGCACTTGGCGACCCCCACGCACCGGCGGACGGCCGCGCGGAAGTCTCCGTCGTCGTGCGGGTAGCCGAAGGCGACGTCCACCGGGCGGCGGGGCAGCACCGCGAAGCGGAGGTTGTCGTCCAGGCGGGCCGGGCGGACCAGCATGCCGGGGTTGAGCAGGTCGTCGGGGTCCCACACCGCCTTGGCCCGCTCGAACAGCCCCACCGTCTCGGCGCCGTACATGCGCGGCAGCAGTTCCGCGCGGGCCTGCCCGTCGCCGTGCTCCCCGGACAGCGAGCCGCCGTGGGAGACCACCAGGTCGGCCTGGTCCTCGGAGAAGCGGCGGAACCGCCCCACCCCGGCCTCGGTGAGCAGGTCGAAGTCGATCCGGACGTGGACGCAGCCCTCCCCGAAGTGGCCGTAGGGAGCGCCCCGCAGCCCATGGTCGGCGAGCAGGGCGCGGAAGTCGCGCAGGTAGGCGCCGAGCCGGGCGGGCGGTACCGCGCAGTCCTCCCAGCCGGGCCACGCCTCCGTACCGTCCGGCATCCGGGTCGCCGTACCGCTCGCGTCCTCGCGCAGCCGCCACAGTCCGCGCTGGGCGGCGGGGTCGGTCACCACCAGTGCGTCCACCACGTCGGCCGCGCGCACGACCGCCTCCGCGCGGGCCCGCGCCTCCCCCGCCGAGGCGCCGCCCGTCTCCACGAACAGCCACGCGCCGCCCTCGGGGAGCCCGATCGGCGCCCGGATCAGGTCGGCCGCCATGCCCTCCAGGGTCAGCGGGCCGTGCGGCAGCAGACCGGAGGCCGCGTCGGCGGCGGCGCTCTCGTCGGCGTACCCCAGCACGGCCAGGGCGTGCGCGGCCGGCGCCGCCACCAGGTCCAGCACCGCCTCCGTCAGCACGCCGAGGGTGCCTTCGGAGCCGCAGAAGGAGCGGGCCACGTCGGCGCCGCGCTCGGGAAGCAGGGCGTCCAGGGCGTACCCGGAGATACGGCGGGGCAGGTCGGGGAAGCCGGTGCGCAGCCGGGCCAACTCCCCCTCCACCAGCGTCCGCAGACCCTCCGGTGCGCCCGACCAGTCCCGGCCGGGGCGCAGTCGTTCGCCGCGCGCGGTGAGTACGGACAGTTCGCGCACGCTGTCGGCGGTGGTGCCCCAGGCCACCGAGTGGGCGCCGCAGGAGTTGTTGCCGATCATGCCGCCGAGCGTGCAGCGGCCGTGGGTGGAGGGGTCGGGGCCGAAGCGGAGTCCGTGCGGGGCGGCCGCCGCCTGGAGCCGGTCCAGCACCAGGCCCGGCTGGACCCTCGCCGTACGCCCGGCCGGGTCCAGTTCCAGCAGGCCGTTCATGTGCCGGGTGAAGTCCAGCACCACCCCCGTACCGGTCGCCTGCCCGGCGATGGATGTACCGCCGCCGCGCGCGACCACCGGTGTCCCACGCGCCCGGCACACCTCCAGCACGGCCGCCACGTCCCCGGCGTCCCGGGGGGCGACCACGCCCAGCGGGACCCGCCGGTAGTTGGACGCGTCCATCGTCATCAGCGCACGTGCCGTCGCGTCGAAGCGGACCTCGCCCCGCACGGCCCGCCGCAGCTCCGAAGCCAGTCCGCCGTCGTTCTCCGTCTCCATCACAGTCCCCCGTCCGTCCGACCCCGTCGATCGGTCATGGCTCCAGGATGCATCCGATCACGCAACGTCATCAGAAGTTGTCCACAAGCACTCCCCGATCATCGGTTCGTCGTACGACCGCACAAGTCCACGACCCGGAGGAGTCGTCTCATCCGACGGACACGGCTTCGTCCGGTTTCGCGCACCCGATACGCTCCGACTCGTGGCCGACATCGAGATCCCCGCTGACATCAAGCCCGCCGACGGACGTTTCGGCGCTGGCCCCTCCAAGGTGCGGACGGAGGCGCTCGCCGCGCTCGCGGCGACCGGCAGTTCCCTGCTGGGCACCTCCCACCGGCAGGCCCCGGTCAAGAACCTGGTGGGCCAGGTCCGCGAAGGCATCAGCTCCCTGTTCTCCCTCCCGGACGGCTACGAGGTCGTCCTCGGCAACGGCGGCTCCACCGCTTTCTGGGACATCGCCACCCACGGGCTGATCGAGAACAAGTCCCAGCACCTCAACTTCGGAGAGTTCTCCTCAAAGTTCGCCAAGGCCGCCAAGCTCGCCCCCTGGCTGGCAGAGCCGACCGTCATCGCCTCCGACCCCGGCACCCACCCCGAGCCGAGTGCCGAGGCGGGCGTGGACGTGTACGCGTTCACGCACAACGAGACCTCCACCGGTGTCGCCATGCCGATCAAGCGCGTGGCCGGGGGCGACGAGGGTTCGCTCGTCCTGGTGGACGCCACCTCCGGCGCGGGCGGCCTCCCGGTCGACGTCTCCGAGACGGACGTCTACTACTTCGCCCCGCAGAAGTCCTTCGCCTCCGACGGCGGCCTGTGGATCGGCGTGTTCTCCCCGGCCGCCATCGAGCGCGCCGAGCGTGTCCACGCGTCCGGCCGGCACGTCCCGGAGTTCTTCAGCCTGCCCACGGCGATCGACAACTCCCGCAAGAACCAGACGTACAACACCCCGGCGCTCGCCACGCTCTTCCTGCTCAACGAGCAGCTCGAGTGGCTGAACGGGCAGGGCGGTCTGGACTTCGCCACCGGCCGCACCAAGGACTCCTCGACCCGGCTGTACACCTGGGCGGAGGAGTCGAAGTACGCCACGCCGTTCGTCACCGACCCGGCCAAGCGGTCGCAGGTCATCGGCACGATCGACTTCGCCGACGAGATCGACGCGGCCGCGGTCGCCAAGGCGCTGCGCGCCAACGGCATCGTGGACACCGAGCCGTACCGCAAGCTCGGCCGCAACCAGCTCCGCGTCGCCATGTTCCCGGCGATCGACCCGGCCGACGTCGAGGCGCTCACCAAGTGCGTCGACTATGTCATCGAGCGGATCTGAAACCTGTAGATCAGCGTGAGAAGGGGCGCCCGGTGGTGGACCGGGCGCCCCTTGTCCGTTCCCCGCGCCTACTTCTTGCGCCGCATCATCCGCATGCCGAAAACGGCGGCCGCGCCGAGGGCGAGGAGGACGGCGCCGGTCTTGAGGCCGCCCCCGCCGGTCTTCTCCCCCGAGGCCGAACTCCCGCCGGTGGACGGTGACTTGGAGGCCACCGCGCCACCCTCGGGCGCGTCCACCGCTCGCACCTGGCTCTGCGCGCCCTCGCTGCCGTACATCAGCTTGGTGCCGTCGGCGGAGTAGCTGACGGACTCGCCCTGTCCCTGGAGGGGCACGTTCAGCCGGTCCAGCTTCTTGATCCGGCCGCCGTCGAAGTCATAGGAGATTCCGCCGAAGTAGCCGCGTACGGCGAGCTGTCGGCCGTTCGGCGAGAAGGCGGCGTCGGTGGCCCACAGGTCGACGGGGGCGACCGGGCGGAAGAGGTTCGTACCCGAGGACGTCAGCTGGGCGGGGCCCTCGTACAGGTGCCCGCCGTCCTCGTTCTTGTCGATGATGTAGACGCGGCCGGTCTTGGGGTGGACCACCAGCGACTCGGCGTCCCGGGGGCCGTCGGAGTACTTCACGACGTACTGCGTGGCCGTGACCGTCTGGTCCTTGAGGATCTTCGGCTCGGGCAGACGGTAGATCCAGACATAGGGCCAGCGGCCGTGGAAGTTGTCCCCGATGTCGCCGACGTAGATCTGGTCGTCCGGCCCGATGGAGATCGCCTCCACGTCGCGCGGGGCGCCGATGCCGCGCAGGGTGAGCGTGGCGACGGTCTTTCCGGTGCGGCTGTCGACGGCGTAGAGGTAGGGGCCGTCGTCGCTGTCGTTGTGCGTCCAGTAGACGCCCGGGTGCAGGTGGGAGGCGGCCAGGCCGCTGGACTCGGTGATCCTGGGGTCCTCGATGGTGAACCCCCGGTCCCCGTCCGCGGCATGGGCGGGCAGGGCGCAGGCACCCGCGAGCAGGGCCCCGGCAAGCAGGGCGAACGGTCGGCGCATGGTCCAAGACTGCCACCCGGCGCGGGCGTCGCGCGGGGGTGGTCGGCCTCACATCGGCCCCGGATGCGGGCCCGTACCGCGATCCGCCATCATGAGCGGATGCTCAGGTTCATGCCCGTAGGTGACTCCATGACGATCGGGAGCGCGGGCGAACACACGTGGCGTTACCGGCTGTGGCAGCACCTGCGGGGCACATACGGCGGCCCGTTCCAGATCGTCGGCCCCCGCGAGACGCTGTACGACCAGGCCACCGGGGAGCCCGACTCCTACGAGTACGCCGACCCCGACTTCCCCCGCGCCCACCTCGCCGGCTGGGGCGAGGGCTGGCAGCACATGGCTCCGCTGATCGGGGAGGCGGTGCGGGCGCACCGGGCCGACGTGCTGCTGGTCTCCCTCGGGCTGATCGACCTGGGCTTCTACACCAACGCGGAGCAGACGGTCGACAACGTGTGGGCGTTCGTCTCGGCGGCCCGTGAGGCGCGTCCGCGCGTACGCATGGTGCTCCTGCCGGTCATCCCGAACATACGCGCCCAGGAGGACGGCCCCTTCGCCGAACAGGTCGCCCTTTTCAACACCCTCCTCGCCAAGACCGCCGCCGACCTCGACGAACCCCGTTCACCGCTGCTCCTGGCCTCGTCGCCGGAGGGCTGGGACATCCACACGGACACCTACGACGGCACCCACCCCAACGCGAGCGGCGAGCACCGGATCGCGGGGGCGTTCGCGGGGGCGATGTACGAGGCGTGGGGGCTGGGGGAGCCGTACGTGGCCTGATCGTGTCGACGTGATCCTGGCGTTGCCGGGTGGCTGTGCGTTTCGTTCAACACCGTCGCCTTCGGAGGGGACGTCGACCTCACCGGCACGTCGGTCGACCTCCTCCTCAAGACCCAGGACTTCCCCCGCGACTGACCCCACCGCTTGCCTAGAGCGCGCTCCAAGACGTTGGCTAGGTGGGCATGGAGTACACGCAGCTTGGACGTACGGGTCTGAAGGTCAGCCGGCTGGTGCTGGGGACCATGAACTTCGGGCCGCAGACCGACGAGGCGGACAGCCACGCGATCATGGACGCGGCGCTGGACGCGGGCATCAACTACTTCGACACCGCGAACGTGTACGGCTGGGGCGAGAACAAGGGCCGTACCGAGGAGATCATCGGAACCTGGTTCGCAAAGGGCGGCGAGCGGCGGGAGAAAACCGTCCTGGCCACCAAGGTTTACGGGAACATGGGCGCAGAAGGCGACGTCTGGCCCAACTACGACAAGCTCTCCGCGCTGAACATCCGCCGCGCGGTGGACGCCAGCCTGAAGCGGCTGCAGACCGACTACATCGACATCTACCAGTTCCACCACATCGACCGGAACACCCCGTTCGAGGAGATCTGGCAGGCGGTCGACGTCCTGGTCACCCAGGGCAAGATCCTCTACGCCGGTTCCTCCAACTTCCCCGGCTACAAGATCGCCCAGGCCAACGAGACGGCCCTGCGCCGGGGCAACACCCTCGGCCTGGTCAGCGAGCAGTGCCTGTACAACCTCGCCGAGCGCCGCGCCGAGATGGAGGTCATCCCGGCCGCCCAGGACTACGGGCTCGGCGTCATCCCCTGGTCGCCGCTGCACGGCGGTCTGCTGGGCGGGGTCATCCGCAAGGAGGCCGAGCGCGGTCGCCGTGCCTCCGGCCGCGCCGCCGACGCCCTCGCGGACACGGCCACGCGCAACCGGATCGAGGCGTACGAGGAGCTGCTCGCCAAGCACGGCCTGGAGCCCGGCGAGGTCGCGCTCGCCTGGCTGCTGACCCGGCCCGGCGTCACCGGCCCGATCGTCGGCCCGCGCACCGGGGAGCAGCTCGCCTCGGCGCTGCGCGCGGTGGAGCTGAAGCTGAGCGAGGAGCTGCTGACCAGCCTGGACGAGATCTTCCCCGGTCCGGGCCCCGCCCCGGAGGCGTTCGCCTGGTAGCGGCGAGCACGTAGCGGCAAGCGCCTGGCGGCAAACGAAAGGCCGCTCCGTGCGGATTTCCCGCGGAGCGGCCTTGGGCAGCAGCCGTCAGTGGACGGCCGCCGCCACGGCGACGACCACCAGCATCAGCACGAGCGCACCGGCCATGATCCGGTTCCGGATTTTCGGTTCCACGACGACGAGCCTAACGGGCCGCGCCCAGTGCCCAGCGGGCGACCGGGGCGTACCGGGGCTGCTCACCGGGCACGCCGGACGCCGGCAGGTGACTGCGGACGAGGACCAGTTCGCCCACCGTCCAGGCGGTACCGGCGAATTCGGCGAGGGCGTCGACGTAGGGCCGTAGCGCGGTGTCGCCCTTGCCCCGGGCCAGTGTGAGATGCGCCCGGTAGTGCCGGTGCTCCTCGCCGCCCGCCCCGGCCCGGCGTCCGGCCGCCTGAGCCCGCTCGGCGAGTCTGCCCAGCGCGGGGAGTTCTCCGCAGGCCCCGGCCCACAGCGCCCTGTCCCGGCCGAAGCTGCCGCCTCCTGCGAGGGCCAGCGGGAACGGTGTGCTCCGCGCGGCCGCGCGCTCCAGACGGCGCTCCAGCTCGGGCACGGTCTCCTCCGGGACCTCGCCGTAGAAGGCGAGCGTGAAGTGCCAGCCGTCGGGCTGGGTCCAGCGCAGCGTGTCGGCCCCGGCGAGCCGCCGCAGTGCCCGTACCTCCCGGCCCAGCTCCGCCACGGCCCCCGGGGGCGGCAGCACGGCGGCGAAGAGTCTCATCCCCTCACGATCCCAGACGGGTACGCTGCGGCGCCGTGACCGACGACCTCGAGTTGGCGACAGCGGCCGCCCTGGCCGGCGCGGAAGTGGTGCGCGCGGGCTACGGCAAGGATCTGGCCCGGACCGACAAGGGCGGCGGGGACTTCGCCACGGCGGCCGACGTGGCGGCCGAGCGGGCCGTCCTGGACGTCATCCGCGCGGCCCGGCCGGACGACGCGGTGCTCGGCGAGGAGGGCGGCCGGCAGGGCGCCCCCGACACCGGGCGCCTCTGGCTCGTGGACCCCCTGTGCGGCACCCTCGACTACGCCGTGGGCCACCGGCTCGTCGCCGTCAACGTGGCCCTCCGCGACGGCCCGGCGGCCGTGGCGGACCCCTTCACCGGCGAGGTCTTCCGCACCGACGGCGAGACGGCCTGGCGTCGCCACGAGGGCACCGACACCCCCCTGCGCCCCTCGGCGGCGACCGCCCTGGTGGACGTCAACCTGGACCCGCCCTTCCCGAGCGCCCCCGCCTTCCGCGCCGCGGACCTCCTTGCGCACCCGGTGTTCGTGGCGCGCTTCCGCCCCCGGGTGGTCTCCACGACCCTGGCCCTGACGTGGGTGGCGGTGGGCCGCCGAGCCGCCTACGTCACCGACGGCACCGGCCTCTGCGACAGCGTCCACTTCGCGGCCGGTACCGCCCTGTGCCGGGCGGCGGGCTGCGTGGTCACCGGGCTCGACGGCACGCCACCGGGCCCGGACACCCGGGGCCTGGTGGCAGCGGCGGACGCGAAGACACACAGCCTGTTGATGAAGCTGATCCGCGACGAGCCCTGACCCACGCCTCACGCCGTCGGCGTCAGCTCCTCGCTCCCCCTGGGCACGAACCGCAGTTGCGGGCCCCGGTGCCAGCTCAGCCTCAGCCGGAGATCCCCCGCGCGGGCCAGGAACAGCCCGATGACGGCGGCAGCGGCGGCCGAGACCACGCCACCCGCGACGAAGCCGAAGCGGGCGCCGTACGTGTCGGTCACCCAGCCCACGAGCGGGGCGCCGAGCGGGGTGCCGCCCATGAAGACCATCATGAAGAGGGACATCACGCGCCCCCGCATGGCCGGGTCGGTGGACATCTGGACGGCGGTGTTGGCGGTGACGTTGACCGTGAGGCCGAAGGCGCCGATGGGCACCATGAGGAGCGCGAACAGCCAGTAGGAGGGCGCCAGCGCCGCCACGATCTCCACCGTGCCGAAGGCCAGCGCGGCCGCGACCAGCACCCGGAACCGGGCCGTACCGCGCCGCGCGGCGAGCAGGGCGCCGATCAGGGAGCCGACCGCCATCAGGGTGTTGAACAGGCTGTACGCACCGGCACCGGCGTGGAACACGTCGTCGGCGAAGGCGGTGAGCCACACGGGGAAGTTGAAGCCGAAGGTGCCGATGAAGCCGACGAGCACGATCGGCCAGATCAGCTCCGGCCGCCCGGCGACATGCCGCAGCCCCTCCCGGAGCTGGCCCTTGCCGCGCGGGGCACGGTCGACGGAGTGCAGCTCACGGGTGCGCATGAGCAGCAACCCGCCGATGGGCGCGACGAAGGACAGCCCGTTGGCGAGGAACGCCCACCCGGTGCCCACCCCGGTGATCATCAGACCGGCGACGGCCGGACCGACCAGCCGCGCGGACTGGAAGTTGGCCGAATTCAGACTGACCGCGTTCTGGAGCTGGCCGGGGCCGACCATCTCCGAGACGAAGGACTGCCGGGCCGGGTTGTCCACGACCGTGGCGAGACCGACCGCGAAGGCGGCCACGTACACGTGCCAGACCTGGACGTGTCCGGAGAGGGTGAGGGCGGCCAGCGCGAGGCCGGTGAGGGCCATCGCGGACTGGGTGAACAGCAGCGCGGGCCGCTTGGGCAGCCGGTCGACGAGGACACCGCCGTAGAGGCCGAACAGCAGCATCGGCAGGAACTGGAGGGCGGTGGTGATGCCGACGGCCGCCGAGGAGCCGGTGAGGCTCAGCACCAGCCAGTCCTGGGCGATGCGCTGCATCCAGGTGCCGGTGTTGGAGACGACCTGCCCGGCGAAGAACAGCCGGTAGTTCCGGACCTTCAGCGAGCTGAACATCGAGGCTCTGCCGACGGCCGGGGTAGTAGGTGCCGGTGCGGGGACGGAAGCTGCTCCGGGTCCCGTACTCAAAAGTTCGCCTCCTGAAGCGATGCCGTGGCTACAGTTGCGCGAGCTTCTCCAGGACGGGGGCGGCGGCGCGCAGGGTCGCCCACTCGTCCTCGTCGAGGCCCTCGACCAGGCCGGCCAGGAACGCGTTGCGTTTGCGGCGGCTCTCGACGAGCATCGCCTCGGCCTGTTCGGTCCGGGTGACGACCTTCTGGCGCCGGTCCTCGGGATGCGGCTCGAGCCGGACCAGGCCCTTGGCCTCCAGGAGCGCGACGATGCGGGTCATCGAGGGCGGCTGGACGTGCTCCTTGCGCGCCAGCTCGCCCGGGGTGGCCTGTCCGCAGTTGGACAGCGTGCCCAGGACCGACATCTCGGTGGGGCTCAGCGACTCGTCGACCCGCTGGTGCTTGAGTCGACGGGACAGCCGCATCACGGCGGAGCGGAGGGAGTTCACGGCGGCCACGTCGTCGCCGTGGGTGAGGTCCGACATGTCTTTAGCCTAACTCATTACTCTCACTAAGGAACACCACCCCGCACGGCACGCCTGGTGATGTCCGCCACTGTGTTCAATCGTCACCCGTACGAGTGAGTCGGTTCCGAAAAGTGACCCATCGGGTGGCGGGATGTGGCGACCCTCGTACGCATGGGGACCAGTGTGCTCAGCCTGCGGATGGACGGGGAGCTGCTAGAGAGGCTCCGGGAACGCGCGGCCAGGAGGGGAATGAGCGTGCAGGACTATGTGATCCGCACGCTCGTCAGGGACGACTTCGACGAGCGGTTCCAGACCGCCGTCGACGAGACCGAGAAGTTCTACGGGGTCACATGAGACTCATGTGACCCCGCAGAAGACCTCAGCCGCGCCCCGGTCAGGTCAGACCGAGGGCCGGCATCAGGTAGTAGAAGCCGAAGACGGCCGCGACCACGTACATCGCCACCGGGACCTCCCGGCCGCGCCCGGCGGCCAGGCGGAGGACCACGAAGGTGATGAAGCCCATGCCGATGCCGTTGGTGATCGAGTAGGTGAACGGCATCATCACCATGGTCACGAAGGCCGGGATGGCGATGGTGAAGTCGGCCCAGTCGATCTCCCGGATCGAGCCCGCCAGGATCAGGAAGCCGACCGCGAGCAGCGCGGGGGTGGCGGCCTGGGACGGCACCATGGTGGCGACCGGGGTGAGGAACAGCGAGACGCCGAACAGCGCGCCGGTGACGACGTTGGCGAGACCCGTACGGGCGCCCTCGCCGACGCCCGCCGTGGACTCCACGAAGCAGGTGGTGGCCGAGGAGGAGCTGGCGCCGCCCGCCGCGACCGCGAGGCCGTCGATCAGCAGGACCTTGTTGATGCCCGGCATCTGGCCCTGGGCGTCGGTCAGCTTGGCCTCGTCGCTGACGCCCATGATCGTGCCCATGGCGTCGAAGAAGCAGGACAGCAGGACGGTGAAGACGAAGAGGACGCCGGTCAGCACGCCGACCTTGCCGAAGCCGCCGAACAGGCTGACCTTGCCGATCAGCCCGAAGTCCGGGGTGGCGACCGGGTTGCCCGGCCACTTCGGGGTGGTCAGGCCCCAGGACGGCACCTTGGCGACCAGGTTGATGATCACCGCGAGGACGGTCATCGCCACGATGGAGATCAGGATCGCGCCCGGCACCTTGCGGACGATCAGCGCGAGGGTGAGCAGGACACCGAGCACGAAGACCAGGACCGGCCAGCCGGTGAGGTGGCCGCCGGTGCCGAGCTGGAGCGGGACGGTGGTCTGGGCGATGTCCGGGATACGGGTGACGAAGCCGGAGTCGACCAGGCCGATCAGCATGATGAACAGGCCGATACCGATGGCGATGGCCTTGCGCAGCCCGTAGGGCACCGCGTTCATCACGCGCTCGCGCAGACCGGTGGCGACCAGCAGCATCACCACGAAGCCGGCGAGCACCACCATGCCCATCGCGTCCGGCCACGACATGCGCGGCGCGAGCTGGAGCGCGACGACCGTGTTGACGCCGAGCCCGGCCGCGAGCGCGATCGGGACGTTGCCGATCACGCCCATGAGGAGGGTGGTGAAGGCGGCGGTGAGCGCGGTGGCCGTGACGAGCTGGCCGTTGTCCAGATGGTGCCCGTACATGTCCTTGGCGCTGCCGAGGATGATCGGGTTCAGGACGATGATGTACGCCATCGCGAAGAACGTGGCGAAACCGCCCCGGATCTCCCGGGCGACGGAGCTGCCGCGCTCGGAGATCTTGAAGTAGCGGTCGACGGCGCTCTGGGAGGGCTTTCCGCCTGGCTGTTCGGGGGAAGGAGCCTGGGCCGTGGCCGAGGTGGGCATGCGAGTCCTCTTCACCATTCAGGGTTCCCCCGAGCCCCTTTGGAGTTTCGTACGAACAGAAACAGTCAAAGACAAACCGCTTCAGTATGAACGTATGAAGCCTAGATCGCTATCTCCGCGCGTAGATATTCACCGAATGTCCCTGGGGCAGCGGACTGCCGGGCGCGGCATGGCGCCTCGTAAGCTGTGCCCATGACGAAGTGGACCCCCCAGCACGAAGCGCCGGAGCCCCTGGAGGGTCCCGTGGTCGCCACCATCACCGGCGGCACGATCGTCTGGTTCGTCCTCTTCCTGGTCCAGCTCCCCTTCTACGGCTGGTTCGAGGACCACGGCCACCTGTGGTGGGTGTGGACCTGCCTGGCCGGGGCCGGCCTCGGCCTGATCGGCATCTGGTACGTGCGCGGGCGGGACGCCGCGATCAAGCGGGCCGCAGCCGAGCGGGAGACCGTCCCCGCCGAGTGACCTCCGGGTCGTGCGGGACCTCTGGACGGGAATGCGGGTTTCGTGTTGTCATGCCCACTGCTGTCCGATGACAACGTTGTACTGCGCGCGCCCAAAGCGCTGACAACGTTGTCCTGAACCACCCCTGAGCAACTCCGGCCCACCACCTCAGAGGTTTCTGCATGACATGGACACGGCATATCGGCCGCTTCATGGCCGGGACGCTGGCGGCGACCGCGCTGCTGGCCACCCCCGCCCACGCGCAGGCCGACCCGCCCGCCCGGCTGACCGGCCTCGTCAACCCGTTCATCGGCACCCAGAACGAGGGCAACACCTATCCCGGCGCGGCGGTGCCGTTCGGCATGGTGCAGCTCTCCCCCGACACCGGCCACAACACCGGCTACGACTACGCCCAGGACCACATCCGGGGCTTCTCCCTGGTCCACCTCTCCGGCGTCGGCTGCGGCCTCGGCGGTGACCTCCCGGTGCTGCCCACCACGGGTGACGTCACCACCACCGACTACGCGAAGTACGCCGCGAAGTTCAGCCACGACGACGAGTCCGCGAGCCCCGGCTACTACCGCGTCGGCCTGGACTCCGGCATCGAGGCCGAGCTGACCGCGACCGCCCGCACCGGCGTGCAGCGCTACACCTTCCCGGCCACCGACAAGGCCAACGTCCTGCTGAACGCGGGCCAGTCGCTGCACACCAAGGTCGCCACCGACGTCGAGATCCTGGACGACCACACCGTGCGCACCAGGCTCACCGGCCGCGGCTTCTGCCAGGACACGGTCCCCTACACGCTCTACACGGTCACCCGTTTCGACCGCCCCTTCACCGCCCACGGCACCTGGACCGGGTCCACCCTCAGCGACGGCGCGAAGACCGGTGCGGACGGCGCCTACCTGCGGTTCGACACCCGGAAGGACCGCACGGTCGAGGCCACCACCGCGCTGTCCTACGTGGACGCGCGGGGCGCGCTCGGCAATCTGCGCGCCGAGGGCGGCCGGTCCTTCGACGCGGTGCGCGGCGCGGCCCAGCGGGCCTGGGAGGACCGGCTGGGCGACGTGCGGGTGCGCGGCGGGAGCGACACGCTGCGCCGGACCTTCTACTCCTCGCTGTACCGGTCGTTCCTCGCGCCGAACATCGGCAGCGACACCGACGGCCGCT
The DNA here is from genome assembly GCF_004328625.1 of Streptomyces seoulensis. NCBI lineage: Bacteria > Bacillati > Actinomycetota > Actinomycetes > Kitasatosporales > Streptomycetaceae > Streptomyces > Streptomyces seoulensis. The sequence goes on from NZ_CP032229.1 coordinate 2,753,092, forward strand.
ACACCGGCTGGGACCAGAAGATCCACCGCACCCAGGGCTTCACCTACTACCAGAACTGGTCGCTCTGGGACACCTACCGCACCCAGTCCCAGCTGCTCTCGCTGCTCGCGCCGCGTGAGGCGCGGGACATGGCGATCTCGGTGATCCGGATCGACGAGGAGAGCGGCTGGCTGCCCAAGTGGGGGTACGGCACGGTCGAGACCAACATCATGACCGGCGACCCGGTCACGCCGTTCCTCACCAACGCCTATCAGCAGGGGCTGTTGCACGGCTGGGAGGACCGGGCCTACAGGGCGCTGAAGAAGAACGCGGACGGCGTGCCGCCCGCCGACTCGCCGGCCGTGGGCCGGGAGGCCAACCGGGAGTACCTCGCCGACGGCTTCGCCCCCTACGTCAAGGACCGCCCGCACGCCAAGCCCGGCGACTCGGACTACGACCACGGGGCGTCGGCCACGCTGGAGTACGCGCTGTCGGACGCGATGCTGTCCCGGATGGCCCGCGACCTCGGACACCGAGCGGACGCGGACCGGTACGCGGCGCGGGCACGGAACTACCGGAAGATCTTCGACCCCTCGACCGGCTTCTTCCGCGCCCGTGACGCCTCCGGCGCCTTCACCGGGCCGGCCGACCCGGCCAAGAGCGAGGGCTTCCACGAGGGCACGTCCTGGCAGTACCAGTGGCTCGTACCGCAGGACCTGCCCGGCATGGTGGACCTGATCGGCGGCAAGCAGGCGGCCAACGACCGGCTCGACTCCTTCTTCGCCTACGGGCAGTTGACCGAGGACCCGGCGAAGACCGCCCGCGAGGTGTGGGTGAACGGGCCGTACGACTACTACAACGCGGACAAGTACAACCCGCAGAACGAGCCCGACCTGATCGCGCCCTACACCTATCTGTCCACCGGGCAGCCGTGGAAGACGACGGACGTGGTGCATGCCGCGCTGACCCTGTTCACGGACGGGCCGACCGGGATGACCGGCAACGACGATCTGGGCACGATGTCCGCCTGGAACGTGCTGTCGTCCATCGGCGTCTTCCCGGTCCAGCCCGGCTACGACACCTGGGGCCTGTCCACCCCGGTGTTCGACCGGGTCGACCTCACCCTGGACCGCCGGTACTACCCGCACGGCGCGCTCACCATCACCGCGCCGGGCACCTCGGCGGACACCCGCTATGTCCGGTCGGCGCGGCTGGACGGCGCCGCGTACGGGCGGACGTATCTGACCACCGGGGCGCTGCGGGCGCACCGTTCGCTGTCCTTCACCGTCGGGCCGGCGCCCTCCTCATGGGGCACCGGGGCCGACGCGGGACCGCCCGCGCTGGGCTGATCCGGGGCCTGCTCCGGGGCTTGATCAGGGGCGCCCCCGAGACCTTCTCGGGGGCGCCCCTGGCGTTACCCGGAGATCGGTCCGCCCGGCAGGTGAAGCGGGGATTCGGCACGTAACGTCGGATGCATGACGAATGTCGACGCGGGTGCCGGACTGGACCCCGTGCACCCGGTCGCGCCGCCCACCACCGGGCCGGCGGGCCTGACCCGCGCGGAGGTCGCGGAGCGGGTGGCACGGGGGGAGGTCAACGACGTCCCGGTGCGCAGCAGCCGCTCGCTGGGCGAGATCGTGCGGGCGAACGTGTTCACCCGGTTCAACGCGATCATCGGTGTGCTGTGGGTGGTGACGCTGTTCGTCGCGCCGATCCAGGACAGCCTGTTCGGGTTCGTGATCCTCGCCAACACCGGGATCGGGATCGTGCAGGAGTGGCGGGCGAAGAAGACGCTGGACTCGCTCGCGGTGATCGGGGAGTCCCGGCCGACCGTGCGCCGGGACGGCCGGGCGGTCCAGGTGCCGACCAGCGAGATCGTGCTGGGCGACCTGGTGGAGATCGGGCCCGGCGACAAGATCGTGGTGGACGGGGTGTGCGCCGAGGCCGACGGTCTGGAGGTGGACGAGTCCCTGCTGACCGGCGAGGCCGACCCGGTGGTCAAGCATCCCGGCGAGCCGGTGATGTCGGGCAGCTTCGTGGTCGCGGGCGGCGGGGCCTTCCAGGCGACCAAGGTGGGCCGGGAGGCGTACGCGGCCCAACTGGCCGAGGAGGCTTCCCGGTTCACGCTGGTCCACTCCGAGCTGCGGTCCGGGATCTCGACCATCCTGAAGTACGTGACCTGGATGATGGTCCCGGCCGCGCTCGGCCTGATCGTCACCCAGCTCGTGGTGAAGAGCAACGACTTCAAGGGCTCGGTGGCCCGGACCATCGGCGGGATCATCCCGATGGTCCCGGAGGGGCTGGTGCTGCTGACCTCGGTGGCCTTCGCGATCGGGGTGATCCGGCTGGGGCGACAGCAGTGCCTGGTGCAGGAGCTGCCCGCGATCGAGGGCCTGGCCCGGGTGGACACCGTCTGCCTGGACAAGACCGGCACGCTCACCGAGGGCGGCATGGACGTGACCGGCCTGAAACCGCTGAACGGGGCGGACGAGGGCCGGGTGCGGGAGGTGCTGGCCGCGCTCGGGGCGTCCGATCCGCGTCCCAACGCCTCGCTCCAGGCCATCATCGACGCCTATCCGGACGGCCACGGCGGGGACCGGCGCCCGGTGAGCACGCTGCCGTTCTCCTCGGCCCGCAAGTACAGCGGGGCCGCGTTCGAGGAGGGGGACGGGAAGGTGGCCGGATGGCTGCTGGGCGCCCCTGACGTGCTGCTGGCCCCCGACGACCCCGCGCTGGCGGAGACCGGCCGGCTGAACGAGCAGGGGCTGCGGGTGCTGCTGCTGGCCCGCGCCGCCCGTGACCTGGACGGTCCCGACCCGGCGCGCGGGGCCCGGCCGGTGGCCCTGGTGGTGCTGGAGCAACGGCTGCGCCCGGACGCGGCAAAGACCCTGCGCTACTTCGCCGACCAGGACGTGCAGGCCAAGGTGATCTCCGGGGACAACGCGGTGTCGGTGGGCGCGGTCGCGCACAAGCTGGGGCTGTCCGGGAAGGCGGTGGACGCGCGGAAGCTGCCCGCGGACCCGGCCGGCCTGGCCGTGGCGGTGGACCGGGCCACGGTGTTCGGGCGGGTCACCCCGCAGCAGAAGCGGGAGATGGTCGGCGCGCTCCAGTCCGAGGGCCGTACCGTCGCGATGACCGGCGACGGGGTGAACGACGTCCTGGCCCTGAAGGACGCCGACATCGGCGTCTCGATGGGCTCGGGCTCGGAGGCCACGCGCGCGGTGGCGCAGATCGTGCTGTTGAACAACAGCTTCGCCACGCTGCCCTCGGTGGTCGCGGAGGGCCGCCGGGTGATCGGCAACATCACGCGGGTGGCGACGCTGTTCCTGGTCAAGACGGTGTACTCGGTGCTGCTGGCGCTGCTGGTGGTGTGCTGGCAGGTGGAGTACCCGTTCCTGCCCCGGCATCTGACGCTGCTGTCCACGCTCACCATCGGCGTCCCGGCGTTCTTCCTGGCGCTGGCGCCGAACAAGGAGCGGGCGCGGCCGCACTTCGTGCGCCGGGTGATGCGGTACTCGATACCGGGCGGGCTGCTGGCCGGGGTGGCGACCTTCGTGACGTATCTGCTGGCCCGGCACCACTACACGGGCGCGGGCGCGCTGTCCGCCGAGACCAGCGCGGCCACGCTGACCCTGTTCCTGATATCGATGTGGGTCCTCGCCATCGTCGCCCGCCCCTACACCTGGTGGCGGGTGGCCCTGGTGGCCGCGATGGGCGTCGCCTTCCTCTTCGTCCTCACCGTCCCCTGGCTCCAGGACTTCTTCGCCCTGCGCCTGGTCGGCAACGTCATGCCGTGGACGGCGGTCGGAGTGGCGGTGGTGGCGGCGGCCGCCCTGGAACTCGTGTGGCGATGGGTCGGCCGCCGCTTCCCGGTGTGAGGGTCACCCCACGGCGGGGGTTACTGCACGTCGACCGCGTCGCCGCCGGAGGTGACGGCCGCCGTGGTGGAGACGCCGGCGTAGACGTAGCGGAAGGCGCCGTCGACCGAGGCGGTGACGGTGGTCTTCAGCTTGCCGTTGGCGTCCGTCTTGACGGTCTTGAGGGTGCTCCAGGTGGTGGAGCCCTTCTTGGCGAACTGGAGCTGCACGGACTGCGCCCCGTAGCCGTAGTACTTGTTGTAGTCCCAGCTCGCGCGGGTCAGGGTGCCGGTGACCGTGATGGTCTTGCCCTTCTTGACCGGCTCGGGCGAGGCGTCCGTGGTGAGCTTGGAGTAGCGCAGCAGGCTGGTGGTGCCCATGCCGCCCTGGTCCTTGAAGCCGACCTTGCTGTAGTCCGGCTTGGAGGGGTTCTGGCCGTTGAAGGCGGTCGCCTCGGCGGCCAGGGACCACTTGCCGGCGTCGGCGGCGGTCAGGTCGCCGTCGGACGGGTAGACGTCGATGGTGCCGGTGCAGGTCAGCGTGGTGCTGGTGACGACCTTGCAGGTGGCGAAGTCGTCGCCCTCGACCGTGGCGGACGGGTCCGCGAAGGAGCCTCGGTAGAGGTAGGCGTCGCTGTAGAAGTCGGCGGCGGTCGCCTTGACGTCCGTGCCGTGGGTCAGCGTGTACGAGTAGGTGGTGCTGACCTTGCTGGTGGTACCGACCTTGATCGACGAGGCGATCTTCAGGTTCGAGAAGCTGACGTTCATCGTGTACGGCGTGGCCGGTGCGGCGTGCGCGGCCGGAGCGGCGAAGGCGGCGAGAGCCAGGGCGCCGGTGACGGCGGCCACGGTGGCACGTATGCGCATGTGCGTTTCCCTCTGGGGGAGAAGTGATCGGGGAGTCGGTCGACTCGGGTGATCAGATCCGTGAGAGGTCCGCACGGTTGTACGGGCGGGGTGTTCCTTGACCGGAATTTGCCTACTCATTGCCTGGTCAGGAGCCCGCCCGTACACCGCTCACCACTCGCGGACTAGCGCACGTCGACGAAGTCGGCGGTCGAGTCGATCGCCGGGGTGGTCGAGGTGCCGGCGAAGCTGTAGCGGAAGTAGCCGTCGACGGAGGCCTTGACGGTGGTCTTCAGGTTGCCCTTGGAGTCCGTCTTGACCGTCTTCAGCGTGGTGTAGGCGCTGGCGCCCTTCTTCTTGAACTGAAGCTTCACGGACTGCGAGGTGTAGCCGTGGTAGCGGGAGTCGTCCCAGTTCGCGCGGGTCAGCGCGCCGGTGACGGTGATGGTCTTGCCCTTCTTCACCGGCTCCGGGGAGGCGTTGACCGTCTGGCGGGAGTAGCGCTGGAGCTTGTTGGAGGCGGCCTTGTCCTTGACCGCGACGCCGACCTTGCTCAGGTCCTGCGGGTCGAACGGGTCCTGGCCGTTGAAGGCGACGGCGAAGGCCGCGGTCTTCCAGGTGGCCGCGTCCTCGTTGAAGAGGAAGATCGGGTCGATCTCGACGGTGGCCTTGCAGGAGGCGACGGTCGCCGACGTCGCGGTGCAGACGGCCGGGTCGCTGTCGATCTCGTTGTCGCCGTAGTCGAACGACGTACCCCGGTACAGCGCGAGGCCCGTGACGAAGTCGGGGGCGTCGATGTCGACGTCCACGCCGTGCGTCAGCGTGTAGGACACCGGGACCCGGACCACGTTCGTGGTGCCGACGACGATGTTCTTGCCGCTCTTGACGTTCACCTTCGAGAAGGTGACGTCCATGTCGTACGGCGTGCCCTGGGTCCTGACACCGAAGCCCTTGACGCCGTGGGAGGCGTGCAGGACCTTGCTCGCGACCGACTTCTCGGAGGAGGCCACGGGGTGACCGGCGGCCTGTGCGGCCGGGACGGCGAGGGCGGAGAGGGCCAGGGCGCCGGTCACGGCGGCCACGGAAGCGCGAATACGCATGTGCGTTCCCCTGCGTTGTGGAGGGTGGGACCCCCCTGAACGTGTGAGCCTGTTGGCTCACACGATCAGACGTGCGACACGAGGGGACGGTTGTACGGGAATCGAAGATTCTGCGACCAACCTGTGAAGCCCCAGCTCAGGCGGCGTATTTCAGTCGAACCAACGGTCCCGGGCCAGTTCCTCCGTGCGGGACGGGTCCTCCAGCAGAGCGGCCACCTCGAAGCGCCGGGGCCACTGGCCGGCGGCCCAGGCGAGACCGGCGGCGACGCCTTCCAGGGTGGCCGCGTGGAGGACACCGTCGTCGGTGAGACGCCAGTCGATCTCGACGCCGTCCACGAGGAGTTCGTCGTGCTCGACATAGCCGGCCGGGGCCCCCGGCCCGAGCAACGCCCGCACGGCGTCCGGGACTTCATGCTCGGCCCCCTCGGAGTCCACCGCACCGGTGACGGACTCGCTCAGCCGCCGCACCTGGAACAGCTCGGCCAACGAGCCGGCCAGGGACGGCCGTACGGGGAGCAGCGGCACTCCGGAGGTGAAGGGCAGCAGGTCGGGCGAGTCGACGACCACCGCGTCCCGCGCGTCCACCACGACCGCGAGCCCGTCGCGTACCGCGCGCAGTTCGTCGGGGAGGGTCACCTGCTCCGGGTCCAGGTCGGCCAACGCGCTGTACAGACCGTGCAGTTGGACCGGGGTCACCGGCCGGTCGGGGTCGGCGAGCCGGTCGAGGAGTTCGGCGGCGCCGCCCGGCTCGTCCAGCAGCGCGGCCACCGAGGTGCGCACCCCGAGGGCGCGGAGCACCTGCTCGTCGTGGAAGCCGGTGGCGTCCGCCTCGTCGTACAGGCCGCGCAGCAGTGGGTCGCCGCCCGCGGCCAGCAGGCCCGCCGGGCGGCGGCCGTCGAGCACCGGGTGCCCGCGCAGCCACCAGGCGGTGTAGGGCCGTACGACCTCGTGGGTGCCGTCCGGGAGGAGGACACGGACCGGCTGGACGAGGGCGTCGCGCAGCGGGGGCTGGGCGAGCAGGGCGAGGGCCTCGGGCCAGCGGTCGTCGTCCACCAGGTCCAGGTCGCGCACGGCGACGAGTTCGGTGGCGACCGGCGGCACGGGGCTGTCCGGGAAGCGGTCGAGGATGTCCTCGGACCACACGTCCACCGCGTCCAGCAGCCCGGCGTCGTCGGGTTCGGCGAAGTCGCTGTCGCGGGGCTCCAGTTCGTCCGGGTCGAGGACCACGTCGGTGGCGCGGACCAGCGCGAAGTCGGCCAGCACCCCACAGGCGGCCAGCGGCTGGGCCCCCCACTTCGCGGCCAGCTCGGCGTCGACGGCGGCGAGTTCGCCGTCGCGGATCACCCGGGCGAACGGGCTGCCCGGCAGGACCAGTTCACCGGCGGGGGCCAGTTCGCCGTCCTCGTCGGGCAGCGCGAGCGCGCCGAGCCAGGGCTCGTCACCGGGCTCCAGGTTCGCGTCGCGCACCAACGCCAGCACGGTGTCGGCGAGTTCGTCGGCGCCGGGGGCGTCCTCCTCCCACATCGCCCCGCCGTCGTCGTCCAGCGAGGCGGCGACGGCGGCGCGGACCTGCGGGGTGGTGAGCACCGCGCGCGGGGTGGCGGGCAGCGCGCCGAGCTTCTCCAGCAGCGGGTGGGCGGCGTCCGCGTGGGCCATCTTCAGGCCGAGCCGGCCCAGCACCTCGGCGTCCGGCGCGCCGGCGTCCGGGGCGGGCAGCAGCACCTGGCGGGGGCCGATCGTGGTCCGGCCGGTCCCGGCGAGCGGCACGGGCAGCCCGGACAGCCGCTCGGGGTCGACCCCGGCGAGGCTGTCGTAGAGCCGCCACCACCACTCGGGCTCCTTCTCCAGACCGGCGAGCCGGTCCACGGCGTCGGCCAGCGGCAGCCGGGCCACGCCGAGCGCGCGCAGCTCCGGGCGGCGTTCCAGACCGGCGGGCAGCAGGGTCGGCAGCACCTCGGCGAGGACGCGCACGGTGTCCGCGCCCGCGCCCTCCACGATCTCGGCGTCCCGGGGGCGCAGCGCCTCGGGCAGTTCGTCGTCGCCGTGCGGGGGCAGCGCCGGGGGCAGGAACGCGGTGCGCGGCAGCCGGTCCAGCACGGCCTGGCGGAGCGCGCCGTCCAGCTCGCCCTTGCCGAGCGGGCCGGGGACGAGGCCGATGGCGCCCTCGGTCACCGGGCGCCAGCCGGAGAGGAGTTCGGTGTAGGCGTCGGCCGCGCGCTCCACCAGGAAGTCGGTGAGCGGGCCGGGCGCGGCGTGCCGCCGGGTGGTGTCCAGCGGGAAGGACGCGATGAGCACGCCGGGGAAGCCGAGGGGTTCGTCGCTGGGGGTGGGGGCGTGCAGCACGGGCGCGGTGCGGGGGCCTACCGGGCGGCCCTCGCCGTCCTCGGGCACGGCCCAGGTGACCGACCAGTGCGGGCGCAGCCGTTCCTCGACCGGGCGGTCCGCGAGGAGGGCGGCGTCGAGCGGGCCGTGGGCTGCGACGGTGCGCCAGCGGGTGGTGCCGTCGCGGGAGTCGTCCACGACGGTGACGGCGTCCTCGGTGCTGCGGCGCAGGGTGCGCGGCTCGCGGCCCTCGACCTCGACGACGACCTCTTCGAGGCCGGGCAGGGCGAGCAGCAGCGAGTCGTCCACGGCGTCCAGCAGCCGCTCGGCCAGCGAGGCGGCGGCCGCGTCGCGCAGCGGCAGGATGACGGCGGTGTCGTACGGGTCCGGCGCGGTGCCCTCGGCCGCGAACGGCAGCCGGAGCAGCGGGACGTGGCCGTCGCGGCGGCGCACCTCGTCTCCCAGGCCGGGGCTGTGCCGGGAGGTCTCCCCGGTCAGCTCGCGGGCCTCGGCCAGCGACCAGCGGACCCCGCCGTGCCGGCCGACCAGCGCGGGTTCGTCGGTCACGGAGAGCACGGCTGCGAAGCCGACGCCGAACCGGCCGACGGTGGCGTGCTCGTCGTACCGCTCCCGCTTGGCGGAGGCGCGCAGGGTGGACAGCGACTCGACTCCGGCGGCGTCCAGGGGCGCGCCGGTGTTGGCGGCGATCAGCACACCGCCCTTGAGGGTGAGCCGGAGCCGTCCGGGCGTGTCCGCGCGGGCGGCGGCGTCGGCGGCGTTCTGGGCCAGCTCCACCACGAGCCGGTCGCGGTAGCCGCCGAGGACGAGGTCCTCCTCGGCGTTGGCGTCCTCACGGAACCGGGCGGGGCTGGTGGCCCAGGCGTCGAGGACACCGCGGCGGAGCCGGGCGGTGCCGAAGGGGTCGGCGCCCTCGGCCGCCGGCCGCACGTACTTGCTCACGGTCACTCTCCATCATCGACGTGAGTCTTGAAGGTACAGCGACCTGACGGCCCGTCCCGCGCGGCGTACGTGCGGGCGGGCGGGCCCGTCGTTTCGTTACGAGTGGCCCAGTTCCGCCGTTTCGGCGTCGCCCTCGGCCGGGACCGAGCCGGAGTCGGCGGCGGGCCGGAGCGGGAACGGGTCGACCTGCGTCTCGTCCACCACGGGCAGCGGCGGGCGGGGCGGGGTCGGCATGACGGCGGCCTCGGAGTGGGCGCCGCAGCCGTAGGCGAGGGAGACCACGCGGCCGTCGGCCGGGGAGAACTCGTTGCCGCAGACGCCGAACGCCTGGCCCAGCGAGCCGCCGATCGGGGCGAGGAAACCGCAGGTCGCGCAGGTGGCCGGGGCGGCCTGGGCCATCGCGGTCTTCGGACCGAACGCCTCCTCCCAGCGGTCGGCGGCGACATGCAGGCCGTAGCGGGACAGCACGCGGGCGCGGCGCATGCCCAGTTCCTCGGCGACCGAGGTGATCGAGCCGCGCGCGGGCGGCCCTGCCTGGACGGCGGGGCCGCCGGCGGTGACCTCGGCGTCCTCACGCTCGGCCACCTCCGTCAGACCCCCGGCCAGCGCGGAGTTCGGCGGCGGCTCCTCCTCGCCGGAGAAACCGGGCTCCAGGCGCAGGTCCTCCTCGTCGGTGGGCAGGAGGTCGCCGGGGCCGAGGTCGCCGGGGCGCAGCCGCTCGCTCCAGGGCACCCACTCGGGGGCGAGGAGGGCGTCGCGGCCGGGCAGCAGCACGACCTCGTCCAGGGTGACGATCTTGGCGCGGGAGGCGCGGGCGACGGTGGCGGCCCAGCGCCAGCCCCTGTAGCCCGGTTCCTTGCACTCGAAGAAGTGGGTGACCACTCGGTCACCCTCCGACACCACGCCGATGTGCTCACCGACGACGCCGGGAGCGGCCGCCTCCTCCGCTGCGGTGCGGGCGAGGTCGACCGCCTCGGCGCACAGGCGGTCAGGGGTGCGGCTTCGCGTGGTCGCTGCGCTCACAGGTATCGCTTCTCTCCTACGCCGTCTACGAGTGCGGATGCACTCCGGCGGTGAAGCGGACGGAGCGGACCTGTGGGCCGCATCGACGTCCGCGTCCGATCACGCGCGGGCGCACCTCTGCCATCCATTCTGCGTTATGGCTGAGATACGCACGCTACCCCGTCGCCCGTGGTGGGGGACAGTCCGCGGCCACCCGGCGGGTTCCGAAGCGATGGATCTTCACGGGTCCGGGTCGACTCGCTTGGCCGCAAACCGCCCATCGGACGGCCACTCGGGGCACTATGAAGCACGTGGCAGCCACGGACAGGGGGCGCGGTGGCGGCGGTTCGGGCCGCGTCGGCGGTGTCGTCCGCTCCGTCGGCCGTGCCCTGCATCTGCCAGTGACCGGCACGGCGCGCGGCATCCGGAGGGTCACCCACGCGCACGGGGCGGGCGAGTCGGGGCTCGGCAAACTGATCGAGCTGCACGCGGTGAACGGTGCCGGGGACGTCATGATCACCGTGGCGCTGGCCTCCACGGTCTTCTTCTCGGTGCCGACCGACGAGGCCCGTGGCCGGGTCGCGCTCTACCTCGCCATCACCATGGCGCCCTTCACCGTCCTCGCCCCCGTCATCGGCCCGCTGCTGGACCGGCTCCCGCACGGGCGGCGGGCCGCGATGGCGGGCGCGATGCTGGCCCGCGCGCTGCTGGCGCTGGTGCTGTCGGGGGCGGTGGCGAGCGGCGGCCTGGAGCTGTATCCGGCCGCGCTCGGGGTGCTGGTGGCGTCCAAGGCGTACGGGGTGGTGCGCAGCGCGGTCGTGCCCCGGCTGCTGCCGCCCGCGTTCTCCCTGGTCAAGGCCAACTCACGGGTCACGCTGGCCGGGCTGCTGGCCACCGGGGTGGCGGCGCCGATCGGGGCGGGGCTCCAGACGGTCGGGGACCCCTGGCCGCTGTACGGGGCTTTTGTCATCTTCGTGGCGGGTACGTTCCTGTCCTTCTCACTGCCGCGCACGGTGGACTCGGCCAAGGGCGAGGACACGGCGCTGCTCGCGGCGGACGAACGGCATCTGCACGGGGCCCAGCGGCGCCAGCAGGGCAAGCGGCCGGGGCTGCGGACGGTCGGGCCCGCCGTGACCCACGCGCTGGGCGCCAACGCGGCGCTGCGCTGCCTCTCCGGGTTCCTGATCTTCTTCCTGGCGTTCCTGCTGCGCGAGCACCCGCTGGCCGGGGAGAGCGCGGCCGTCTCGCTGGGCATCGTCGGCGTGGCGGCGGGCGCGGGCAACGCGCTGGGTACGGCGGTGGGGGCGTGGCTGCGCTCCAAGGCGCCCGAGATCATCATCGTGACGGTGGTCGCCGTGGCGCTCGGGGTCGCCGTGGTCGCGGCGGTGTTCTTCGGCGCCGTCCTGGTGGCCTGCCTGGCCGCCGTCGCCGGTTTCGCCCAGGCCCTCGGCAAGCTCTCCCTGGACGCCCTGATCCAGCGGGACGTCCCCGAGGCCGTCCGCAGCTCGGCCTTCGCCCGCTCCGAGACCATCCTCCAGATGGCCTGGGTCTTCGGCGGCGCGGTGGGCATCGTCATGCCCCTCAACGGCACCGTCGGCCTGGCGGTGGCCGCCGCCCTGGTGGCCCTGGGCTGGCTGACCACCCTCAGGGGCCTGCTGGCGGCGGCCCGGCACGGGGGCCGGACCCGGCCACGCGTCGCCTGACGGAGCGGACGTGTCGTACCCCACGTGGACTCCCCGCGCGGGGGGCCCGATAGCCTTCGGCCATGACCTCGCTGCAATCCGCCCCGCGACGCCGCCGGGCGCTCGCCGCCGCCGGTGCCGTTTTTGCCGGACTGCTCGCTCTTTCGGCCTGTGACAAGCCGACGCCCGTCTCCACCGTCACCGTCGGGGACAACTCGGTCAGCTCCGAGGCGCTCTGCTACAACGGCGACAAGACGCTGACCGCCAAGTCCCTCGCGGAGTGCGCGAAGAAGGCCGGCGACGAGAAGACGATCACGGTGGACCCGGACGGCGACACCGTGCGTGTCGGCGTCGACCCGAAGATCGCGGACGCGGGCTGGGTCCTGCTGGTCAACGGCCGCCAGTTCACCGACGTCAGCAAGAAGACGTACTCCACCATCCCGGGCAGCGCGTTCTTCAACGCGCAGTACGGCACCCAGGGCACCACCAACACGCTGTCCATCCAGATGGGCACCGGGTCGTCGGCCAAGGGTCTGTGGAGCTACAAGCTCAAGAAGGCGACCTCCTGACGGAGGCTTCCGATCCCGTGAACGCCCGTGAGCGCGTCCTTCTCGCCACCGCCGTCCCGGCCGAACGGGACGCGGTGGCAGGGGCGTTTCCGGGCCCGGCCGACGAGGTACGGCTGCCCGGCGCGACGCTGCTGCGCACGGACGGCGGGTTCGACCTGCTGGCCGCCGGTGTGGGCCCCGCCCTCGCCGCCGCCTCCACCGCCGCCGCGCTGACCGCCGCCGCCCTCGCGGGCACCCCCTACGGTCTGGTCGTCTCGGCCGGGATCGGGGGCGGTTTCCAGCCGGAGGCACCCGTCGGCTCGCTGGTGGTCGCCGACGCGATCACCGCGGCGGACCTGGGCGCCGAGACCCCGGACGGCTTCCTGCCGGTCACCGACCTCGGCTTCGGCACCGTCACCCATCTGCCGCCGAATTCACTCGTACGAGAAGTCGTCGCGGCCACCGGCGCCCGCCCCGGCACCGTGCTGACCGTCTCCACGGTCACCGGCACCGCCACCCGCGCCGCCGCCCTGCGCGAGCGTCACCCCGGCGCGCTGGCCGAGGGCATGGAGGGCTTCGGGGTCGCCGAGGCGGCCGCCGCGCACGGGGTGCCGGTGCTGGAGATCCGCGCGGTGTCCAACCCGGTCGGCCCCCGCGACCGGGACGCCTGGCGCATCGGCGACGCGCTCGCCGCCCTCACCGGGGCCTTCGGGAAGCTAGCGCCCGCACTGGAGAGTTGGAACACGCATGACGACTGAGCCCCTGCAGATCGCGTACTCGCCCTGCCCCAACGACACCTTCGTCTTCGACGCCGTCGCCCACGGCCGTGTCCCCGGTGCCCCCGCGCTGGACGTGACCTTCGCGGACATCGACATCACCAACGGCATGGCCGAGCGCGGCGAGTTCGACGTGCTGAAGGTGTCGTACGCCGTGCTGCCGTACGTCCTGGACGAGTACGCCCTGCTGCCCTGCGGCGGCGCCCTGGGCCGGGGCTGCGGGCCGCTGGTACTGACGCGGGAGGCCGGGGCCGACCTCACGGGACGCACGGTGGCGGTGCCGAGCGAGCGCTCGACGGCGTACCTGCTGTTCCGGCTGTGGGCCGCGGACACCCTCCCGGAGGGCGTCGGGGAGATCGTGGTGATGCCGTTCCACGAGATCATGCCGGCCGTGCGCGACGGCAAGGTGGACGCCGGGCTCGTCATCCACGAGGCCCGCTTCACCTACCAGGAGTACGGGCTGCACAAGCTCGCGGACATGGGCGAGCACTGGGAGCGGACCACCGGGCTGCCGATCCCGCTCGGCGCGATCATCGCCAAGCGGTCGCTGGGCGCCGAGACCCTTGAGCGGCTCGCTGACGCCTTCCGGACCTCGGTCCGGGCCGCGTGGGACGATCCGGAGGCGTCGCGCGGCTACGTCATGGAGCACGCCCAGGAGATGGACCCGGCCGTCGCCGACCAGCACATCGGGCTGTACGTCAACGAGTTCACCGCCGACCTCGGCGAGGACGGGTACGCGGCGATCCGGGGGCTGCTGACGCGTGCGGCGGCCGAGGGCCTCGTCCCGGCCCTCGGCCCTGACGCGCTGGCGTTCCCCTGAGGGGGCTGTCAGACGTCGAGCTGGTCCGCCACGGCGCGGAGGAGGCCGGCGATCTTCTTCCCCGAGGTGCGCTCGGGGTAGCGGCCCTTCTCCAGCATCGGCGTGATGTTCTCCAGCAGGGTGGTGAGGTCCTGCACGATCGAGGCCAGTTCGTCGGGCTTCTTGCGGGCGGCGGCCGCCAGCGAGGGGGTCGGGTCGAGCACGGTCACGGAGAGCGCCTGGTCACCGCGCTGGCCGGCCACGACGCCGAACTCCACGCGCTGTCCGGGCTTGAGTGCCTCGACTCCGGCGGGCAGGACCGAGGAATGGACGAAGACGTCGCCGCCGTCGTCGCGGGAGAGGAAGCCGAAGCCCTTCTCGCTGTTGAACCACTTGACCTTGCCGGTGGGCACGTCTGTCCTCGTCCTCGTACTCGTCGGGAAAAGCTCGGAAACGGCTCGGTGTAGCACTGTGGCGGGTCGACCATGACCCGCCGACACCAAGGCTAATGGTCTTCGGGCGGGTGACAAGGTGCTCCCCGGTTGTTCTCTCGGGCTGGGAACTACCCTGGTCCGGTGCGTGACAAAACCCAAACGAATTCCGCCGGGCCCGGTGACGGACTGATCCGCGCCGGCGTCGTCGTCTTCTTCCTCGGTGCCGTGGCCACGCTGGTCACGGTGGCGCCGCTGTTCCTCGGCAGCGATCCGTTCCCGACCTACATGTTCGGTCTGAGCATGTTGATGGCGGTCGGGTTTCTGATCGCGGGGGCGGGAGTGCTCCGCTCTGTTGCGGCGGGTCGGCGCGAGGCCCGGGGGGCGGGGCGCTGAGGTTGGCTGTGCATCGGCACGTCGGCGGCTGACGGTGCGTCGTGGCTGGTCGCGCAGTTCCCCGCGCCCCTAGGCCGTGTCCGGAAAGTCCCGCCTGGCTCGCGACGCCTGGCACGTTCCCCCAAGCTCTGCGAGCAGGGGGGACCCCCAGCGGCGTCGTCGGGATCGTCCTCGTACGCCCAGTACGAGGGCGACCCTCCGCCTTGCGAGCGCACGCACCAGACGCCGCGAGCCCTGCCCTCCGGGCAGACGGCGCCACTTTCCGGACACGACCTAGGGGGTGTCTTGTCGGTCAGGCCGGATGAGGGAGCGGCGTCTGGTGCCGTGCGTCGCAAGGCGGAGGAGGGAGTCGATGCGGAGCATCGGGGACCGACGACAACGCGGCGAGGTGCGGTGCCAGGCGTCGCGAGCCCGGCGTGATCGACAAGACACCCCCTATAGGGGGTCGGCACGGCCCGGGTAGTCCCGATCAGTGGCCCTGGGCCGAGGTGATGTGCGTGGTCAGCCAGGTCGGGAAAGCCGTCAGGTCTGTGAGGACCGTGTCTGCGCCTGCCTCGGTGAGTTCCTTCTCGCTGCACGGGCCCGTGGCCACCGCTACCGAGAGGGCTTCGGCTGCGCGGGCGCCTCGGATGTCGCCGGTGTGGTCGCCGACGTAGATGTGGGCGCCGTGTTCGCGGAGGGCTCGGGCCTTGTCCTCGGCCCAGAGGTCGCCGACCACGACGTCCGGTTCGATGCCGAGGTGGGCGAGGTGGAGCTTGGCGTTGGGCTCGTACTTGGCGGTGACGACCAGGGTGCGGCCGCCGGCGGCACGGACGGCGTCGACGGCCTCGCGGGCGCCGGTCAGAGCGAGGGTGGGGGTGATGGCGTACTCGGGGTACATCGACCGGTACAGGTCGGCCACGGCGGGGACGTCGGCGGCCGGGAACCAGTTCACCAGTTCCTCGGTGAGCGGCGGGCCGAGCCGGGTCACCGCGAGGTCGGCGTCCACGTACACCCCGGTCCGCTCCGACAGCGCGAGATAGCAGGCCCGGATGCCGGGCCGGGAGTCGATGAGCGTCATGTCGAGGTCGAAACCGACGGTGGGCGCATACGCGGGAGACACGGCAGGCATGACCGCCATTGTGCCCGGCCGGGGTCGCGAGAAGAGGGGCCGGGTCCCGCTACCGCCTCCGCTGCGAGCGCCAGAGCAGGAACAGCGCGGAACTCACCGCCGCCCCCCGCACCACCCACGGCCACATCTCGGCGAGCGCGTCGCTCATGTGCCCCTCGGCCACCGGTGTCCCCCAGCGCCCGGTGTCGCGCCCCCACAGGTAGCCCACCCCGGCCGCGAGGGCGAGCGCGGGCAGGACCAGTACCGCCCACTTGGTCTCGGCCGGGGTCAGCCGCCGGGAGCCGTAGGCGATGAGCCAGCCGAGCAGCAGCGCGTACCAGTTGCCCAGCACCGCCCCGGCCAGCAGCGCGGCGGCGCCCAGCAGCAGGAGCGGGTTGGTCCAGCCGACCGAGGGGAGCGGGACGAACCGCCGGAACCCGGAGCGCGGGACCACCTCGACGGGGTCCGCCACGACCTCCTTCGGCTTCACCTCCTGCGGGGGCTCCTTGGGCGGCCGCCGCAGCATCTCCGGGATCTCCACCCCGCCGACGAACCCCGGCACCGAGTCCGCCGCCGCCGCGCCGAACGGCCCGTCCTGCACCCGCCACCAGTCGGCCCGGGTCAGCGACTCGCCGAGTTCGTCGGCGGACGCGAGATGCGGCGGGGAAGCCCCGTCGGCGGGTACGGAGGGCCCCGGCTCGGCCGGACGCGGCCGGGGCACGGCGGCGCGCAGCCCCTTGAACCCCCTCGGTTTCCGCTCCGGCTTCTCCGGCTCCGGCTGCGCGGGCACGGCGGTGGGCGGCGGCTGCGTCGCCGGGCCCTTCCCGCCCGCCGACCGCACCACGTCGTCCGGGCTGCCGATCTGGTCCAGGATGCGGCGCACGGCGGCCGGGCTGTCCACCGTCGCCCTCGACCGGTGCCGGTCGATCTCGTTGCGCAGCTCCGACACCAGCCGCATGCGGGTGGACGACGGCAACTGCCGCTGCTGCGCCACGTCCCCGACACGGCTCAGATACTCGTAGACGACCTGGTCGCTCTCGATCCCCAACGGAAACCCCTCCGGGGCGACGGCGGTTGAACCCCGTGAAGGAAGGTAGCGCAGACCGCCACCAATCGGCCCACGCGGACGGAGCGGCCCCCCGGGACCCTCGGCCGCCGCTTGCCCCAGCCGCTAACGTGGGTCAGATGAGCCCCGAGGCATCTTCAGCCCCCCGGTCCCTGGCGGAGGCACTCCGCGCGCGGGACGACGCCTCGCTGGCCGCGCTGCTGCGCGACCGACCCGATCTCGTCGCGCCCGTCCCCACCGATCTCACCCAGCTCGCCACCCGCGCGGGCACCCGTGCCTCGGTGCTGCGCGCGCTGGAGCACCTGGACCGCTTCGCCCTCCAGACCGCGCAGGCCCTCGCCGTCGCCCCGGACCCGGCGACCTACGACACGCTGCACGAGCTGCTGGCCGGTGACGACGGCGACCCGGCCGTCACCGAGGCACTGCCGGACACCGTCGCCGCGCTGCGCCGGCAGGCCCTGATCTGGGGCGACGACGACCGGCTGCACCTGGTCCGCACCGCCCGCGAACTCCTCGCGCCCTCCCCCAGCACCCCTCCCCCACCGGGCTCGGCCCGACCGTGCGGGAGGCGACGTCCGGCATGTCTCCGGGGCGGGTGCAGCAGATCGTCAACACGGCGGGGCTGCCCTCCACCCACGACCCGGTCTCCGCCGTCAACGCGCTCACCGCCCTGTTCGCCGACCGCAAGCGGATGGACGCGCTGCTCGCCGGGGCCCCGGAGGCCGCCCGCGAGGTGCTGGCCCGGCTGATGTGGGGCCCGCCGTACGGCCAGGTCACCGCCGACCCCGCCGCCCATCTGCGCTGGCTGCTCGACCGGGGCCTGCTGCTGCCGACCGCGCCCGGCACGGTCGTGCTGCCCCGCGAGGTCGCGCTGCATCTGCGCGGCGGCCGGGCGCACCGGGTGCCCGAGCCGGTGCCGCCCGCCGTGGAGCCGTCCGTGGCCCACGCGCCCCGGATCGTGGACGCGACGGCCGCCGGGCAGGCGTACACCTCGCTCGCCACCGTCGAGGAGCTGCTGAAGCACTGGGACCAGGGGGGTCCGGCCGTGCTCCGGGCGGGCGGGCTCAGCGTGCGGGACCTGAAGCGGACCGCCGTCGCCCTCGACGCGCCCGAGCCGCTCGCCGCGTTCTGGATCGAGCTGGCCTACGCCGCCGGCCTGCTGGCCTCCGACGGCGCGGCCGACGAGCGCTACGCCCCCACCCCCGCCTACGACAGCTGGCTGGAACGCCCCGTCGCCGAACGCTGGGGCCGCCTCGCCACCGCCTGGCTCGCCGCGACCCGCACCGCCGGGCTGATCGGCGGCCGGGACATCAAGGACCGCGCCCTGTCCGCGCTCGGCCCCGGCCTGGACCGCTCGGCCGCCCCCGAGGTACGGCACCGGGTGCTGACCCTGCTGGCCGAGCTCCCCGCCGGGGTAGCACCCGCGCCGGAGGCGGTACTGACCCGGCTTACCTGGGAACGCCCGCTGCGCACTCCTCAGCGCGACGGCACCGAGGACCTCCGTATCCGGCTGGCCCGCTGGACGCTGAGCGAGGCGGAACTCCTCGGCGTCACCGGCCGGGGCGCCCTCTCCAGCCACGGCCGGGCCCTGCTGGGCACGGCCCCCGAGCCGGACGGCGCCCCCCTCTCCCCCGCCGGACAGCACACGGCCGTCGCCGTCGGACTCCTCGCACCCCTCCTCCCCGAACCCCTCGACCACGTCCTGCTCCAGGCCGACCTCACCGCGGTGGCCCCCGGCCCGCTGCTGCGCCCCCTCGCCGAGACGCTCGGGGTGCTCGCGGACGTGGAGTCCAAGGGCGGCGCGACCGTCTACCGGTTCACCCCCGCCTCGGTACGCCGGGCGCTGGACGCCGGGCAGACCGCCGCCGACCTGCACGCCTTCCTCGCCCAGCACTCCCGCACCCCGGTACCGCAGCCGCTGACGTATCTCATCGACGACGTGGCCCGTCGGCACGGGCACCTGCGGGTGGGCGTCGCCTCGGCGTACGTCCGCTGCGACGACGACTCGGTGCTGAACGAGATCATCGCCGACAAGCGGGCCGCCGCCCTGCGGCTGCGCCGCCTCGCCCCGACCGTGCTGGCCGCGCCCTGCGACCCGGCGACCCTGCTGGAGGGCCTGCGCTCGCTGGGCTACGCGCCCGCCGCCGAGTCCGCCCAGGGCGATGTGCTGATCACCCGCGCCGACGCCCACCGCACCCCGCCGCGCACCGCGCCCGAGCCCGTACCGGAGGGCCCGCCGGCCCCGGACAGCGTGCTGCTGACGGCGGCCGTCCGCGCCATCCGGGCCGGTGACCTGGCCGCCACCGCCCCGCTGAAGGCGCCCGGCCCGCAGCCCGTCGGCGGCGAACTCCCCCGCACCAGCCCCGCCGACACCCTCGCCACCATGCAGGCGGCCGTCATGACCGGCGAGGCCGTCTGGATCGGCTACGTCAACGCCGACGGCGCCGCCAGCCAGCGCGTCGTCGCCCCCATCCGCGTCGAGGGCGGCTTCGTCACCGCCTACGACCACACCGCCGACGAGGTCCGCACCTACCCCCTGCACCGGATCACCGGGGTGGCCGAGCTGGCGGAGGACTGACCCCGGGAGCCGCCCTCCGGCCCCCGTACGCGGCGCGCATCGGGCACACTGGAGGTTTGGCCGCGCGGAAGGATGGCACACGTGAACGGTCCGCTGATCGTCCAGTCCGACAAGACCCTGCTCCTGGAGGTCGACCACGAGCGGGCCGACGAGTGCCGTCGGGCCATCGCGCCCTTCGCGGAGCTGGAACGGGCCCCGGAGCACATCCACACCTACCGCCTCACCCCGCTCGGCCTGTGGAACGCGCGGGCCGCCGGGCACGACGCCGAGCAGGTCGTCGACGCGCTGGTGCAGTACAGCCGGTATCCCGTGCCGCACGCCCTGCTGGTCGACATCGCCGAGACCATGGACCGGTACGGCCGGCTCACCCTGAGCAAGCACCCGGCGCACGGGCTGGTGCTCACCACCACCGACCGGCCGGTGCTGGAGGAGATCCTGCGCTCCAAGCGGGTCGCCCCGCTGGTCGGCAACCGGATCGACCCGGACACCGTGGCCGTGCACCCCTCCGAGCGGGGACAGATCAAGCAGACCCTGCTCAAGCTGGGCTGGCCGGCCGAGGACCTCGCCGGATACGTGGACGGCGAGGCGCACCCGATCGACCTGCGCGAGGACGGCTGGGCGCTGCGTCCGTACCAGAAGCAGGCCGTGGAGAACTTCTGGCACGGCGGCAGCGGTGTCGTGGTGCTGCCCTGCGGCGCGGGCAAGACGCTGGTGGGCGCCGGGGCGATGGCGCAGGCCGGGTCGACCACGCTGATCCTGGTCACCAACACGGTCTCCGCGCGGCAGTGGAAGCACGAGCTGGTGAAGCGGACCTCGCTGACCGAGGACGAGATCGGCGAGTACAGCGGCACCAAGAAGGAGATCCGGCCGGTCACCATCGCCACCTATCAGGTGCTGACCACCCGCCGGAAGGGTGTCTACCCGCACCTCGAACTCTTCGACTCCCGTGACTGGGGTCTGATCGTCTACGACGAGGTCCATCTGCTGCCCGCTCCTGTCTTCAAGTTCACCGCCGATCTCCAGGCCCGCCGCCGCCTCGGTCTGACCGCGACCCTGGTGCGCGAGGACGGCCGCGAGTCCGACGTGTTCTCCCTGATCGGGCCCAAGCGGTTCGACGCGCCGTGGAAGGAGATCGAGGCGCAGGGCTACATCGCGCCCGCCGACTGCGTCGAGGTCCGCGTGAACCTCACCGACTCCGAGCGGCTCGCCTACGCCACCGCCGAGACCGAGGACAAGTACCGCTTCTGTGCCACCACCGCGACCAAGCGGAAGGTCACGGAGGCGATCGTGCGCCGGTTCGCCGGACAGCAGGTCCTCGTGATCGGGCAGTACATCGACCAGCTGGACGAGCTGGGCGAGCATCTGAACGCGCCCGTGATCAAGGGTGAGACCTCCAACGCCCAGCGGGAGAAGCTGTTCGACGCCTTCCGTGAGGGCGAGATCAGCGTGCTGGTCGTCTCCAAGGTCGCCAACTTCTCCATCGACCTGCCCGAGGCGACGGTCGCCATCCAGGTGTCCGGCACCTTCGGCTCCCGGCAGGAGGAGGCCCAGCGGCTCGGCCGGGTGCTGCGGCCCAAGGCGGACGGCCACCGGGCGCACTTCTACTCGGTCGTCGCCCGCGACACGATCGACCAGGACTTCGCGGCCCACCGCCAGCGCTTCCTGGCCGAACAGGGCTACGCCTACCGGATCGTCGACGCCGACGAGATCCTGGCGGAGGGCACGAAGGAGAACTAGGACCCGGTTACGGGTCCCCGAGGGCGTCCCCGTATCTGCGGTGGACGCCCGCCTCCTCGCCGTACTCGCCGAGTATGACCACGCCGAAGGCGGCCTGCGCGTAGACCTTGATCGCGCGTAGGGCCTCGCCCAGAACGTGATGGCGGTGTTCTCCGGCCACCGCGGTGGCGCCGGACGGACGGGATGGGGCGGGGTGAAGGATCGCTGCGCTCATGTCTCCATGGTGAGACTTCCGGCATAAGTCCGGAATACACCCACGGGTCGGTTCTCAAAGCATTCCCTCTGCACCCGCGGGTGGAGCCCTCCCTCACACCCGGCCCCCTAAACCCCCTAGGGGTAGCCGCTCAGGACCCGTCCGCGTGCACGGCGTAGACGTACCGCTTCCCCGCGTACTCACTGAGGTTCCAGATCACCGACTTGGTGAACGCCCAGCCCGAGGCGCCGCTGGTGTGGTAACTGAGGTCCTCGCAGCCCACGGCCAGGTTGCACACCGTGCTCGCGGTCGAGGCGCCCGAGGTGAAGGTGCGCAGGGCGCCCGTGCCGGAGGGGCCGTTGCTGACCGACAGGTAGTGCTTGCTGTTGCGGGAGACGACGCCCTGGATCTTCTTCTGGGCGACCGTGACCGCCTCGCTCGGCGTGCCCGAGGACAGTGAGCGGGTGGTGTAGTCGAGGTTCCAGCGCACGACCTTCGGCGTGGTGGTGGGCGCGCCCGTACCGGTCCACGAGGTGCCCGAGTAGTCGACCGCGCCGTCCTCGGAGTACTCGCTGACCACCAGGCTGTCCGGGGTGCTGGCGCGGTCGAGGCCGATCGCCGAGTAGCGCAGGTACTTGCCGGTGTTGTCGTAGGCGCCGCTCTGCGGGAGGACGTAGGTGTAGCCGTAGCCGTAGTAGGTGCCGTCGACCAGGCCGCAGGAGTCGGCCTGGGTGGTGTCGACCTGGAAGAGGGTGTTCAGGTCGAAGACGCGCAGGCCCTTGTAGGTGTCGACGACGTACAGCAGGTTGCCGTACCAGAGGATGCCGCCGGCGTGCTTGCGTATGGGGTTGAAGGAGAACTCGCCGGTGGCGGTCTTCACCGGCTCGACCAGCAGCACGTGGCGGTAGGTGGGCGCGGAGGCGGAGTTGTGGTTGACGAAGGTCAGCCGCAGGCCCTTGTCCAGGGGGTAGTCGTCGGTGCCGTCGCCGTCCGGGTCGGTCTCGAAGTACCAGGAGACCAGGACGGCCTTGTTGCTGCCGCCGTCGGGGTAGACACCGTTGCCGTAGGCGTCGGCGCTGGTGGTGACGCCCTGCGGGATCCAGTAGTCGACGGCCTGGTCGCCGCTGTCCCAGGTGAAGCCGGCCTCGAACGCCTGGGCCGTGCCCGCGCTGGTGAGGCGGGTGGCCTTGCGGTTGGTGTCGGCGAGGACGGCGGTCGCGTCCACCGTGGTGAGCTTGGCCGCCAGGCCCGCGTTCAGGTCGGCGAACTGCCCGTAGGAGTTGCCCGTACGGGTGGTGAGGGCGAACTGCGCCGGGTCGATGGTGGCGGCGTACGCGGTGGCGGGCGCGAGGACGGCGCCGGCCGCGCCGGCGAACGGGGCTGCGGCGATGCCGCGGAGGATGCTTCTGCGCGTCATGGACATGGCGGTGAACGTATGTCCTACATGATCGGCCGCACAAGCACGTCAGTTCGACTCCGGACCGGCTCCGGGCGGGATTCGGGCGCGCCCGGATATTCATTGGCCTCCCCCCGCCCGCCCCGCCTACAATCTCCGCTCTTGCCCGCCTCCCCTCGGAGTGCCGCCGTCCGGACGGTAACCGGACGGCATCGTTCAGGCCGTATCCGGCCTCGTGACCACGCAGCAGGTACCACCGGAGGCACTCCCTTGTCCGCGACCGCGCCCGAACCGCTCGACGACCCCCGCGCCCCCCTGACCCGTGAACGCACCCATCTGGCCGACTCGCGTGCCGCCCTGCGCGCCATGCGGGAGGACGTGGAGGCGCTGGACATCAAGGACGTCGCCGCGAACTGGGTCAACGCGGTGGTGCTGACCCGCCAGATCAACGACCGGATCAAGGCGCTGGCCGACCTCAGCGACACCCCGCTGTTCTTCGGCCGGCTCGACTATCTGCACGCGCCGGGGGCGGAGCAGGCCGAAGGGGCGGAGAGCGAGCGTTTCTACATCGGGCGCCGGCATGTGCACGACGCGGACGGCGACCCCATGGTCATCGACTGGCGCGCGCCGGTGTCGCAGCCGTTCTACCGGGCGTCCAAGAAGGACCCGATGGACGTCGGGCTGCGCCGCCGCTTCGGGTACACCGGCGGCGAGCTGACCGCGTACGAGGACGAGCACCTCTCCGACCCCTCGGAGACGGCGGCCACCAGCAAGCTGCTCCAGCAGGAGATCGAGCGCCCGCGCGTCGGCCCGATGCGGGACATCGTCGCCACCATCCAGCCCGAGCAGGACGAGATCGTCCGCAGCGGACTCGGCGGCACGGTGTGTGTGCAGGGAGGTCCCGGTACGGGCAAGACGGCGGTCGGTCTGCACCGGGTCGCCTATCTGCTCTACGCGCACCGGGAACGGCTCGCCCGCACCGGCACCCTGGTCATCGGGCCGAACCGGTCCTTCCTGCACTACATCGAGCAAGTGCTGCCCGCGCTGGGCGAGTTGAGCGTGCAGCAGGCCACCGTGGACGACCTCGTGGCCCATGTCGAGGTGCGCGGCACCGACGAGGCGCGGGCCGCCGTGCTCAAGGGCGACGCCCGGATGGCCGAGGTGCTGCGCCGGGCGCTGTACGCGCAGGTGACGATGCCCACCGAGCCGGTCATGGTGGTGCGCGGCTCCCGCCGCTGGCGGGTCCCGGCGTACGAACTGGAGGAGATCGTCCGCGAGTTGCTGGGCCGGGAGATCCGGTACGGCGCCGCGCGCGAGGCGTTGCCGCAGCGGATCGCGCACGCGGTGCTGGTGCAGATGGAGCGGGCCGGGGAGGCGCCGGACGACCGGGTGCAGGACGCGGTCGCGCGCAACAGCGCGGTCAAGGCGGTTGTGAAGGCCGTCTGGCCGCCCGCCGATCCGGCCAAGCTGGTGCTGCGACTGCTCTCCGACGGGGAGTTCCTCGCCGAGCACGCGGCCGGAATCCTGGACGAGGACGAGCAGAAGGCCGTGCTCTGGGCCAAGCCGGTGCGCAGCGTGAAGTCCGCCAAGTGGTCCTCCGCCGATGCGGTGTTGATCGACGAGGCGGCCGACCTGATCCAGCGCACCCACTCGCTCGGCCATGTCGTCCTGGACGAGGCGCAGGACCTCTCCCCCATGCAGTACCGCGCCGTCGGCCGTCGCTGCACCACCGGCAGCGCCACCGTCCTCGGCGACCTCGCGCAGGGTACGACCCCCTGGGCGACCCGGAGTTGGGACGAGGCGCTGGCCCATCTCGGCAAGAGCGAGGGCGTGATCGAGGAGCTGACGGCAGGTTTCCGCGTCCCCACGGACGTCATCACGTACGCCTCCCGGCTGCTCCCCCACATCGCTCCCGGCCTCACCCCGGTCGCCTCGGTCCGTGAGAACCCCGGTTTCTTCGAGGTGCGCGCGGTGGACGGGGTGGCCGAAGTGGTCACCGCGTGCGAGGAGTTGCTGCGCAACGAGGGCTCGACCGGTCTGATCGCCGCCGACGCCCGCGTGCCCGCGCTCGCCGAGGCCCTCGCGGCGACCGGCATCGGCTTCCTCGCGCCCGGAGAGGAGACCACCGAGGAGACCCGCCTGACCCTGGTCCCGGCCTCCCTCGCCAAGGGCCTGGAGTACGACTACGTGGTGCTGGACGAGCCGCGCGCCGTGGTCGACGGCGAACCCGACGAACGCACCGGCCTGCGACGGCTGTACGTGGCCCTGACCCGAGCGGTGTCGGGCCTGATCGTGGCGCACACCGGGCCACTGCCCGAGCAACTCGGCGGCTGAGCCGCTGGATAGGGTGCGATGCCAGCCATGTTTCGCCGAGAGGTGCCCCGTTGAGCTTCCCGTCGCCCCCGCAGCCGTACCCCGGAGTCCCTTACGGGTACCCGCAGGCCCCCATGGGGTGCGGAGTCTGCGGGGCCGGGCCCGCGGCGCCGGTGACGGTGCGGGGGCATCAGGGCATGATCGTGATCATGCGGTCCCTGAAGCGGCAGGGCGTGTTCTGCCGGAGCTGCGCGCTGTCGGTGTTCCGGGAGATGCAGGCGGAGACCCTGATCACGGGCTGGTGGGGACTGCTGTCGGTGGTGATCACCCCGGTCGTCCTGCTGACCAACCTCGGCGCGCTGTCCGGCATCAAGCGCATACCGGCCCCGGTCACCCCCGGCTGGCGCCCCCCGCTGGACCCCGGCAAGCCGGTGTTCCAACGGCCGGAGGGGGTGGCGGTGTTGATCCCGCTCGGGTTGCTGGGGATGGTGGTCACGCTGGTGACGGCCCTGCTGCTGGGACTGTTCCCCGGCCTCAGCGACACCAGGCCCAACCTCACGACCGGCTCCTGCGCCCGCAACGACGGCAGCTGGACCGAGCCGGACCTGAAGACGGTGCCCTGCGACTCCGACGAGGCCCAGTACCGGGTCATGTTCCCCGGCGACCACGGCTGCGAGGACGGCGACTATCTCGCAAGCCCCTACGACAGCGCGGACGGAATCGGCCGCTGCCTACGCCCCATCCGCTGACCCCCTCCGCCCCGCCCCCGACGCGAACCCCAGCCACGTGTGCCGGTTGCCCGCCCAGCACCAGCCGACCTTGGGGGCCTCGCGCCGTTCGCGGCCGTCGCGGCCGGTGCCGTTGCTGATCCAGAGGGCCGGGGTGCGAGCGTCCAGCGTGCCGTCGGGCTTGCGCAGCCGGGAGCCGATGGTCATGAAGCAGTGGTTGCGCTCCAGTACGTCCGGCCGCTGGAGCACCCAGTGGATGCCCTCGGTCAGCAGCAACGGCGTACGGGACGCGGCGGTGAGCGCCGGGAGTGCCTCGTCCGGGCTCCAGTTGGCCATGTCGTCGCCCCGATCGACCCCGCCGACCACGTACAGCGGGGTGTCCGGCAGGCCGATGGTGTCGAGCGGCGCGAAGAGGTCGACGTCGGTCATGTCCGTGACGACGAACCCGGCCTTGTCCCGGCGCCGGAGCAGCGGCGCGAGCACGGAGGCGGGGGCGAGGTCGGGACGGACGGCTAGGAGACCCTCACCGTCCCCTTGCGCGGCCGCCCGCACCTCGGCGGCCGACAGCCCCGCGATCTCGTGCACCCCCAGCCCGATCAGCCGCTCGGCCTGCGTACTCAGCGGGGTGAGGGTCTGCGTGGTCTCGGACACGATGCTCCCAACGACAGCGGTGCGCACGGGCGCAGGCCCAACGAACCGCCTCCCCGGAACATTCCCGGCAGGACCGGCTACTCCCCGTCGAGCATCCCCCGCCACACCCCGACCGCGTCGGCGCACACCGGCCCCGACCATCCCTGCGGGCGGGCCGCGCCGCCGATGTGGAAGGCGTCGATGCCGGCCGACCGCAGCTTGGACACGTGCTCCAGCCGGAGGCCGCCGCCGACCATGATGCGCGGCTCGTACCCCGGCGTGCCGGTGTGCGCGGCCTCAGCCGTCAGCGTGTCCAGGCCCTCGTCCACGCCCGTCGCCGCGCCCGCCGTGAGGAAGGTGTCCAGACCAGGGAGCCCGCTGAGCCGCTTGCGCAGCGCGTCCCGGTCGGCGGCGCGGTCGATCGCCCGGTGGAAGGTCCAGGGGCAGCCGTCCAGCGCGTCGACGACCCGCCCGACCGCCGCGAGGTCCACGTCCCCGTCCGGGTCGAGGAAGCCGAGCACGAACTGGTCGGCGCCCGCCGCCCGCAGTTCGGTGGCCGTGCCGGTCAGCCGGCCGAGGTCGCCCGCCGCGAACCCGTCCGACAGCCGCAGCATCACGCGCAGGTCGATCGTGACGGCGGCGCGGATCGCGGCCACCACGGCGGGGTCGGGGCTGAGCCCGTCCGCCGCCATGTCGGTGACCAGTTCCAGCCGGTCCGCGCCTCCCGCCTGGGCGGCGACCGCGTCCTCGACCCCGAGGGCGATCACCTCCAGGACCGCACGCTTGCTCATGGCACCCCAATTCCGACGGCGGCTACAGGTCTAGTCCAATTCCAGAGTACGCCCCGCCCCCGGTCACCGGAACAATGGACACATGGCCGACGCACACACCGCAGCAGACCTCGGGCCCCGCTTCGCCCGCGCCCTCGAAGCCGCCCGCGCGCCGGGCGGGGGCCCGGACCCGGCGCCGTACGCCGCGAACCTGATCGCCCGCTGGGCGGAGCCGCAGCGGCGCTATCACACGCTCGCCCACCTCACGGCGGTCCTCGACCGGGTCGACACGCTGGCGGAGTACGCCGACGACCCCGACCTCGTACGGCTGGCGGCCTGGTTCCACGACGCGGTGTACCTGCCGGACCGGTCGGAGAACGAGGAGCGTTCCGCGCGGCTGGCCGAGCGGGCGCTGACCGAGGCGGGGGTGCCGGTGGCGAAGGTCGCGGAGGTGGCCCGGCTGGTCCGGCTCACCGTCGGCCACGACCCGGCCGGGGACGACCGGAACGGGCAGGTGCTGTGCGACGCCGACCTGGCGATCCTGGCCTCGGCGCCGGCCGCGTACGCCGCGTACACGGCCGAGATCCGCGAGGAGTACCACTTCGTTCCGGGCGACGCCTTCCGCGAGGGGCGTTCGGCGGTGCTGCGCCAACTCCTCTCTCTGCCGCGGCTGTTCCACACCCCGTACGGGTCGGAGCACTGGGAGGCGACGGCCCGCTGGAACCTCGCGGGAGAGCTGGAAATGCTGTCGCCCTGAGTCAGGGCCCGCCCCTAGGGGGTGTCTTGTCGGTCAGGCCGGATGAGGGAGCGGCGTCTGGTGCCGTGCATCGCAAGGCGGAGGAGGGAGTCGATGCGGAGCATCGGGGACCGACGACAACGCGGCGAGGTGCGGTGCCAGGCGTCGCGAGCCCGGCGTGATCGACAAGAAACCCCCTAGGGTTCCGTCCATGCGAGCGATGAGCGGGGACCAGGTGACCGAGGCCGTGCGCGGCTGCGTGACGACGCTGCGGGCGGCGGTGGACCGGGACTGGACGGCGGTCCGCGCCGGAGGCGTTGAGTGGGACTGCCACGTCACCGCTCTGCACGTCGCCGAGTGCCTCCTCGCCTACGCCGGCAACCTCGTCGGACACGCGAAGGACGCGTACGTGCCCTTCGAGATGCGACTGGAGGACGGCACCGGCAACGACGGCCTGCTGCACGTCCTGGAGACCACCGGCGCGCTGCTCGCCGCCGCCGTGAACACCGCCGCGCCCGGTGACCGGGGCTTCCACCCGTACCCGTTCCGCAGCGCCGACGGCGAGGGGTTCGCGGCGATGGGGGTGGCGGAGGTGCTGCTGCACACCCATGACATGGCGCAGGGGCTCGGGCTGGAGTACGCGCCCGCCGAGAGCCTCGCCGACGCCGTGCTGACCTCGATCTTCCCGCACGTCCAGCCGGGTCCGGAAGCCTGGCCGACCCTGCTGTGGGCCACCGGGCGGGGCGAGCTGGCGGGCCGGCCGGCGGTGGACGGCTGGCGCTGGACCAACAACCTCGTCCTCCCCTCCGAACGCCTCACCCTCACCGGCCTGCGCCCGGCCGCCGCCCGCGATCTCCGCCTGGGCGGCGACGGCGGCTTCACCTGGCTCGGCGGCGCCCCCTACGAAGGCACCCGCGAGGCAGCCGGCTTCCTGGTCAAGGCATACGAAGCCGGCCTCCACCGCCCCGAGTTCGGCGTCTTCACCCTCGTCCGCACGGCGGACGGCCTGGCCGTCGGCGGCATCGGCTTCCACGGCACCCCCGACCCCGAGGGCCGCGTGGAAATCGGCTACGACCTCATCCCCGAGGCCCGCGGCCAGGGCTACGCCACGGAGGCGGTCCGCACCCTCACGGCCTGGGCGTCGGCCCGCGACGACGTCCACCAGATCGTAGCCACCGTCGAACCCGAAAACCCCGCCTCCGAACGCGTCCTCGCCCGCGCGGGCTTCCACCGAGCACCCGCAGAACAGGAGGAGACGGCCCGCAGGGAACACGGCATGGAGAGCGGGCTGCGGCTGTTCGTGTTCCGGGGCTGACCGCGTCAACTCACCGGTGTATAGGCCCCACTTGCGCACGGAGGAGCACTCATGGCCATAGGCCCGCTCATCGCGCTCATCGTCCCGCCGTGGCTGGTGGTGTCCGGTGTGTTCTGCTTCTTCATCGGCCGCAACTCGGGCTCGGCACGCATGGGCTGGCTCTTCTTCCTGCTCCTGGGCCCGCTCTCCATCGGTGCGGTCCTCGCCCTCAGCGGCGCGATCGTGGCCGCGATCGTCGCGGGAGTCGTGGCCGGTCTCGTCCTCATCCTGATGATCCTGGACCGGCACGGCGACGACCCGTCCCAACCGGACGCCGACTTCCTCACCGACTGACGGCGCACCGCCGCACTACGCCGGACCTAGGTCCCCTTGCGTCGGCGCAGCCCCGCCGTGTGCAGCAGGCGTACGACCTCGCGGCTGCGGACCTCCACCGCGCCCGCCGCCACCGCGTCGGCGTAGCGGTGGGACGGGATGTCGTAGTGGTCGCGTTCGAAGGCGCGCGGGGGGACGCCGAGGGCCGCGGCGAACAGGTGCAGCTCGTCGTAGGAGGCGTCGCTGATCAGGTGGGACCAGAGGCGGCCGTGGCCGGGCCAGGTGGGCGGGTCGATGTAGACGGTCACGCGGGGCCGGCCGTCACTTGGGGCTGTTCCCGTCCAGCGCCTTGGCGAGGGAGCCGACGGGGGCGACGTCCACCCCGGACTCGTGGCAGACCCAGTGCGGGTCGGGGCCCAGCTCCGGTTCCACGTCCAGCGCGTGCGGGTCGCCCGTGGCGCACACCGGGCACAGCGGCCAGCGGCCCTTCCGCTCCAGCAACGCGTCCTGTACGTCCTGCGCGACCAGGCCGGAGACGAAGGCGGCCCCCTCCGGCCACTGCTCCACCCACCAGCGGCGCTGCGCGAGCGACTCCTCCACCAGCGAGACCACGTCCGCCTCGGCCACGTCACCGGCCATGAGGTCGGCGAGCACCCGCGCACGGGCCGCGTGCAACGCCTGTTCGAGCGAGCTGACGGGATCTGTGGCGTCGTCCATGCCCCCCATTGTGCGCACTCTTGCCCCGCCTGCCGAACCGGAAATATCTTTCAGGGGTGACCCAGGACGTGAAGGAAACTTTCGGCAGCCCCGGCGGCTCGCTCGCCGCCAAGGTGCGCACCCTCACGCCGTCCATGACCCGGTCCATGCAGCGCGTGGCCGAGGCGGTCGCGGGCGACCCCGCCGGCTGCGCCGCCCTCACGGTCACCGGACTCGCGGAACTGACCGGCACCAGCGAGGCGACCGTCGTCCGTACCGCCCGCATCCTCGGTTACCCCGGCTACCGCGACCTGCGGCTCGCCCTCGCCGGCCTCGCCGCCCGCCAGGAGTCCGGCAGCGCGCCCGCGATCACCACGGACATCGCGGTGGACGACCCCCTGACCGACGTGGTCGCCAAGCTGGCCTACGAGGAGCAGCAGACCCTCGCCGACACCGCCGCCGGACTGGACACCGCCCAGCTCGGCGCGGCCGTCACCGCGCTGGCCGCCGCCCGCCGTACGGACGTGTACGGGATAGGGGCGTCCGGCCTGGTAGCCCAGGACCTCACCCAGAAGCTGCTGCGTATCGGCCTGGTCGCGCACGCGCCGGGCGACCCGCACCTCGCGGTGACCAACGCGGTGCAGCTCCGCGCGGGTGACGTGGCGATCGCCATCACCCACTCGGGCTCGACCGGCGACGTCATAGAGCCGCTGCGCACCGCCTTCGAGCGCGGCGCGGCCACCATCGCCATCACCGGCCGCCCCGACTCGCCCGTCACCCAGTACGCCGACCACGTGCTGACCACCGCCACCTCCCGGGAGAGCGAGCTGCGGCCCGCCGCGATGTCCTCCCGTACGGGTCAACTCCTGGTTGTGGACTGCCTGTTCGTGGGCGTGGCCCAGCGGACGTACGAGAGCGCGGCCCCCGCCCTGGCCGCGTCCTACGAGGCTCTGGCCCACCGGCACCGGAGCGCGACGCGTTAGCTTCCCTCTCATTCGGAACCCCACCGGAAAGAGCCGCACCAGATGACCGACTCCCTTCGCCTCCAGAGCGAGCTGGCCACCCTGACCACCGAGGCGTACCGGCCGGAGCTGGCCGGGATCGACCGACTCCCCACCCTGGACATCGCCCGGCTGATGAACGGCGGGGACACCGGTGTCCCCGCGGCCGTCGCCGCCCGGCTCCCGGAGATCGCCGCCGCCGTCGACGCCGTCGCCGACCGCATGGCGCGCGGCGGCCGCCTCGTCTACGCCGGTGCCGGTACGGCCGGACGGCTCGGCGTGCTGGACGCCTCCGAGTGCCCGCCCACCTTCAACACCGCCCCCGGCCAGGTCGTCGGCCTCATCGCGGGCGGCCCCGGCGCGCTGGTGACCTCCGTGGAGGGCGCGGAGGACTCCCCCGAGCTGGCCCGCGCCGACCTGGACGCGCTGAAGCTGACCCCGGACGACTCGGTGGTCGGCGTCTCCGCGTCCGGCCGTACCCCGTACGCGATCGGCGCGGTCGAGCACGCCCGCGCGGCCGGCGCCCTGACGGTGGGCCTGTCCTGCAACGCGCACAGCGCGCTGGCGGCCGCCGCCGAGCACGGCATCGAGGTGGTCGTCGGCCCCGAGCTGCTGGCCGGCTCGACCCGGCTGAAGGCGGGCACGGCGCAGAAGCTGGTCCTCAACATGCTGTCGACGATCACGATGATCCGCCTCGGCAAGACGTATGGGAACCTGATGGTCGACGTCCGCGCCTCCAACGCCAAGCTCCGCGCCCGCTCCCGGCGGATCGTGGCGCAGGCTACGGGCGCACCGGACGCGGACATCGAGCGCGCCCTGACGGAGGCGGACGGCGAGGTGAAGACCGCGATCCTGATCATCCTGGCGGGGGTGGACGGGGGTACGGCGACGCGCCTGCTGGAGGAGTCCGACGGACGGCTGCGGACGGCGCTGGCGAGGGCGGGCGCGTAGGCGTACCGCCTTCCGGAGGAGTCCCGCGCGCCGGACCGGCGGGGGTGGCGCAGGCTCGGAGCGTGCGCAACGACACCGCCACCGCCTCCGCCGTCCTCGCCCTGACGGGCGGTCCCGCCAACATCCGTCAGGTCACCCACTGCCTCACCCGGCTCCGCCTCACGCTCGCCGACCCGGCCGCCGTGGACGAGGGGGCGCTGCGCGCGCTGCCGGGGGTGCTCGGGGTGATCGGGGCGGGGACGCCGTCGCTCCAGGTGGTGCTGGGGCCGGGGGTGGTGGACACGGTGACGGCGGAGGTGGAGCGGCGGCTCGCGGTCGGCGCGGAGAGGAGTACGGAGGCCCCGGCTCCCGAGCCTCGTACGAAGAGGGCCGCCCCCGCCGCCCTCCGCCGCATCGCCGACATCTTCGTCCCCCTCATCCCGGCCCTCATCGGCTGCGGCATCCTCGCGGGCGTCAACGGCCTTCTCACGAACGCCGGTTGGCTGCCCGGACTCACCCCCGCGCTGGCCGCCATCGCCTCCGGGTTCATGGCGCTGATCGCGGTGTTCGTCGGCTACCAGACCGCGAAGGAGTTCGGCGGCACCCCGATCCTGGGCGGCGCGGTGGCCGCCGTGATCGTCCATCCGGGCGTGGCGAAGGTGACCGCGTTCGGCGTGCACCTCTCCCCCGGCCAGGGCGGAGTCCTCGGCGCGCTCGCCGCCGCCCTGCTCGCGACCCGGATCGAGAAGTGGTGCCGGGGACGCCTGCCCGGCGCGCTGGACGTCCTGTTCACCCCCACCGTCACCGTCCTGGTCGCGGGCCTCGCCACGCTGTACGGCCTGATGTACGCGGCCGGGGCCGTGGCCACCGCGATCGGCACCGGCGCGAACTGGCTGCTCACCACCACCGGGCCGTTCGCGGGCCTGGTCCTCGGCGGCCTGTTCCTCCCCCTCGTGATGCTCGGCCTGCACCAGGCCCTGATCCCCATCCACACCACCCTGATCGAGCAGCAGGGCTACACGGTCCTCCTCCCCCTGCTGGCCATGGCGGGCGCGGGCCAGGTCGGCGGCGCGCTCGCGGTGTACGTACGCATGCGCCACGACACCGCCCTGCGCACCACGATCCGCTCAGCGCTCCCGGCGGGCCTGCTGGGCGTGGGGGAACCCCTGATCTACGGCGTCTCGCTCCCCCTCGGCCGCCCCTTCGTCACCGCCTGCGTGGGCGGGGCGGCGGGCGGCGGGTTCGTCGGCTTCTTCGCCCTGCTCGGCGAGAAGGTCGGCGCCACCGCCATCGGCCCCTCCGGCTGGGCCCTCTTCCCCCTCCTCACCGGCAACCAGGGCCCCGCCCCGGCCATCGCCATCTACGCGGGCGGCCTCCTGACGGCCTACGCGACGGGCTTCGCGGCAACCCTCGCCTTCGGCTTCCGTCGGGGCACGACGAGCGGCACGACCCCACCGGTCCCCGACCGGACACCAGCCGGCTCGACCTGACACCCACTGCCCCGACGGCCCGCGCCGAGCTTCGCCACGGCCGTCGCCATCGGCTTCCGCCCCGACCGGCTCGGCCTGACGCCACGTCTCTCCGACGGGCGTAAGCGGCAACCCCCGCCGTCAGCCTTCCCAGCGGGTACGACACCGCAGGCCACCGGCCGAACACACCCCGGCCCCGCGTGACGCCAGCCCCTCCCCCTCGTTGCCCCTGACATGAAGAAGCTCCTGCTCGCCACCCTCGCCATCGCCGCGTCCTCCGCCGCCCTGGCCACCCCCGCCCACGCCGCCTCCGCCGACGACCACTGGACGGCCGAGGACACCACCGCCTGCGCGGCCGACCTCACCGTGGCCCCGGTGGTCAAGGCGGTCTCCCCCCTCCCGATGGCCGAACAGCCCCCCGCCTGCGGCAAGGGCAGCCTGCTGCACCACGGTTAGGCGTACTGCGCGAGCTGGATCAGGTTGCCGCAGGTGTCGTCCAGCACCGCGATGGTGACCGGCCCCGCCGACACCGGCTCCTGGGTGAAGCGCACCCCGAGCCCGCGCAGCCGGTCGTACTCGGCGCGGACGTCGTCCACGGCGAAGGAGGTGGCCGGGATGCCGTCGCCGTGCAGGGCGGCGGTGTACGGCTTGGCCGCGGGGTGGGCGTCCGGCTCCAGCAGCAGCTCGGTGCCGTCGGGCTGCTCGGGCGAGACCACGGTCAGCCAGCGGTACTCGCCGAGCGGCACGTCGGCCTTCTTCACGAAGCCGAGCACCTCGGTGTAGAAGCGCAGCGCCTTCTCCTGGTCGTCGACGAAGACGCTGGCCAGGTTGATCCTCACGGGTGCCCTCCAGAAGGGGTCGCGGAAACGTACTGCGGCCCGATCCTCGCGCATCCGGAGTCCCGGCGCGCGGGTGAGAAGCTGGAGGCATGAATCATGCCCAGCTCACCGCGCTCGGCCGTGCTCTCCGGCTCGTCGGGGAGCACGGGGAGGCGTTGGCCGCCGATACCCCGGACTCCCGGCTGCACGAGGTCAAGGCCGATCTGCGGCGGGCGCTGGACCTGCTGGACGAGAGTGTCTCGGCCGGCGTTCCCACCACCCGCTGCGCGGAGCATCCGCAGGGCCCGGTGGACGAGAGCGCGCCGGATCTGTGCCTGCTGTGCGAGACCCGTAGGAGGGCCGCCCGCAGGGCGGAGTACGGCGGGCAGGGCCGGGGCCCGGAGGCGCCCGCGACCGCCCCCTCCCGGTACGGCGTCCGCGCGGACCGCCCGCAGCCCCAGCAGCGCTGGCTCCCCGAGGCGTGGAACGGCCGCGAGTGGCAGCTGTGCGGCACCCCGCGCAGGGACCGCCGCGAGGCGGAGGCGTATCTCGCCGCCGCCCGCCGGGGTTCGCGCCCGGCGATGGCCTACCGTCTGGTCCACGAGTTCACCGACTACGAGGTGCTGCGCGTCTGGGGCACCCCTGCTCAGGTGGACATCGAACCGATGGGCAACCTGTAAGCGGAGGCAGCGGCATGGAGCAGCAGCTCAGCATGGTCACCCTGGGCGTCGAGGACCTGGCGACGAGCCGCCGTTTCTACAGCGAGGGCCTCGGCTGGACCCCGCTGCTGGACCTGGACGAGGTGGTCTTCTACCAGGTCGGCAAGGGCGTGGCGCTGGCGCTCTTCCCGCTGGCCGACCTGGCCGCCGACACCGGCGCCCCGGCCACCCCCGGCACCCCCTTCACCCTCGCGCGGAACCTCGGCTCACCCGCCGAGGTCGACGCGGCCGTGGCCCGCGCCCGCGAGGCCGGGGCGAACGTCCTCAAGGAGCCCCAGCGGGCGGCCTTCGGCGGCTATCACGCCTACTTCACCGACCCCGACGGCCACCGCTGGGAGATCTGCCACAACCCCGGCTGGTCGGTGGCGGAGGACGGCACGGTACGGCTGGCCGCGGTGGACCCGGAGAAGTGAACGCAAAGGCGCCGGGCGGAAGTTGACCCACCCGGCGCCTCAGGAACAGTGCCTCAGCTGAGCGAGCCCAGCGAAGCGGCGTCGTACGCCTTCAGCTCGTCGTACCGGCCGGACAGCACCTTCGCGGCCCACTCCGGGTCCTGGAGCAGCGCGCGGCCGATGGCGACCATGTCGTACTCCTCGCGCTCGAAGCCGTCGAGGAGGTCGTCGATGTTCTTGACCGGGGAGCCCTCGCCCTGGAACGCGCCCGTGAAGTCGCCGTCCAGGCCGACCGAGCCGACGGTGATGACCGGCTTGCCGGTGATCTTCTTGGTCCAGCCGGCCAGGTTGAGGTCGGAGCCCTCGAACTCCGGCTCCCAGTAGCGGCGGGTGGAGGCGTGGAAGACGTCGGCGCCGGCGGCGGAGATCGGGGCGAGGATCGCCTCCAGCTCCTCCGGGGTCTCGGCGAGACGCGCGGTGTAGTCCTGCTGCTTCCACTGCGAGTAGCGGAAGATGACCGGGAACTCGGCGGACACGCGCTCCCGCACGGCCGCGACGATCTCCGCGGCGAACTGCGCGCGGGCGACCGGGTCGCCGCCGTAGCCGTCGGTACGGCGGTTCATGCCCTCCCACAGGAACTGGTCCAGCAGGTAGCCGTGGGCGCCGTGGATCTCGACCCCGTCGAACCCGATGCGCTCGGCGTCGGCGGCGGCCTGCGCGAAGGCGCCGATCACGTCGTCGATGTCGGACTGCGTCATGGCCTTGCCCTTGGGCTCGGCACCCGCCTTGTGCACACCGGACGGGCCCATGGCGGGAGCGTCCTCGAACGGCGGCTCGCCCTGGCGGCGGACCATGCCGATGTGCCAGAGCTGCGGGACGATCGCGCCGCCCGCCGCGTGCACCTCGCTCGCGACCTTCGCCCACCCCGCGAGCTGCTCCTCACCGTGGAAGCGCGGCACGCTGTCGCTCTGGCCGGCCGAGTCGTGCCCGACGTACGTACCCTCGGTGACGATCAGGCCGACGCCGTTCGCGGCACGGCGGGAGTAGTACGACACCACGTCCTCACCGGGGATGCCGCCCGGGGAGAACATCCGGGTCATCGGCGCCATCGCGATCCGGTTCGGCACGGTGAGGCCGTTCAGCTGGATCGGGCGGGACAGGAGCTGGGCCGCGCGGCTGGCGGCGGACGTCGTGACGGTCACGTGGGGGGCTCCTCGGAGAACGGTGTCGGGTAGACCGGCTGGTATGTGTGCACGCAATGGTGCACGTAGTGAAACAACTGGTCCAGTCGCCTCTTCATTCCGCCCCGCCGGGCCGGGCGAGTGTGACCCCGGCCACGCCTGCTCATCACCCCAGCTCGACCCGCCCACGGGCATCCCGGTTCAGCGGCCGGACGCGCTCACGGAGCACATCGGCGGGGGCGGCCTCGCCCAGGCACTCCGGCGGCACGTCCCGCTCCCGGCCGCCACCGAGCGGCCGCAACGGGACCCGGCCCTCCGACCCGCCCCATGACCTCACCGAGCCGACCGTCACGAACGTCCGGCGCGTACGGGCCGAAGACCTGGGCGCCCTCGTCATCCACCCGCCCGCCCCGAGAGCGCGGCGGCGAGACGAGCGGCGACGTCGAGGTTGCAACTCCCCAGGTTCACAAGGGTGTTGCGCCCGCCGTACACGTCGGTCACGGGGTCGACGCGAAGCGAGGGCAGCACGATGCCCGGACCGAAGGACCTCGGCCCGGCGCCGTCACCGCGAGCGATGATCGGAGCGGAGCCGCGCCATGCGCGGGAGCGGATGGGACTGAGAACGGTGGGGTCGGCGGGCACGGGCATGACGGGCGACGCCTCAGCGGTACGGGGTTCGGGGCCGGTCCCGTGATCGCGCGCCTGGTGGGGCCACGACGAGGACGCTCTGCGCACCGAACTCACCACCTGGCTCGCCCGGTACGCCCCGGCCCGCTGGGACGACCCCCACTGGTGAGGCCCTCACGCCGACTCCCGCACCACCAGCTCCGGTTCGAAGATCAACGACGTAGCCCCCCTCCGCACCCCCCGGATCTCCTCGTCCAGCAGCCGGGCCATCGCCGCGGCCATCTCCTCCACCGGCTGTCGCACAGTGGTCAGGGCCGGGCGGCAGCCCAGTGCCGCGCTGGAGTCGTCGAAGCCGATCACCGCGACGTCGGTCGGGACGTGGCGGCCGTGTTCGCGGAGGACTTGGCAGGCGCCCTGGGCCATGAGGTCGTTGGCGGCGAAGACGCCGTCGAGGTCGGGGTGTTCGGCGAGCAGGGCGGACATCGCGGACGCGCCGGTGTCGAGGGTGAAGCCGCCTTCGGCGACCGGGACGGACGGGTACCCCCGGCGGGCCATCGTGTCGCGGAACCCGGCGAGACGTTCGCGGCTGGCGGCGACGTCGAGCGGGCCGGTGACGGTGCCGATGCGGCGGCAGCCGCGCGCGAGGAGGTGTTCGGCCGCGAGAGCCGCCCCGTCGCGGTGGGCGAGGTCGACATGGCTGAGCGGGACGGGGCGGGAGGGGCGGGCGAAGAGGACGGCGGGGAGGCCGGCCTCGGCGAGGAGGGAAGGCAGCGGGTCGTCGGCGTGGGTGGAGACGACGAGGGCGCCGTCGGCGCTGCCCTGCCGGAGGTCCGTCAGCACCTGGCGGCGGGTCTCCTCGGACTCGGCGAACATCAGGAGCGGGTGCATGGAGCGGGGGCGCAGATACCCCACCACGCCGCTGACCACCCGCCCGAAGAAGGGGTCGGCGAACACCCGCGTCGCGACCGCGTTGTGCACCTCCTCGGGGGTGTCCCCCGCGCCCGACACCACCAGCGCCACGGTCTGGCTGCGCCGGGTCACCAGCGAGCGGGCGGCCCGGTTGGGCGCGTACCCCGTCCGCTCGATGGCCCGGCGCACCGCCTCCTGGATGCCGGGGTCGACGTTGCGGACCCCGTTGACGACCCGCGAGACGGTCGCGCGGGAGACCCCCGCCTCCTGCGCGACATCCTCCAGCGTCGGGGCGTCTCTGCTCATCTCGGCACCCTAGCCGCCCGGCCGGTTCAGCCGTAGACCCCGAACTCGTAGAGCGAGTAGCCCCAACCGGTGCCCCGTGCGGTCCCGTTGACCCGTACGTAGCGGCCGGTCCCGGAGACGTCGAGGTCGTCGACGCCGCCGTTGCCGTCCGTGACGCTGCGGACGGTGGTCCAGTTCTGGCCGTCGTCCGAGGTCTGCACGGTGTAGGCCCGCGCGTAGGAGGTCTCCCAGACCAGCTGTACGTGCCGGAAGGAGGTCCGGGCGCCGAGGTCGACGCGGAGCCACTGGGGGTCGCTCCAGTCGCTGGCCCAGCGGGTGGCGAGGTTGCCGTCCACCGCGTTGGCTGCCGTGCAGGGGCAGTCCCCGCCGCCGGTCTGGGCCGAGGAGGCGGTCGCGGGCTTGCCCCGGGCGAGGTTCGTACCCGCCGGGACGGGCGGCACCACCCGGAAGGACCGGGTCTCGACGCCCACGTTGCCCTTGCCGTCCTTGGCCTTCACATAGATCTTCCAGACGCCCGGCCGGTCCGGCGCCGTCACCCGCAGCCGGCCGCCGCCGAGGTTGGTCGCGGGCAGCGTGACCAGCTGCTTGCTCTGGTCGATGTAGTTGCTGTTGTCCTGCACCTCGTACGTGATCGGGTCGCCCTCGGGATCGGTGGCCTTGACCGCGAGGGTGAGGTCACCGCCCGCCGGGACCTTGGAGGCGTCCCCCTCGATGCTCAGGTCGGAGATCACCGGCGGGGTGTCGTCCCGCGAGGTGTCCCCGCCGTACGCCCGCTTCACCGCGTAGTACGACAGCCGCTTCTCCCCGGCGGGCAGCAGGTTGAACCAGATGCCGCCGAAGTCGTACTCGGTGCCGTAGTGGAACATCGTGGCGCCCAGCGCGACACCCCGGTGCCCGGTGACGCAGTTCCACGCCCGGGTGTACCCGTCGGCCTTGGCCCGGTCGGTGGGCTCGGCGGGGACCCCGTTCGCGTCGTCGGGCACCTCCCACTCCCCGGCCGGACCGGTCTCGGTGACGATGTAGGGCTTGGTGTAACCACCCTGCTGCCAGGCCGACTTGACGTCACACACCGCGTTGTAGGCGTTGACGGCGTAGAGGTCGAGGTCGGGCGCGTTCTTCTTGTAGTAGGGCCACGCGCCGGTCCACGCGTCGGTCGAGGTGACCGGGTGGTTGGGGTCGACGGCGTGGATCTTCCTGGTGATGTCGTTGACGAGCGTCATGTACGCGTTCCGCTGGCGCTCCAGCTCGTCGCCGCTGTAGCAGTTCTGCAGGCCCAGTACGGACTCGTTGCCGACGTTCCACATCAGCACGCCGGGGTTGTCCTTGTAGGTGGCGGCCCACTGCGGGAACTCGCTGAGCACCTGGTTCTTGTACGTGGTGTCCGTCAGGTAGTTCACGCAGCCGCCGCTGCCGGGGCCGCCGCCCGGTTGCAGCCAGAACCCGGCGATCACCTTGACGCCCTGCGCGGCGGCCGCGTCGAAGAGCGGTTTGCTGGAGGCGTCGGTGCCCCAGGTGCGCACGGTGTTGACGCCCATCGACTTCAGGTCGGGCATGTAGCGCGAGGCGTCGGCGGTGGACGGCCCCCAGGTGAGGCCCTTGATCTGGTACGGGCTGCCGTCGACGGTCAGCTGCCAGTTGCCCTGCGTACCGGTGACCCGGACGACGGAGCCCGCGGCGTGTGCGGGCGGGGCGGGCAGGGCGACGAGGGCTCCGGCGGCGAGCAGGCTCGCGGTGAGGGGTGCCGTGACACGGGATGCGGTCATGAGTGTCCGTCCGGTGTGCGGGTGGGGGGGAGGTGCCGGGGTCCCGCCGGCCGGGCCGTGTACCGGCCGGCGGGAGGGGTGCGTCAGGGGAGCCGGTAGTTCGCGTCCAGGGCCGCGCCCGCCTCGGGGTGCGTCTGGTCGTAGCCCCGGGCGTCGCACTGGAGCGCGCCGACCACGCAGTGGTCCACCAGCGCCTTGAGGGTGGGTGCGTCCCACGCGTTGAAGAAGTCGTAGTGGAACGAGTAGCCCGCCCCGCTGGACAGCTTCACCTGGCTCATGTCCCCGTTGACCGGGAACGCCATCTTGAACTCGATCATCGGCAGGGCGACCGGGTGGTCGTCCGGGCAGATGTTGTTGTTGGTGCCGGGGTTGACCACCGGGTACGCCATGTGGCTCTGGTGGTTCGGGGTGTCCAGATACTTGCCGTCCCAGCAACTGGGCGCCTGGAAACGGATGTTGAGCTGGACGTCGGCCCGGTTCGGGCACTGGGCGGGGAAGTCGGTGTTGAAGTAGCTGTCACCGCACTCCCAGCCCTCCACGAAGCCGCGGTGGGCGCGGAACTCGGCCGCCGACTGCATCGGGCTGCCGACGACGAAGCGCAGCCCCTTGGGGAAGGGCCGCACGCTGGTGTAGTCGGTGACACCCGCCTTGTAGTAGATGGTCTGCGGGCCGACCGGCAGCACCGGCGTACCGCCCTTGAGCAGGGTCGGCATCCAGTAGGCCGACCTGTCGCCGGGCGCCTTGCAGGTGGTGTTGCCGGCGTCGAGCGAGGCGGTGGTGCTGGCCGCGTTGGTGGTGGTGTTGCCCATGAAGGTGTGGTCGTGCGACTTGCCCGGCTGGCCGGGGTAGACGATCGGGTCGTCCGGGCGGGTGTGGGTCACCGAGCAGTTCGCCTGGAACTCGTGGAAGTACCGGTGCGGTGGCTCGGCCTTGGAGGGGACGACCCCGGTCACCGGCGGGTTCGCCGGGATGTACCCGTCGCCGTCCGGGTCCTCCGGCGAGGACTGCGTGGAGACGGGCATCGCGTGGCCCGCGTGGACCTGGCCCGCGACCGGGTCGGCGCTCATCGCCACCCCGGTCAGGCCGAGCGAGGTGAGCAGCAGCGCGCCGGACACCAGTAATCCTGAGAAGAGCTTCGATCTCCGTGCCATGGAGACCTCCTGCCACGTCGATGGGGACGGTGGGGGTCGGGCGGCCGGGACCGGCGAGGGGGAGGCGACGCCGTCCGCGACCGTCCGCGTGACGGTCCATCACATGTGCCGTGGAATCCGGGAGAGCGCTCTCCCGTCGTGGAGTGTTGTGGCGGTCACCGGGGGTGTCAAGGGAGGCGGCGGAAACCGGGTGGGCCCCCGGGAACGCCGAAGGGCGGCACCTCCCGTGAGGGAAGTGCCGCCCTGGCGAAGGACGGTTGATCCAGAAGGATCAGAAGTCCATGTCACCGCCCGGCATGCCGCCCGGAGCGGCCGCGGCGGCCTTCTCCGGCTTGTCGGCGATGACGGCCTCGGTGGTGAGGAACAGCGCGGCGATGGAGGCCGCGTTCTGCAGCGCGGAGCGCGTGACCTTCGCCGGGTCGATGATGCCCTCGGCGATCATGTCGACGTACTCGCCGGTCGCGGCGTTCAGGCCGTTGCCGACGGGCAGGTTGCGGACCTTCTCCACGACGACGCCGCCCTCGAGACCACCGTTGACGGCGATCTGCTTCAGCGGGGCCTCCAGCGCGAGCTTGACCGCGTTGGCACCGGTCGCCTCGTCGCCCGTGAGCTCCAGCTTGTCGAAGACCTGGCCGGCCTGCAGCAGGGCCACGCCACCACCGGCGACGATGCCCTCCTCGACGGCCGCCTTGGCGTTGCGCACGGCGTCCTCGATGCGGTGCTTGCGCTCCTTGAGCTCCACCTCGGTGGCGGCACCGGCCTTGATGACCGCGACGCCGCCCGCGAGCTTCGCCAGGCGCTCCTGGAGCTTCTCGCGGTCGTAGTCCGAGTCGCTGTTCTCGATCTCGGCGCGGATCTGGTTCACGCGGCCCTGCACCTGCTCCGAGGAGCCGGCGCCGTCCACGATCGTGGTCTCGTCCTTGGTGACGACGACCTTGCGGGCGCGGCCCAGCAGGTCCAGGGAGGCGTTCTCCAGCTTGAGACCGACCTCCTCGGAGATGACCTCGCCACCGGTGAGGATGGCGATGTCGCCGAGCATGGCCTTGCGGCGGTCGCCGAAGCCCGGGGCCTTGACGGCGACGGACTTGAAGGTGCCGCGGATCTTGTTGACCACCAGGGTGGAGAGGGCCTCGCCCTCGACGTCCTCGGCGATGATCAGCAGCGGCTTGCCCGACTGCATGACCTTCTCCAGCAGCGGGAGCAGGTCCTTGACCGAGGAGATCTTGGAGTTGGCGATGAGGATGTACGGGTCCTCCAGCACCGCCTCCATGCGCTCCATGTCGGTCGCGAAGTAGGCGGAGATGTAGCCCTTGTCGAAGCGCATGCCCTCGGTGAGCTCGAGCTCCAGACCGAAGGTGTTGCTCTCCTCGACGGTGATGACACCTTCCTTGCCGACCTTGTCCATCGCCTCGGCGATGAGCTCGCCGATCTGGGTGTCGGCGGCGGAGATGGAGGCGGTGGAGGCGATCTGCTCCTTGGTCTCCACATCCTTGGCCTGCTCCAGCAGGGCGGTGGAGACGGCCTCGACGGCCTTCTCGATGCCGCGCTTGAGGGCCATCGGGTTGGCGCCGGCGGCCACGTTGCGCAGGCCCTCCTTGACCAGGGCCTGGGCCAGCACGGTCGCGGTGGTCGTACCGTCGCCGGCGACGTCGTCCGTCTTCTTGGCGACTTCCTTGACCAGCTCGGCGCCGATCTTCTCGTACGGGTCCTCGAGCTCGATCTCCTTGGCGATGGAGACACCATCGTTGGTGATCGTGGGGGCGCCCCACTTCTTCTCGAGGACGACGTTGCGGCCCTTGGGGCCGAGCGTCACCTTGACGGCGTCCGCGAGCTGGTTCATGCCGCGCTCGAGGCCGCGCCGCGCCTCCTCGTCGAACGCGATGATCTTGGCCATGTGAAGTGGTCCCTCCAGGACTGGGGGTGATTCCTTCGGACCGCGCCCGCGCCCGCGACGGACGGCTCGCCGGCCTCGTGGTTCCTTGCCCCACCCGGCCTGCGGGCCTCACCGACCCGGTCCTTCGTTGTCACTCTCACCTTCAGAGTGCTAACGCAATGATTAGCACTCACCCAGGGCGAGTGCAAGCGCCTTCGGGGGATCAGGACGGGACTTAACAGGACGAAGGGCCCGCACCCTGACGGGTACGAGCCCTGCGCTTGGCTGGAGTCGTTCAGGCGGTGACGCGAACCATGTCGGCCTGCGGGCCCTTCTGACCCTGCGAGATCTCGAACTCGACCCGCTGACCCTCTTCCAGGCTGCGGTAGCCGTCCATCTGAATCGCGCTGTAGTGGACGAAGACGTCCGCACCACCGTCGACCGCGATGAAGCCGTACCCCTTCTCCGCGTTGAACCACTTGACGGTGCCCTGAGCCATGGCTAACTCCCCTATTACTGGCCCTTGCGCAGATCCACACCTCGTGAACCTGGGTCAGACCTCGCCCCCCAATCGGTCGGGGGCGTGCGCCGGAACGCGTCGACCGCGGCTGAATGTATCTGTCCAACTGCCGTCTGCAACAGGTCAATCGGACGAGAATTCTGGACGGACACAGTCCGGAATCTGCCGCAACTTCGGCTGAATTCGGGGCAAGTCGGGCCCCATAAATGCAACAAATGCCGCACATTACCCGCACATTTTGGCTACTTCTTGTCGGGCAGGCGGCATGAATCAAGGGCGCCCATCTCGCCGGAGCGGGAGCGCGTTCCCCAACTCTACCGCGCTCAATCACGCAGAATGGCCCCCTCCGTTTGTCTTGCGAAGGGGGCCATGGAGCGGGCCATTACCGAGGGTAAATTTCAGCCCCCGGCAACCGCCGGAATGATGGAGATGCCCGCGCCGTCGGGC
This sequence comes from Streptomyces seoulensis, assembly GCF_004328625.1. Lineage (NCBI taxonomy): Bacteria > Bacillati > Actinomycetota > Actinomycetes > Kitasatosporales > Streptomycetaceae > Streptomyces > Streptomyces seoulensis. Next base: position 2,797,455 of record NZ_CP032229.1, read on the forward strand.
GTGGCGGTCTGAAGTCCGCCCTCGAAACGCACGTCGTCGTCATTGACGTAGACATTCACGAACCGGCGCAGCCTGCCCTGGTCGTCCAGGACGCGGGCGGCGATGCCCGAGTGGTGCTTCTCCAGGTCCTCGATGACCTCCGCGAGCGTGCCGCCCTCGGCGGTGACCTCGGCCTGCCCGCCGGTGTAGGTGCGCAGGATGGTCGGGATGCGAACGGTCACGCTCATGCGAGGCCAGCCTCTCGGAAGGAGTCCAGGTTCGGGCGGATGGTCGCGGTCAGACCGGTGCCGGCGACCGCGTCCAGTGTCTTGAGGCCGTCGCCGGTGTTGAGGACGACGGTGGTCAGCGAGGGGTCCAGCGCGCCGGACTCGATCAGCTTGGCGGTGACGCCGACCGTCACCCCGCCCGCCGTCTCGGCGAAGATGCCCTCGGTCCGGGCGAGCAGCTTGATGGCGTCGACGATCTGCGGGTCCGTCACGTCCTCCACCGCGCCACCGGTACGGCGCGCGATGTCCAGCACGTACGGCCCGTCGGCCGGGTTGCCGATGGCGAGGGACTTGGCGATGGTGTCCGGCTTCTGCGGCCGCACCACGTCATGGCCCGCCTTGTACGCGGCCGACACCGGCGAGCAGCCCTCCGCCTGGGCGCCGAAGATCTTGTACGGCTTGTCCTCGACCAGGCCGAGCGCGATCAGCTCCTTCAGCCCCTTGTCGATCTTGGTGAGCTGGGAGCCGGAGGCGATCGGCACCACGAGCTGGTCGGGCAGCCGCCAGCCGAGCTGCTCGCAGATCTCGTACGCGAGCGTCTTGGAGCCCTCGGCGTAGTACGGCCTGAGGTTGACGTTGACGAAGCCCCAGCCCTCGCCGGCCGGGTCGCCGATCAGCTCGGAGCAGAAGCGGTTCACGTCGTCGTAGTTGCCCTCGATGCCGACCAGCTCACCGCCGTAGACGGCGGCCATGACGACCTTGCCCTGCTCCAGGTCGTGCGGGATGAACACGCAGGAGCGCAGCCCCGCGCGGGCGGCGGCGGCACCGACCGCGCCGGCCAGGTTGCCGGTGGAGGAGCAGGAGAGGGTGGTGAAGCCGAAGGCGCGGGCCGCCTCCAGCGCCTGGGCGACGACGCGGTCCTTGAAGGAGTGCGTCGGGTTGCCGGAGTCGTCCTTCACGAACAGCCCTCCGGTGACGCCGAGTTCGGCCGCCAGACGGCCGGCCTTCACCAGCGGGGTCCAGCCGGGGTTGAGGTTCGGCTTGTCGGCCACGTCGGCGGGGACGGGCAACAGCGGGGCGTAGCGCCAGATGTTCGCCGGGCCGGACTCGATGCGGGCCCGGAGCTTCTCGGTGTCGTACGCGGAGAAGTCGTAGGCGATCTCCAGCGGTCCGAAGCACTCCTCGCAGGCGAAGACGGGACCGAGCGGGACGCGGTGTCCGCACTCCCGGCAGCTCAGGGCGGCGGCGGGTCCGAGATCGACGGCGGGGGTGGCGACAGTCTGCACAGCCATGGAGGCGAGGCCCTTTCTCCTCATCTTTCCCACGACGCATCTCGCCGTGAGACGGATTTGGCACCTTCCCTAGCCGGGAGCCTCGCGCGTGCGGCGGTGTGTCGCGCACGGGAGACCGGCTGGAGGGTTGCCGGGGCTTCATCGGGCCGTTTCCCTCTGCCCCTCTGGATGAGCGGTATTCGGTTGTGAACGCCGTCCGACCTCGACATGCGATGGTCATCGGCGTTGTTCAAGACTGTAACCGAAGGCCAGGAGAGTTGAAGGTGTCGTCCGAACCGCGAGATGGATCAGACAGTGAGGAGCCGCGGATCATGCTGGAGGAAACCGAGCGCTGGCTGGCCACCCACTCCTGGTCCGTGGCCGACCGCCCGCTGCACCGCGTGCTGGCCGCCAAGCAGCGGTCAGGGCAGCGCGTCTCCGTGGTGCTGCCCGCGCTGAACGAGGAGGCGACGGTCGGTGACATCGTCTCCGTGATCCGCCACGACCTGGTCTTCCAGGCGCCGCTGGTGGACGAGATAGTCGTGGTGGACTCCGGGTCCACCGACCGCACCGCCGAGGTGGCCGCGGCGGCGGGGGCGCGGGTGGTGCACCGGGACGAGATCCTGCCCCGGCTGCCCGCGATGCCCGGCAAGGGCGAGGTGCTGTGGCGCTCGCTGCTGGCGACCAGCGGCGACATCGTCGCCTTCGTCGACGCCGACCTGCGCGAGTTCTCGTCCGACTTCGTGCTCGGGATCGTCGGCCCGCTGCTCACCGATCCGGGGATCGACCTGGTCAAGGCGATGTACGACCGTCCGCTGGGCGGCGCCGCCGGGCAGGGCGGCCGGGTGACCGAGCTGATGGCCCGCCCGCTGCTGAACATGCACTGGCCGCAGCTCGCCGGGTTCGTGCAGCCCCTGGGCGGGGAGTACGCGGCCCGGCGCTCCCTGCTGGAGCGGCTGCCGTTCCCGGTGGGGTACGGGGTCGAGCTGGGCATGCTGGTGGACTCGCTGCATCTGGTCGGGCTGGACGCGCTGGCCCAGGTGGACGTCGGCGTGCGCAGGCACCGGCACCAGGACGGGCAGGCGCTCGGCCGGATGTCCGCCGCGATCTACCGCACGGCGCAGCTCCGGCTGGCGCGCGGGCATCTGGTGCGGCCGGCGCTGACCCAGTTCGAGCGGGGGGTGAGCGGGTTCGAGCCGCGTACCTACTCGGTGGACACCGAGGAGCGGCCGCCGATGGCGGAGATCGCGGAGTACGCGGAGCGGCGGGTGGCGTGAGAGTGGCCGTATACGGTCCGGCTCGCCGGTCGCGCGTACGTTTGAGCGTTTGAGGGCCGGGCTAGGTTGAGGCCATGGCTACGCAGGGTGCTGAGGTGCTGGTCGCGTCCAATCGCGGCCCGGTTTCGTACACGGTGGGTCCCGACGGAGAGCTGGGCTCCCGCCGGGGCGGCGGCGGTCTCGTCTCGGGGCTGTCGGCGATCGGTCCGGACACGGACGCGGTGTGGGTGTGCGCCGCGCTCGGGGACGGCGACCGGGAGGCGGTGCGGCGCGCGGACGGCGGGCTGCTGCCGGCGGAGGACACCGGCGGGCAGCGGGTGCGGATGCTGGACATCGACGCGGAGGTCTACGCCGACGCGTACAACGGGATCGCCAACTCCGCGCTGTGGTTCGTGCACCACATGATGTACCAGACGCCGCTGGAGCCGGTGTTCGACGCGGAGTTCCGCCGGCAGTGGGACGCGTACCGCGCCTACAACCAGGCGTTCGCCGAGGCGCTGGCCGAGGAGGCGGCGCCGGGGGCGGCGGTGCTGATCCAGGACTACCACCTGGCGCTGGCGCCCCGGATGCTGCGCAAGCTCCGGCCCGATCTGCGCATCGGGCACTTCTCGCACACGCCCTGGGCGCCGCCGGACTACTTCCGCCTGCTCCCGGACGACATCGCGGCCGAGCTGCTCACCGGCATCCTGGGCGCGGACCGGGCGGCCTTCCTGACCCGGCGCTGGGCGGACGCGTTCACCGACTGCTGCCACGCGGTGCTGGGTCCGGGCATCCCGTCGGGTACGGAGATCGGGGTGCACGGTCTCGGCGCGGACGCGGAGTTCCTGCGGGAGCGGGCGCACCGGGCCGACGTGGACGAGCGGATGGCGGCGCTGCGGGAGCAGATCGGTGAGGGGCGCCGGTCGATCGTCCGGGTGGACCGTACCGAGCTGTCCAAGAACATCGTGCGCGGGCTGCTGGCGTACCGGCGCCTCCTGGAGGACCACCCGGAGTGGCGCGAGCGCGTGGTGCACGTCGCCTTCGCCTACCCCTCCCGCCAGGACCTCGCCCTGTACCGCTCCTACATGGACGAGGTACGCCGGGTCGCGGAGGAGATCAACTCCGAGTACGGCACGGAGGGTTGGACCCCGGTCCTGCTCCACCTCGACGACGACTTCGCCCGCTCCCTGGCCGCGTACCGCCTCGCCGACGTCGCCCTGGTGAACCCCATCCGCGACGGCATGAACCTCGTCGCCAAGGAGGTCCCGGTCGTCTCCGACGAGGGCGTCGCCCTGGTGTTGTCCCGCGAGGCAGGCGCCTACGAGGAACTGGCCGAGCACGCGATCACCGTCAACCCCTACGACATCGTCGGCACGGCCGAAGCCCTCCACGAGGCCCTGACCCTCCCGAACTCCGCCCGCGCCGAACGCTCCAAGCACCTGGCCGACGCGGCCACGGCCCTTCCCCCCACCAAGTGGTTCCTGGACCAGCTGAACGCGCTGCGGGGCTGAGCGGCGGTACGCACCTAAGCTGCGCCGGCCCCGGCCCGCAGGTAGCGGCCCCAGATCCGGGCCTTGCGGTAGGGGCCGGCACCGTCGCCGTCGTACTGCGGAGAGTCGAAGGTCACCCAGTACAGCAGCTCACCGCTGAGCGCATGGGCGTGTTCGTTGGGTTCGGGCGCGCCCATGGGGTCGATCGTGCCGGTGAACTCGACCTGCCAGGGACCGTCCCAGTCAGGGTCGCGCACGACCGTGACCCGGCTGCCCGGCGCCAGCGCGTCCGCCGGCCAGGCGGGGCCGCCGGTGTCGCCCTCGGGAGCCGGCCGGTGTCCGGGCATCAGCCGCTGTGCCGCGCCAGGCCGTCGAGCAGGTTCACCACCCCTGCCGGGCCGTCCACCACGAGGTCCGCTCGTTCCGCCAGTTCTGTGACCTCGCTGCTGCCGCTGCACACCAGGAGGGACGGGATGCCTTCGGAGCGGAGTTTTTCGAGGGCTGCGAAGGCGGGGAGGTCGCCGAGGTCGTCGCCGGCGTAGAGGACGGACTCGGCGCCGGTGGCGCGGAGGTGGTTCAGGAGGGCTACGCCCTTGTCCATGCCCGGGGGGCGGAGTTCGAGGACGAGGCGGCCGGGTTCGACGATGAGGCCGTGGCGGGTGGCGAGGTCGGTGAGGGGGGCGCGGAGGGTGGCGAAGGCGGCCTCGGGGTCCTCGGCGCGGCGGGTGTGGACGGCGACCGCGCGGCCCTTCTCCTCGATCCAGGTGCCGGGCCAGGCGCCGGCCCGGTCCAGCACGCCGGGGAGTTCCGCGCGGACGGCGGCGATGCCGGGGTGCGGGGCGGGCGCGGTGACGTCGCCGGTCGCGGCGTCCCAGCGCTCGGCGCCGTAGTGGCCGAGGACGACGAGGTGCTCCAGGCCCGGGACCCCGGCGAAGCCGCCGTTGCGGACCGCGACCCCGGCCGGGCGGCCGGTGACCACGGCGACGGAGGCGACCTTCGGCGCGAGCGCGGCGAGCGCGGGCACCGCGCCGGGGTGGGCGCGGGCCCGATCGGGGTCGGCGACGATGGGGGCCAGCGTGCCGTCGAAGTCCAGGCCGATCACGGCGGTGCGCGGCCGGTCCAGCAGCGCCCGCAGACCGTCGCGGCCCGCCTGGGTCTGAGGGACCGGCAGCGCGCTGTCCTCGGCGGTGATGTCAGGGATGCCCATGGAGCGACACTATCCGCGCCGGGCCCCCCGCACGCCTCAGCGTTCCGACCTTCTCGTCTCGCGGACCCGGCGCAGCCGGTTGACCGTCACCGGGTCGTGCGCGAGGGCCCGCTCGTCGTCCAGCAGGGCGTTGAGGAGCTGGTAGTAGCGGACCGGGGCGAGACCGAGCTGCTCGCGGATGGCGCGCTCCTTCGCGCCGGGGCCGGGAAAGCCCCGGCGCTCCAGCGCGAGGATCGCCTTCTCACGGCTGCCGAGTTCCATGCCGGCAACCGTAACCCCGACCCCTGACATCAGGCCGACAGCGGGCTCAGCCCTGCGACTGGGCCGTGCTGTCGGCGGCCGTCGCGGCGGACTGGAGCCGGGTGAGGACGCCCGCGGGGCTGCCGTCGGGGGAGACGGCCTGTCCGATGTCCTTCTTCACGGCGGCGCTGACCGCCGCCCAGGAGGTCTTGTTCACCGGGTACTGCTCGGCGGTGGGCAGCTGGTCGAGGAAGGCGTGCAGCGGCACGTCGCTCTTGGCGTCCGACTGGCTCATGGCCTCGGAGGCGGAGGTGGTGACGGGCAGCAGGCCGTACTTGCGGGAGAAGTCCAGGACGTTCTTCTGCTCGTACACGAAGTCCAGGAAGCTGCCGATCTCGCGGGCGTGGCCGTTCTGCTTGAAGGCCAGCATCCAGTCGGTGACGCCCATCGCGGCCCGCGCCCGACCGGTACGGCCCGGCGAGGGGACCATGCCGAACTTCACGCCCTTGGCCTCGGCCTGCCGGATCAGCGTGGGGTGCCCGTTGAGCATGCCGACCTGCCCGTCCGCGAACGCGGCGAACGCGGCGGCCCGGTTGAGCCGGCCCGGCGCGACGGGCCCGGTGAGCCCCTTGCCCACCAGATCGTCCTTGAGCCAGCTGAAGGTCTCGCCGTTCACCGCGGAGTCGATCGTGTACGTGCCGATGTCGTCGGTGTAGCCGCTGCCGCCGCTGAGCAGCCACTGCATGGTCTCGGCCTGCGCCTCCTCGGGACCCAGCGGCAGCGCGAAGGGGTACTTCACGCCCTTGGCCTTGAGCGACTCGGCGTCGGAGGCCAGCTCGTCCCAGGTGGTGGGCGGGGTGATGCCGGCCTGCTGGAACAGCGTCTTGTTGTAGAAGAGCACGCGCGTGGAGGCCGCGAACGGCATCGCGTACGGCGTGTGGTTCCAGTCCCCCGCCTCGGCGAGCTGCGGCACGAAGTCGGCCTGGGTGCCGATGGAGAGGGTGTCGGACATCGGGTAGAGCTTCCCGGCGGCCGCGTAGTCGGCGTACGCGCCGATCTGGGCCATGTCGGGGGCGTTCCCGGAGTCGACCATCTCCTTGACCTTGGCGTCGACGTCGTTCCAGGAGTAGACGCTGACCTGGACCTTCACCCCGGGGTGCTTCGCCTCGTAGGCGTCGGCCAGCGCGGCCCAGTACTTCTTGGAGCTGTTGGCGGCGGAGTCGCCGTAGTCGGCGGCGACCAGCTTGAGGGTCGTGTCCGAGGAGCCCGTGCTCCCACAGCCGCCGAGCGTCGCCGTCATCCCCAGTGCGGACACCACCGCGATCGTTCCTGCCGTACGCCGACGCACCCTCAAAGCCCCTGTCCCCTTGGTCAGACCATTCGATCTCGAACGCATAAGGTCTACACCACGTAAGTGGACTAGACCTCTCGTGGGTCGGCGGGTCACACTGGGCCGGTGAGACATGTCATCGCCCTGGACGTGGGCGGTACCTCGATGAAGGCCGCGCTCGTCGGCGAGGACGGCGCGGTGCTGCACCACGCCCGCCGCGAGACGGGCCGCGAGGGCGGGCCGGACGCGGTCGTCGAGGGCCTCCTCGCCTTCGCCGCCGACCTGCGCGCGCACGGCGCCGAGCACCTCGGCGCCCCCGCGCTCGCGGCCGGCGTCGCCGTCCCCGGCACCGTCGACGAGGCGACCGGCACCGCCCTGTACTCGGCCAACCTCGGCTGGCGCGACGTACCGCTGCGCGCGCTGCTCGCCGAGCGGCTCGGCATGCCCGTCGCCCTCGGCCACGACGTGCGCACCGGCGGCCTCGCCGAGGGCCGCGCCGGGGCCGGCCGGGGCGCGGACCGCTTCCTGTTCGTCGCGCTCGGCACCGGCATCGCCGGGGCGATCGGGCTGGCCGGCGGGGTCGAGGCGGGCGCCAACGGCTTCGCCGGGGAGATCGGCCACATCGTCGTACGCCCCGGCGGCCGCCCCTGCCCCTGCGGCCAGACCGGCTGCCTGGAGCGGTACGCCTCCGCCGCCGCCGTCGGCACCGCGTGGGCACGGCTGAGCGGGCGCCCGGACGCCGACGCCGCCGACTGCGCGCGGGCCGTCGCCGCCGGGGACCCGGACGCGGCCCGCGTCTGGACCGAGGCGGTCGACGCGCTCGCCGACGGCCTCGTCACCGCGCTCACCCTGCTCGACCCCGGCACACTGATCGTCGGCGGCGGGCTCGCCGAGGCCGGTGACGTGCTGTTCCGGCCGCTCGGGGCCGCCATCGAGCGGCGGCTCACCTTCCAGGCCGCGCCCGTCCTGCTCCCGGCCGCGCTCGGCGACGGCGCCGGCTGCCTGGGCGCGGCGCTGCTCGCCCAGGACCTGCTCCAGCACATCCCCCAGACCACGGAGGTACGCACCTGATGGCCGACAACAGCGCACGCCCGCTGGTGCTCACCGGCGGCACCGTGGTGCTGCCCACCGGCGAGGTGCCCGGCGGGCAGGTCGCCGTCGACGGCCGCCGGATCGCGGAGCGCGCGCCCGAGGGCGCCGACGTGCTCGACGTGACCGGGCACTGGGTGGTCCCCGGCTTCGTGGACCTGCACAACCACGGCGGCGGCGGAGCGGCCTTCTCCGGCGGCGCCGAGGCCGCGCTCACCGCCGTCCGTACGCACCGCGAGCACGGCACCACCACGCTGGTCGCCTCCACCGTCACCGACGACCTGGACGTCCTGGCCCGCCAGGCCGGAATCCTGGCCGAGCTGGCCGAGCAGGGCGACATCGCGGGCGTCCACTTCGAGGGCCCGTTCATCTCCCCGTGCCGCAAGGGCGCGCACTCCGAGGCGCTGCTGCGCGACCCGGACCCGGCCGAGGTCCGCAAGCTGGTCGACGCGGCGCGCGGCCACGCGAAGATGGTCACCCTCGCCACCGAACTGCCGGGCGGCCTGGACTCCGTACGCCTCCTCGCCGAGCACGGTGTGATCGCGGCCGTCGGGCACACCGACGCGAGCTACGAGCAGACGGTCGCCGCGATCGACGCGGGCGCCACCGTCGCCACCCACCTCTTCAACGCGATGCCCCCCATCGGCCACCGCGACCCCGGCCCGATCACCGCGCTGCTGGAGGACGGCCGGGTCACCGTCGAGCTGATCAACGACGGCACCCATCTGCACCCGGCCGCACTGCAGTTGGCCTTCCACCACGCGGGCGCCGGGCGGGTCGCCTTCATCACCGACGCGATGGACGCGGCGGGCTCCGCCGACGGCCGCTATCTGCTCGGCCCGCTGGAGGTCGAGGTCCAGGGCGGCGTGGCCCGGCTGGTGGAGGGCGGCTCGATCGCGGGCTCCACGCTGACCCTGGACCGCGCCTTCCGGCGGGCGGTCACCGTGGACGGGCTCCCGGTCGCGGACGTGGTCCGGGCGCTGTCGGCCAACCCGGCCCGGCTGCTCGGCATGGCGGACCGGGTGGGCTCGCTGGAGCCCGGCAAGGACGCCGACCTCGTGCTGCTGGACGCCGACTTCGCGCTCAAGGGCGTCATGCGCCGGGGCGAATGGGTGATCACGCCCCAACTGCCCTGATCCGTACCCGGCTTCGAAAGACGGCGTCCGTCCCTCAACTGGGCCGGACGCCGTCTCTTTGGCATGATCGGGGCCCCGGAAGCCGAGGTGTACGGACCATCGAGGGAGGTCGGACCGGGTGATCCTGACGGTCACGCTGAACACCGCTCTCGACATCACGTACCGCGTGCCGTCGCTGCGCCCGCACGCCGAGCACCGGGTGTCGGAGGTCGTGGAGCGGCCCGGCGGCAAGGGTGTCAACGTGGCCCGGGTGCTGGCCGCGCTCGGGTACGCGGTGACGGTCACCGGGTTCGCGGGCGGCCCGACCGGCCAGGTGCTGCGCGAGCGGCTCGCGGAGACGCCGGGGATCACGGACGCGCTGGTGCCGGTCGCCGGACCGACCCGCCGCACGATCGCCGTGGTGGACCAACTCGTCGGCGACACGACCCAGTTGAACGAGCCCGGCCCGCACATCGGCCCCGCCGAGTGGGCCGCCTTCCTGCGCGCCTACGACACCCTCCTCGCGGACGCCTCGGCGGTCGCCCTCTGCGGCAGCCTGCCGCCGGGCGTGCCGGTGGGCGCGTACGCGGGGCTGATACGGGTGGCCAGGACGGCCGGGGTGCCGGTGCTGCTGGACACGGGCGGGGAACCGCTGCGGCGCGGGATCGCGGCCCGGCCCGACATCGTCAAGCCCAACGCGGCGGAACTGGCCGAGCTCACCGGCTCCCACGAGCCGGCCCGCGCCACCCGCGACGCCCGCCGCCGGGGTGCCCAGGCCGTGGTCGCCTCCCTGGGCGCGGAAGGACTGCTGGCCGCGACCCCGGAGGGCCACTGGCGCGCCGCGCCGCCCGCCCGGCTGCGCGGCAACCCGACCGGCGCGGGCGACGCGGCGGTGGCGGGTCTGCTGTCCGGCCTGGTGGACGGCCTGACCTGGCCCGACCGTCTCACCCGCGCCACCGCCCTGTCGGCGGCGGCCGTACTGGCGCCCACGGCCGGGGAGTTCGACCCGGCGGACTACGCACGCCTGCTGGCGGCGGCCACGGTGACGGACGAGGAGTCGGCGGCGTGAAAGCCCCTCCGGGCTAGCCGCGCCAGCCCTTCTCCAGCCAGAACTGGTCCAGGTTGACGTCGCACTGGTTGCCGCTGCCGCAGGAGATGCTGATGGTGTTCGAGCCCTTCTGGAGCTGGAGGTTGGCCCAGGTGTGGGTCCAGCCGCGCTCCCAGTCGCCCTCGGGGGCGTGGGCGAAGTTCGACATGTTCAGCGGGCGGTTCTGCGAGGTGCCGTTGATCGTCAGCGTGGTGTTGGCGTCCTTGCCGGGCACGCCGTAGTTGACGTTCAGCGTGTACTTGCCGGGCTTCGGCACGTCCACCGTCCAGGTCACCGACGCGCCGGGCTGGTTCAGGCCGCCCACGTAGGAGCCGCCCGCCGACTTCGCGCCCTTGACGTCGGAGGCCGGGGCGGCGCCGCCCGCGAGCTGTACCGCGTCGTCGACCGCGTCGGCCTTCGGCAGCTCGCCGGCCTCGCCGGTGCTGGTCGCCTTCGGGCTCGGCGGGGCCTCCTGCGACTGGGTCGGGGACGCGTCCGCCTGGTTGCCGTTCTTGTCGTCGGAGTCGCCGTTGAGCATCGCGATGCTGATGCCGATGACGACCGCGGCGACCACCGCGATGGCGCCGATCAGCAGACCCTTGGTGTTCGGCCCGCGCCGCCCGCCGCCACCGCCGCCGCCGTGCGACGACTGCCGGGGGGCGGGAGCGCCGCCGGGCATCGTCTCCGGGGCCTGGTAGTGGGCCGCCGTCGTCTGCCCGTAGCCACCCTGCTGCTGCGGGGCGGTCTGCTGCGGCTGGCCGTACCGGCGCTCACCGACCGGGCGCACCCTGTTGACCGCGTTGGGGTAGCCGTAACCGCCGGACGGCGGCTGGGCCCCCCGGGCCTGGCCGTCGGCGTACAGGTAGCCGAACGGGTCGTCTTCCTCGGGCTTGCTCGCGCCGTTGTCGCCGGGCGTCATCCCTGGGTACTCCTCAACAAGTGCGGGCGGGCGGGGTACGGGGTTGGAATGGCGAGCCTACCCTCCCGCACACCCCGATTCGCTCGGACAGGGGACCCCCGAACGGGCGCCCGAAGCGCGGAGCCCAGCACTGTCAGCGCACTGACCTGCGTTTCACCCGGCACGCCGATGCTGTTTGGGACGAGATCGTTTCTCAACGTACATCCGCTCGTCGGCGGACTTCAGGACTTCGTCGGCCGTCATCCCGCAGTGCGCCCAGCCGATGCCGAAGCTGGCGCCCACCCGGACCGCCCGCCCCTCGGCGCGGATCGGCTGGATGATCTCGTTGCGCAGCCGCACCGCGAGGTCGGCGGCGTCGGCCTGGCCGAGGCCGTCGGCGAGGATCACGAACTCGTCGCCGCCGAGCCGGGCCACGGTGTCGCCGTCCCGCAGGCCCGCGCTGAGCCGCCGGGCCACCTCGATGAGGACCGCGTCACCCGCGTTGTGCCCGAAGCGGTCGTTGATCGACTTGAAGCCGTCGAGGTCGCAGAAGAGGACCGCGAGCCCCTTGGTGCCGTCGTCCGGGCCCTGCTCGGGGGCGACGGTGTGCACATGGTGGTCGAAGGCGTCGTACGCCTCCGCGCCCGGCGCGAAGTCGAAGCCATGGGCGTCGCCGGCGCCGGCCGGGTGGCCGTAGGCGGCGTCCAGGGAGTCCAGCGCGTCGAGGTGGGCCGGGCGGCGGCACAGCCGGGCGGCGAGCCGGGAGCGCAGCTCGGCGGAGTTGGGCAGCCCGGTCAGGGAGTCGTGGGAGGCGCGGTGGGCGAGCTGGAGCTCGCGGCGCTTGCGCTCCTCTATGTCCTCGACGTGGGTGAGCAGGAAGCGCGGGCCGTCGGCCGCGTCGGCGACCACCGAGTTGCGCAGCGACACCCACACATAGCTGCCGTCGCGCCGGGCGAGCCGCAGCTCGGCCCGGCCGCCCTCGGCGGAGGTGCGCAGCAGGGTGCCGATGTCCTCGGGGTGGACGAGGTCGGAGAAGGCGTAGCGGCGCATCGCGGAGGCGGGCCGGCCGAGGAGGCGGCACAGGGCGTCGTTGGTGCGCAGGATGCGGCCGTGCTGGTCGCCGCCCATCTCGGCGATGGCCATGCCGGAGGGGGCGTATTCGAACGCCTGGCGGAAGGATTCCTCACTGGCGCGCAGGGCCTGCTGGTCGCGCTCCAGGCGGACCAGGGCGCGCTGCATGTTGGCGCGCAGGTGGGCGTTGCTGATGGCGATGGCGGCCTGGAAGGCGTACATCTGCAGGGCCTCGCGGCCCCAGGCGCCGGGGCGGCGGCCGGTGAGGGGGCGGTCGACGGATATGACGCCGAGCAGTCCGCCGCGGGCGCCGCCCTGGGCGCCGGGGGCGTACATCGGGGCGAAGAGGCGGTCACCGGGGTGCCACTCGTCGGGGACCCGGGGGGCGGGGCCGTCGGTGTACCACTGGGGGACGTCGTCGTCGTCCAGGACCCAGCCCTCGGTGTGCGGTATGAACACCAGGTCGCCCCAGAGTTCGCCCATGCCCAGCCGGCGGTCCCAGGACTCGCGGGAGCCGGTGCGGCCGGTGATGAGGGCCTCGGCGGCGGAGTTGCCAGAGACGGCGGCGACGACGAGGTCGCCGTCGGGGCGGACGAGGTTCACGCAGGCCATCTCGTAGCCGAGGGCGCCGACCGCGCCGTCCGCGACGATCTGGAGGGTGTCGGCCTGGCTGCGCGCGGTGTTCATCTCGGCCATGACCTGGTGCAGCTGACGCAGTGACGTCAGAGGGACGTACGGCTCCTGATCGGTCTCCATGCTCGCCCTCCCCCTGCTGTCCACAGGCTTTCCGCCACTGAATCACAGCGCGCTGCTCACTCGGTACACAGGGTCAACAATTCCGTACTCCTTGTGACTCAAGTCACAGGAGAACTTGAACAATTGAGTGCAGTTTCCGCACTTTCCCGTTGCGTTCTCCGATCGCAAAGGCTGCGAACTTGCGCATATGCCGCCGGCCGGTCCGGGGCGGGTGCTTCCCGCACAGGTCCGGTCCTTTGGTCCTAGGTCCCGGCTGGGCCGGAGGCCCGATGCGGCGGGCACCGGCGGCCGATTAGCGTTTCCGGCGTGCTGAACCCTCCCTCCCCCACCGCCGCGGCCGCTTCTGTGCATGCTGAGGGGGTGAGCGACGACGAGTTCCGGGCCGCGATGTCCCGGCTGGCCGCGGGCGTGGTCCTGGTGACCGCGCAGGAACCGCCGCTGGACCCCGACGACCCGCACGCGCCGGGCGGCGAGGACGCGGGCATGACGGCCACGGCCTTCATGTCGGTCTCGCTGGACCCGCCGCTGGTGCTGGTCAGCCTGCGCACCGGGTCCCGGATGGACGACCTGCTGGACGAGCAGCCGCTCTGGGCGGTGTCCGTCCTCGCCGACCACCAGCGGCAGATCGCGGGCCGCTTCGCCATGAAGGGCCGGGTCAGCGACCGACTCCTCTTCGCCGACCTCGCCTGCGACCGCGGCGAGGTCAGCGGCGCCCCGCTGATCCCGGACGCGCTCGCCACCCTGGAGTGCCGCACCGAGCAGCGTGTCGAGGCCGGCGACCACACCCTGGTCATCGGCCGCGTCCTGACGGCCCGCGTCCCGAGCGCGGAGGGCGGCCCGCTGCTGTACTACCGGGGCCGGTACCGGCACTTGGGCTGAGGCCCGTAAATAGGGGGCGTCCGGCGGACCGCCCCGCCTAGGGTGCGCGCATGTCACTCCGTCTTGCCGAGGTCACATCCGCGAACCTGGAAACCGCTCTGGCCGTCCGCGTACGGCCCGACCAGGAGCACGCCGTCGAACCGGTCGCGCACTCGCTCGCCGAGGCGTACGTGCGTCCCGCCGGGGTGGCCTGGCCGCGGCTGATCCTCGACGGGGACGAGACGGTCGGCTTCCTGATGGCCTTTCTGGACATCGACTGGCGCGCGGACGGCGGCAGCCTGCGCCGCTCCGGACTGTGGCGGCTGAACATCGACGCAGCCCGACAGGGCAAGGGCTACGGGCGGTTCGCCGTGGAGTCGGTCGCGGCCGAACTGCGGCGGCGCGGCTGCGGGGAGCTGTACGTCACCTGGCATCCGGGGGCGGACGGCCCCGGGGAGTTCTACCGCCGGCTCGGCTTCCGCACGACCGACGAGACCAGCGGGGGCCAGACGGTCGGGGTGCTCGACCTCGGGGTCTAGCCCCAGTCCCGGCCCGAGCGGCCCCGCTTGGTGTCCGCGCGCTGCTTCTTCTCCCTGAGCCGGCGTTCGTTGATGCCGCGTGGGATGCGGGTGGGGCGGCGGGGCTTGGGCGGGGGTGCGGTGGCCTCGGCGAGGAGGGCGGCGAGGCGTACGGCGGCGGTCTCGCGGTTGCGCCACTGGGAGCGGTGCTCGGAGGACCGTACGACGATCACACCGTCCACCAGGCGGGTGGCCAGGCGTTCCAGCGCGCGTTCCTTCCACACCGGGGGGAGCGCTTCGGTGCGGGCGAGGTCGTAGCGCAGCTCCACCTGGGAGTCGCTGGTGTTGACGTGCTGGCCGCCGGGCCCGGAGGACCGCGAGAAACGCCAGGTCAGCTCGGCCTCGGGAAGCGAGACCGAGCCACGGATGAGATAGGGCCCGGACATGTGTCCCATGTTCCCGGCTCCGGGCACCCCGAGTCACCCCGATTTCCGGCACACCTGCCGAGGGCTTTCGGGCAGCTCGGTAAAAAAGGTAAAGCGGGCGGAACCTGAGGGACCCCTCCCGCCGTTCTAACCGGTGACGTAGCTTCGTCGGCAAGATACTCAAAAGGGAAGGGACTCCCAATCATGGCTGTAAGCCTGTCCAAGGGTGGCAACGTCTCGCTCACCAAGGAGGCTCCGGGCCTGACGGCCGTCACCGTGGGCCTCGGCTGGGACGTCCGCACCACCACCGGCACGGACTTCGACCTTGACGCCTCCGCCATCGCGGTCAACGGCCAGGGCAAGGTCTACTCCGACCAGCACTTCGTCTTCTTCAACAACAAGCAGACGCCGGACAGCTCCATCGTCCACACCGGCGACAACCGCACGGGCGAGGGCGACGGCGACGACGAGGCGATCAACGTCAACCTGGCCGCTCTCCCGGCCGACGTCGAGAAGATCGTCTTCCCGGTCTCCATCTACGACGCCGAGAACCGTGGCCAGAACTTCGGCCAGGTCCGCAACGCGTACATCCGCATCGTCAACCAGGCGGGCGGCGCCGAGCTCGCCCGCTACGACCTCTCCGAGGACGCGGCCACCGAGACCGCCATGGTCTTCGGCGAGCTGTACCGCAACGGCGCGGAGTGGAAGTTCCGCGCCGTCGGCCAGGGCTACGCCTCCGGCCTGGTCGGCATCGCCCAGGACTTCGGCGTGAACGTCTGAGAACGCCTGCCACCGGCTCCGGGGTTCGCCCCCGGGGCCGGTTGCGGCTTTTCCCGGGCCGGAGCCCCGCTCGCCGAACTGGCCGGGCGGGCGGGTCGAACCTCCGCCGTGGGACCATCTGACGTGCTCGACATCGGCTACGCGCTCTCCAACCGCTTCCCGGACCCCCCGCAGACGGACTACCGGCGGGCGGATGTCCGGGCGCTTCGGCACGATCTGTTCTGTGGGGACGTGTATCTGGCCGACACGAAGTCGGACCGGGAGTTGTCCACAGCCTGGGGATGGGTGCCGGTGCTGGACTTCGCGTGGGCGTTGTGCGACATCGCGGAGCAGTTGGACAAGGACCCGAGGGGCTCGCGTGCCTCCCGTCCGCAGCGCGCGGAGCTGGACTTCACCGAGTCCACCGACCGCATGCTGTTCGAGCGCCGCTTCGGCTGGGTGGACATCGAGTCGGACTGGATGCCCGCCGAGGAACCCCCGCTGAGCTTCTCGCACGCCGAGTTCCGCCGGGAGGCCCGGGACTTCCTGCACGACGTCATCGCGGACCTGACCGACATGCACGAGGACCTCGCCGAGAACCCCGCGATCTGGACCCTCCAGGCCCGCTACCCCCGTATCTCCTAGGCTCCCTCCACCTTGATCCCCAGCTCCGCCGCCAGCAGCGGGGCGAGGTCCAGCAGCTGGCCCGTGCCGATCAGGGCGCCCGAGAGCCGGTCGAGGCCGCGGGTGATCTCCAGTGGAGCGGCCCCCCGCAGGTCGACGTCCTTCAGGGTGGCGCGGGAGAGGTCGGCGGACTTCAGGGCGCAGTCGATGAACTCCACCCGCTCCAGCCGGGCCCCGCCGAAGTCCGGCTCCACCAGCACGCAAGACTCGAAGACCACGTCCTTCAGCCGCGCCTCCCGCAGGTTGAGGAAGTCGAGCTTGCCCCCGCGCACCACCACCCGCTCCAGCACCGCCCCGTGCAACTGGGCGCCGCCGAGCCGGGGCGAGCGGAACTCCACGTCCCGGAAGGTGGCCTCGGCGAGTTGCGTACCCACCCCCCGCACCCCGTCGAGCACCGAGTCCAGCACCCGCGCCCGCCCGAGCCCGGTCTCGTCCAGTACGCACCCGGTGAGCACGCAGTCCATGAACCGCGCGCCCCCGCCCTGCTGCCCCGACAGGTCGGCCCGCTGGAACTCCAGCCCGTCGTAGTCCCCGTCCCGCTCCAGCTCCGCGTCCGCCCAGGGAGCGAGCGGCGGCAGCCGCAAATCCGGCCGCCGCGCACCCCGTACCGCCGGGCCGCCGCCCGTGCCCGTAGCCCGCCTCGTCACCATGCGCCCATGCTGCACCCCCGCACTGACACCGCCCTCCCCCGAGCACCCCTCCGACGCGGATGCGGCACGCACCGATCCATGGTCTTCTGGCCAGATGAGCATCGGCCGAACGGGTGAGCGCGGTCCGGTCCCCGCCGGAACCGAGGCAGCCGATCCCCGCCGCTGGTGGGGCCTCGTCGTGATCGCGCTGGCCCAACTGATGGTGGTGCTGGACGCGACGATCGTGAACATCGCCCTGCCCTCCGCGCAGCGCGCCCTGCACATGTCCGACGGCAACCGGCAGTGGGTCATCACGGCCTACACCCTCGCCTTCGGCGGGCTCCTGCTGCTGGGCGGCCGGATCGCGGACCTGGTGGGGCGCAAACGCACCTTCGTCATCGGCCTGATCGGCTTCGCGCTGGCCTCCGCTCTGGGCGGCGCGGCGGGCAGTTCCGGAATGCTGTTCGGCGCCCGCGCCCTCCAGGGCGTGTTCGCGGCCCTGCTCGCGCCGTCCGCGCTGTCCCTGCTGACCACGACCTTCACCGACCCGCGCGAACGCGGCAAGGCGTTCGGGATCTACGGGGCGCTCGCGGGCAGCGGCTCGGCGATCGGGTTCATCCTGGGCGGGCTGCTCACCGAGTACCTGAACTGGCGCTGGTGCCTGTACGTCAACGTGCCGATCGCGGTCGTCGCCGTCCTCGGCGCCTTCGCCCTGCTGCACGACCGCCCCGGCCACGGCGGCACCGCCCGGCTCGACGTGCCCGGCGCGGTGCTCGGCTGCGGCGGTCTGGTGGCCATCGTCTACGGGTTCAGCGAGGCCGAGCCGCGCGGCTGGACCGATCCGCTGGTGCTGGCGCTGTTCGCGGTGGGCATCGCGCTGCTGGCGGTGTTCGTGTGGTGGCAGAACCGGGCACCGGACCCGCTGCTGCCGCTGCACATCGTGCGGGACCGCAACCGCGCGGGCTGCTTCCTCACCATGCTGCTCGCGGTGATCGGCATGTTCGGGCTGTTCCTGTTCATGACCTACTACCTCCAGGTCATCCTCGGCTACTCCCCCGTCCGCGCGGGCCTCGGCTTCCTGCCGCTGACCGCCGCGATCATCATCGGCTCGACCCAGATATCGGCGCGGCTGCTGAACCGGGTGGCGCCGCGCATGCTGATGGTGCCGGGCATGCTGCTGGCCTGCGCGGGGCTGCTGCTGCTCACGCGGATGACCGTGCACTCGTCGTACACCTCGGAGATCCTGCCGGCGCTGCTGCTGCTCGGGCTCGGCATGGGCCTCACCTTCATGCCGGTGTTCGCCACCGCCACGGCCGGGGTCGCCCCACGCGACTCCGGGGTCACCTCGGCGACCGTCAACACCGCCCAGCAGGTCGGCGGCTCGATCGGTACGGCCCTGCTCAACACCGTCGCCACCACCAGCGCCGCCGCCTATGTCACCGCCCACCTGCGCAGCCCGGCCGACCGGGCCACCGTGGTCCCGGCGGGCGTGGTGCACGGGTACACGGTGGCCATCTGGTGGGCGGCCGCGGTGATGCTGCTGGCCGCCGTGGTGGCGGGGCTGATGGTCACGACGAAGCCGCCCCGGCACGGGGTGTCCGCGCAGGCGCAGGTGCGGGAGTCAGTCGGCTGAGCGGGCCAGGTCCGCCAGGGCGTCGTCGGTGAGGCGGTACACGGTCCACTCGTCCTGGGGGCGGGCGCCGAGCTTGTCGTAGAAGCCGATGGCGGGGCGGTTCCAGTTCAGCACCGACCACTCCAGGCGCTCGTAGCCGCGTTCGGCGCAGATCCGGGCCAGCCCGGTGAGGAGGGCCCGGCCGTGGCCGCCGCCGCGTGCGGTGGGGCGGACGTACAGGTCCTCCAGGTGGATGCCGTGCACTCCGCGCCAGGTGGAGAAGTTCAGGAACCACAGCGCGAAGCCGGCGGGCTCGCCGGTGGTGTCGTCCACCGCGAGGTGCGCGTACGCCGCCGGGCGCTCGCCGAACAGCGCCTGGTGCAGCTGCGCCTCGGTGGCCCGCGCCTCGTCGGGCTCCTTCTCGTACTCGGCCAGCTCGCGGATCATCGTGTGGATGACGGGGACGTCGTCGGGGCGCGCGGTACGGATCATGCCCGGCAGCGTAGTCAGCCGGACGGCGCGGCCCGGCTCCGGAACGGCTTCCACGTACTCCCCCGGTCCCGCGTCAGCGGATAGCAGGCCAGCCCGATCAGCGCGGCCAGCGCGTGCCCGACGTCGGTGAAGGTCCGGCCGTCGACGAGGGGGACGGTGTAGACGGCGAGCAGCACCGCGAGGTACGCGTACCGCCAGGGCGGCGCGATCCGGTACGTCAGCACGCCCATGACCCCCGCGAGGGCGTAACTCACCCCGATATCGAGCGTGTTCACAGCCGAAGCCGGAGCATGCCCGTCGTTTATCGCCCTCAGCAGCGCCAGCTCGCTGATCAGCGTGGCCAGCACATGCGCCGCCACGCACACCACCACCCACCGGACCGTCCCCAGCCACCGCTCCGCCTGCGCGTGAAACACGCTGTACGCCACCGCGTACGGCAGCCAGCGCCCCCCGTCGATCCACATCCCACTCGTGATCAGCACCCGCACCGGGTTCTGCGACAGCTCATGAATATTGGTCGATCGCTGCCGCAAGAACTCCTTCTCGAACTCCGGCGACATGTGATGCATAGCCACAGTGGTCACAAAAAGCACCCCCAGCCACACATAGGTCCCGGGCGCGGACCGCACATAGGCCACGACCGCCCGGAACCCTCGTCGCACTCCGCCGACCCGGCTCACACCGCCAGTATGGGCGGCCGGATGCGCCGGGGCCCGGCGAGCCTCCGGTCGGCCCGGTAGGCCGATCGGGTGACCCCTCACAGACACGCCCCCGGACGGACCATCGCGCGGAATACCGGATGAAACGGTCATACCGTACGCGGTATGAAGAGATGTCACCTCGTATATCTCGCCTGTAGCGCGGCGCTCGTGAGTGCGGGTGTGGGGGCGGTCCCGGCGGCCGCCGCTCACCAGACGCTCGTGGTCCGTCCGGGCGGGTCGATCCAGAAGGCCGTCGACGCCGCGCGGGCCGGGGACACCGTGCTGGTGCTCGCCGGCACCTACCACGAGAGCGTGCAGATCGGCACGGACCGCATCACGCTGCGCGGCGCGGGCGCCCGTACGATCGTCAAGCCCGCCGCCGTCAAGACCGGCAAGGACGCCAACACCTGCGCCCAGAACGGCAACGGCATCTGCGTCCTCGGCACCAAGAAGAAGGACGTCCGGGACGTCACCGTCGCCGACCTCACCGTCACCGGGTTCGCCCGCGCCGGCGTCTTCGGCATGGCGACCGACCGCATGACGGTCCGCCATGTGCACGCCGTCGACAACGACACCTGGGGCATCGCCCAGGAGCGCTCCACGGGCGGTGTGTTCCGCGAGAACGTCGCCGAGCGCAACGGCGACGCCGGACTCTTCCTCGCCAACACCATCAAGGAGGAGGCAGGGGCGTACGACGCGGGAGGCGCCCTCGTCGAGCACAACCGCCTCGACGACAACCGCATCGGCGTCACCGTCCGCCGCCTGCGCGACGTCAACGTGCAGGACAACGGCATCAGCGGCAACTGCGCCGGTGTCTTCGTCGTCGGCGACGAGAACACCCCCAAGGCCGGTCACCTCACCGTCGCCCGCAACCGCGTCACGCAGAACAACAAGTCCTGCCCGAAGACCGAGCGCCTGCCCGCCCTCCAGGGCTCCGGCATCGTGCTGACCGGTGTCGAGCAGACCCGCGTGACCGGCAACTACGTGCGCGGCAACGCCGGCAAGTCCCCGCTCTCCGGCGGCATCGTGCTCTTCAAGAGCATGGTCGGCACCCTCGGCGAGAACAACCGCGTCGACGGCAACACCCTGTCGGCCAACGCCCCCGCGGACCTGGTGAACACCGACACGGGCAAGGGCAACCGGTTCGAGCGCAACTCCTGCCGGGCCTCGAAGCCCGCGGGCCTGTGCTGACCGCCCGCCCGCTGCCCATCGATGACCGAAGAAGGCCGAAGAACGAGAAAGGGCGGCAGATGACAACCGCTGAGACAGCCCCACCGCCCCCCATGCGCCTGCGCGAGCTGGTGTTCGGGGCGGCCTGCGCCGCCGCCGTCCGGGCCGCCGCCCGGCTCGGCGTGGCCGACGCCCTCGGGGACGAGCCGAAGACCGTGGAGGACCTGGCGGCCTCGGTGAAGACCGAGCCCAAGCCGCTGCGCCGGCTGCTGCGCGCCCTGTCCTGCTACGGCGTCTTCGCCGAGCACCCGGACGGCACCTTCGCGCACACCGACATGTCCCGCCTGCTGCGCGAGGACGACCCCAACAGCCTCCGTGCCATCGCCCTGTGGTGCACCGAGCCGTGGACCTGGGACGCGTGGCCGAAGCTGGACGAGGCCGTGCGCACCGGGGACAACGTCGTGGAGTCCCTCTACGGCAAGGAGTTCTTCACCTACCTCAACGAGGACGCCCCCGAGTCCGCGGACGTCTTCAACCAGGCCATGACCCGCTCCAGCGAGCAGTCGGCCCGCGAGGTCGCCGCCCTGCTCGACCTGTCCGGCGCCGACTCGGTGGCGGACTGCGGCGGCGGCCAGGGCCATGTGGTGGCCTGCCTGCTCGACAAGTACCCGACGATGCGCGGCAGCCTGCTGGACCTGCCCCGCGTGGTCGAGAACGCCCTGCCCCGCCTGCGTACCGGCGACCTCGCCGACCGCGCCGAGATCGTGCCCGGCGACGTGCGCGCCTCGGTCCCGGTGAAGGCCGACGTCTACGTCATCAAGAACATCCTGGAGTGGGACGACGAGAGCACCGCCCGGCTGCTCGGCAACGTCACCGCCGCGGGCGGCCCCGGCACCCGCGTCATCGTCATCGAGAACCTCGTCGACGACACCCCCTCGATGCGCTTCAGCACCGCGATGGACCTGCTGCTCCTGCTGAACGTGGGCGGCGCCAAGCACACCACCGAGTCCATGACCGGCCGGCTCACCTCGGCGGGCCTGGTCGTGGACGACATCCGTCCGGTCAACCCGTACCTGCACGCCTTCGAGTGCCACGTCGCCGGCTGACGCGGACCCGTACGGCGAAGACCGGCCGCCGGGCCCGCGACGCTGCGGGCCCGGCGGCCGGTGGTCTTCCTAGGACGGAGCCGGACGGCTAGTCGCGCTCCCAGACGTAGAAGCGCTCGGCCATCGCGTCCTTCGGGGAGCGCCAGGTCTCCGGGTCGTACGCGCTGACGTACGCCGACAGGCGCTCGCTGATCCCGCGGAACTCCGGGTGGCCGGCCACCTTGGCGATGGCCGGGGCCGGGTCGCTGTCCGACTCGACGAGGTGCATGTACACATCGCCGAACTGGAACAGGCTGCGGCGGCGCACCCCGACGAGGTGCGGCAGCTCGCCCCGGTCCGACTCCGCGAAGATCTTGGCGATGTCCTGGGCCGAGCCCGGTGCCATCCGGGCCACGATCAGTCCCTGGTGCATGGCAGGTGTCCTCTCTGGCCTCTTCGGCCGCTCGCCGGTCAGTCGGCCAGGGCCGGGGCGGGGCGGTCCCCGGCGGCCTGCTGGATCTTGTCCCGGATGAGCGCCATCTGGACCTTGGAGTTGCGGTTGATGTTGTCGGTCATCCACTCGTCGTCGACCGGCGCCTCGGGCTTCATGGCGAAGTCCTGGGTCCACACCATCCGGGTGCCGGCCGGCACCTCCTCGTACGCCCAGTGGATGTCCATGTGGGCGAAGGGGCCCGTCTCCACGCGGCGGGCGCGGACGGTGCGGTTCTCGCGGTCCGGCTCCCGCTCGGAGACCCAGCTCCACACGGTGCCGTTGTCGTCCGGGTGCATGGTGAGCCGGAACGTCGTCTTGCGGCCCTCACGCTTGATGACCTCGACGGACGCGTACTCGCTGAACAGCTGCGGCCAGTTCTCCAGGTCGTTGGTCATGTCCCAGACCAGGTCGAGCGGAGCGGCGATGGTGATCTCGTTCTTGGTGTGTCCGGCCATGTCAGGCTCCTGCCATCAGTGCGCTGTTGACGAGGTCGAGGAACGCCCGCGGCGTCTTGCAGCGCTCGGCGTCCGGGGGCATCGGGGTGCCGTGCCGGTTCTCCAGCTCGCCGACGATGCCCAGCAGGCCGAGCGAGTCGAGACCCAGCGACTCGAAGGGGGTCTCGGGCTGCTCCCGCAGCAGTTCCGGGGTGACGGTGATGCCCGCCGCCTTCTTCATGAGGGCGGCCAGTTCTTCTTCGGTGATCTGCGCGTTCATGCCGTTCTCTCCTTTGCTGTTCGCCTACTTGGCGCCGTGCCGCAGCACCAGCGCCGAGTTCGACCCCATGAGGCCCCGGCTGAGGACCAGCGCCGTGCGCGGCTGGGCCACGCGGGCGCTCCCGGTCACGAGGTCCAGGTCGTGGCAGACGTCCGTCACGTTCGGCGTCGGCGGGATCAGGCCGTGCTCCATCGCCAGCACCGCCGCCGACACGTCCAGCACCGGTGCCGCGCAGTAGCCGCGGCCGATACCGGTCTTCGGCGCCGTCACCGGCACCCGGCGCCCGTGCGCGCCGAGCGCGTCCGCCAGCGCCAGCGCCTCGGCACGGTCCGCCTCCGGCACCCCGAGGGCGTCGGCGAAGACCATGTCGACCTCCTCCGGCGCGCACCGGGCTTCCGCCAGCGCGGTCCGGATGGCCTGCGCCAGCCCCTCGCGGGACTCCGCCCAGCGGGAGGCCCCGGTGAACGTCGCCGCGTGTCCGGCGATGTACGCCCGGACCTCGGCCCCGCGCTCCCGCGCGGACCGCTCCGCCTCGACGACGAGCATCGCCCCGCCCTCGGCGGGCACGAACCCGCACGCCGCGTCGGTGAAGGGGCGGTACGCCCGCGCCGGGTCGCTCTCGCCGCTCAGCTCCCCGTACCCGAGCTGGCAGACCACCGAGTACGGCGCGAGCGGCGCCTCGGTGGAGCCGGCCACCATCACATCGGTGCCCCGGCGTACCGCGCGGGCGGCGTGTGCGAGGGCGTCCAGACCGCCCGCCTCGTCGGAGGCGACCACCGAGCAGGGCCCCTTGAGGCCCCGCCGGATGGAGATCTGGCCGGTGCTGGCCGCGTAGAACCAGGCGATGGACTGGTACGGGCCGACGAACCGGCTGCCCTTGCCCCACAGCTGCTGGAGCTCGCGCTGGCCGAACTCGCCGCCGCCGGAGCCGGAGGCGGTGACCACCCCGATGGAGAAGGGGTCGGCCTCGGTGTCCGCCTGGCCGAGCCGGGCGTCCTCCAGGGCCAGGTCCGCCGCCGCCATGGCGAAGTGGGTGAAGCGGTCGGTCTGCACCAGGAAGCGTTCCTCGACCACGCCGGGGTCGAACGCGCGGACCTCGCCCGCCACCTTCAGCGGCAGGTCCTCGCAGCCCTCCCGGGTCACCCGGTCCAGGACGCTGATGCCCTCCTGGGTGGACTTCCAGAAGGTCTCGGTGCTGATGCCGTTCGGCGCGACCACCCCGATACCCGTGACGGCCGCGCGCCGTTCCTCGGTTGCGCTCATCGTGTCCTCACTCCCTCGGCCGGGTCAGGATCACCGCGGACTGGAAACCGCCGAACCCGCTGCCCACGGAGAGCACGCCGTTCAGCTTCCGCTCCCGGGCCTCGCGCGGGACGTAGTCCAGGTCGCACTCGGGGTCGGGGGTCTCGTAGTTCGCGGTCGGCGGGACGGCCTGCTTGGCGAGCGCCAGCACACACGCCACCACCTCGATGGCCCCGATCGCCCCGAGGGAGTGCCCCACCATCGACTTGATGGAGCTCATCGGAGTGTCGTAGGCGTGCTGCCCGAGCGCCCGCTTCACCGCGGCCGTCTCGTGGCGGTCGTTCTGCCGGGTGCCGGAACCGTGCGCGTTGACGTAGTCGATCGCGGTCGGGTCGATCCGGGCCTGGTCCATGGCGGTCTCGATCGCGCGGGCCATCTCCAGGCCCTCGGGGGTCAGACCGGTCATGTGGTACGCGTTGCCGAACGTGGCGTACCCGCTCAGCTCGCAGTAGACGTGCGCACCGCGGGCCCGTGCGTGCTCCAGCTCCTCGAGCACCAGCACCGCGCCGCCCTCGCCCATGACGAACCCGTCACGGTTGTTGTCGAACGGGCGGGAGGCGTGCGCCGGGTCGTCGTTGTTCGGGGACGTCGCCTTGATCGCGTCGAAGCACGCCATCGTGATCGGGGATATCGGCGAGTCCGAGGCACCGGCCAGGCATATGTCCGCCCGGCCCTCCTGCACGGTGTGGAAGGCGTACCCGACGGCGTCCAGGCCCGAGGTGCAGCCCGTGGACACCGTCTGGACCGGACCCCGCGCGCCGAACCGTTCGGCCACCGAGGAGGCGACCGTGCTGGGCGAGAACGCCCGGTGCAGTTCGGGACGGGCCTGGGTGTGGTCCACATCCCAGCGCTGGCCGCCATGGCTGACCAGCACATAGTCGTTCTCCAGCCGGGTGGTGCCGCCGACCGCGGTGCCGACCGACACCGCGATCCGCCAGGGGTCCTCGGCCGCGAGGTCGAGTCCCGAGTCGTGCACCGCCTCGTCGCCGGCCACCAGGGCGAACTGGATGTACCGGTCCGACCGCCGTACCTGCTCGGCGTCGAGCCCGTAGGCCGCCGGGTCGAAGTCGCACTCGGCGGCGATCCGTGAACGCAGCCCCGAGGGATCGAAGAAGGTGATGCCGCGCGTCGCGGTCCGGCCGTTGGACAGCAGGTCCCAGAACGCGGGCGTACCGATCCCGCCCGGAGCCACGATGCCTATGCCCGTGACCGCCACCCGCCGGGTCATGAGCGCACCTGTTCCCGGCCGGCGGCGACGGCACCACCGGCCTCGGTCACCACCGCGGCGGCCCCGATCACGTCCGTCTCCTCGGTGTCGACGTGACCGAGCTGCGGACGCGGGGCCAGCGGGCCCAGGTGGAAGACGAGACGCGCCTCCTCGTCACCCACGTTGCGGAAGCGGTGCCGCATGTGGGCGGGGATCATCAGGCCCTGCTCCGGGGCGAGAGGGTGCGCCTCGCCGTCGAGGTCCACCTCCAGCCGGCCGCAGATCACGTACACGAACTCCTCGGAGTACGGGTGGTAGTGCTCCCCGATGCGGTCGCCGGGCTGCACGATGGCCACGCCCATGAAGCCGCTGGTGGAGCCGACCGTCGCCGGGGTCAGCATGGCGCGCAGGTCGCCGCCGCGCCGGGTGTTGTGCTCGGTGTCCTTCAGGTCGATGATCTTGGGACGGTGTTGGATCACAGCTTCCTCCGTGGAATGTGCCGCGTCGGCGGGTGCGGGGTGAGGGGCGGCCACCGGATCAGACGTCCGAGGCGTGGCGGTCGGTGACGAGGTCCATCCGGGCGGCGTCGCCGGCCAGCAGCGTGCGCAGCTCGGCGGCCGCGGCCGGGTCGGCGGGCAGCGCCTCGACGCTGTCGCCGCGCACGTCGACCAGGCGCACCACCACGTCGTCGCGCTGGAAGACCGTGCTGCGCAGCACCGCGCTCGCCGGGTCGTCGGCGGCGGTCTGGTCGTGCTGGGAGAGCAGCTCGGCCAGCCGCATGCCCTGGCCGGCGCGGGCCGGGTAGAACAGCGCGAGGCGCTTGCCCTCCGCCTGCTCGTCGGCGACCACGTGGTGCACCGCGGGCAGCGCCGCACGGGTGAAGAACATCCGGGCCGACTCCTGGTCGTCCAGGTCCCGGTCCTGCTCCAGGTAGGGGTTGATGGCCTCCTCGACCGCCCGCACCTCGGGCTGCCGGGCCACGTGCCGCAGCGCGGCCAGCAGGTCGCCGCGCACCTCGATGGCCCGCACCACCCGGTTGCCCTGCATGAACAGCGAGGTCCGCAGGAGCTGCGTGGTGTCGTCCACCTGGGCCTTCGGCGAGGCGTAGTCCGCGAGGATCGCCGCGACCTTCTCCTCGGTGCCGGGCTTCACGGTGAAGGTGAGCGCGTGCCGGATGACTCCGTCACCGATGCGCGGGTGCGCCTGGAGGCGGCGGCCGGGGGCCGGCTCGACGGGGACCGCGGAGCCGCCCGTCTCACGGACGATGTGGAAGCGCAGCGAACGGGTGTCGCGCACGCAGGAGTGCAGCGGCTCCACCATGTGCACGTGCTCCTCGCTGTTCACCCAGGTGAGAAACGGCGGGGCGCTCTCCCACTCGCTGGTGATGAGCCACTGCGAGGGGTTCTCGATGGACTGGCAGAGCTGGTCGCTGACGTGTCCGGGCACCTGCGTGACCTGGGAGCAGAGCTGCTCGTACGCCTCGAGGAACTGCTGCTGCGCGCCGTCGTACACGTCGACCAGGAGGACGACCCGCAGCGGGGAGCCGTCGAACACGGACTGGGATACACGCCTGGACACCTCGCGTGCCGGCGTTTCTGAGGGACGTTCAGACGTGGTGGTCATCCTGCACACATCTCCTTCGCGGGGCAGAACCGGTGCCGGCCTGGGATCGGGTCCGGCAGCGTTCCTTGATCCTGTGCCGGGCTCCACAAGCCCGCGACTCCTGTGAACCACGTGGGTGATTGGGCACGCGGAGCCGCCGTCACCGGGAAGGAAGAGTCCGAGGCGCCCCACGCGCCCACCCCCAGCCACTGGAGGCTTCGATGCATCAGAAAGCCGACCACCGGGTCCCCGTCCTCATCGTGGGCGGCTCACTGGTGGGCCTGTCCATGTCCGTGTTCCTGGGCCGTCTCGGTGTGCGGCACATGCTCGTCGAACGGCACTCCGGGACCTCGATCCACCCGCGCGGACGCGGCAACAACGTCCGCACGATGGAGCTGTTCCGGGTCGCCGGGGTCGAGCCGGACATCAAGGCGGCGGCCTCGCTCCTCGCCGACAACCACGGCATCCTCCAGACGCCCACCCTTGTGGGTGACGCCGGGGAGTGGCTGTTCCGGAACATCGACCCGGGCGGCGGTCTGGCGAGGTTCAGCCCCACCGCCTGGTGCCTGTGCAGCCAGAACGACCTGGAGCCGGTCCTGCTGGACAGCGCCCGCGAACTCGGCGGCGACCTCCGGTACTTCCACCAGATGGAGTCCTTCGAGCAGGGTGCCGACGGAGTGACGGCGACGGTCTTCGACCGGAACACCGAGGAACGGTTCACCGTCCACGCGGACTACCTCGTCGCCGCCGACGGCCCGCGCAGCCCCGTACGGCGGGCCCTCGGCATCGGGCAGAGCGGACCCGGCGAGCTGTTCGCCAACGTCAGCGTCACCTTCCGGTCCCGCGCGCTGGCCGACGTGGTCGGCGACCGGCGCTTCATCTGCTGCTACCTCACCCACCCGGACGCGGACGGCGCGCTGCTGCCCGTGGACAACAAGGAGAACTGGGTCTTCCACGCGCCCTGGCACCCCGAGCGCGGCGAGACGCTGGAGGACTTCACCGAGGAGCGGCTGCGGGACCACATCCGCCGGGCGGTCGGCGTGGACGAACTCGACGTGAAGATCACCGGTATGGCCTCCTGGCGTGCCGCCGAACGCGTCGCCGACCTCTACTCCTCGGGCCGGGTGTTCCTGGCCGGCGACTCCGCCCACGAGATGTCCCCGACCGGCGCCTTCGGCTCCAACACCGGTATCCAGGACGCCCACAACCTGGCCTGGAAGCTGTCCGCCGTCCTCTCCGGCTGGGCCGGCCCCGGCCTGCTGGAGTCCTACGGCGCCGAGCGCCGCCCGGTCGCGGCCGCCACCAGCGCCCGCGCCTCGGCCCGCTCGGTCGAGCACAGCCACCCCGGCTTCGCCCCGGCCCCCGGGGTGGGCGGCGCCAAGCGCGGCGGCATCCTCAACGTGGTCCTCGGCTACCGCTACCCGGCCGGCGCGGTCCTCGGCGCCGACCCCTACGCCGAGGTCGTCCCGGACGGCCTCGCCCTGGACGGCCGCCCCGGCAGCCGCGCCCCGCACCTCTGGCTCCGCCGGGGCGGCCTGCGGCTGTCCACGCTCGACCTGTACGAGCGCTCGATGGTCCTGCTCACCGACTCCCCCGACGACGCGGGCTGGTACGCGGCGGCCCGCCGCGTGGCGGCGGAGGACGGCGTCGCCCTCGACGCCTACCGCGTCGGTCCCACCCCCGACGCCGACCTCACCTACGACACCGAGGGTGACGACTGGGCGAAGGCCCACGGCACCACGGCCGACGGCGCGGTCCTCATCCGCCCCGACGGCTTCGTCGCCTGGCGCGCGACGAGCGCGGCGGCGGACCCGGACACGGTGCTCCGCGAGGCGCTGACGTCCCTGCTGACACCGGCCTGAGCAGCCCCGGAGGCCGCCCGCACCGTCACCGGTGCGGGCGGCCTCCGTCGTGTCCGGCCTCGCGGCCCCGCTAATCGAACGGCCTGGTCAAGGCCCCGTCAGGGTCCAGCCGTTGGAGTACCGCGTCGGCGATGTCGGCCAGCTGGTCGAGCTGCTCCGGGGTCAGGGCGTCGATGACGCTGTACCGGGCGGTGGCCACATGCCCCGGGGCGGCGGCGAGCTTCTCCCGGCCGGCCTCGGTGAGGCGGGCGTTGGTGGCCCGCTTGTCCTCCGGACAGGGGAAACGGGCCACCAGTCCCCGCTCCTCCAGCCGGCGCACCACATGGGAGAGGCGCGGGAGCGTGGCGTTCGTACGGTCGGCCAGGGCCGTCATGCGCAGCTCGTCCTCGGACGCCTGCGCGAGCACGACGAGCACGTGGTAGTCGAAGTGCGTCAGGTCGGCGTCGCGGCGCAACTGGGCGTCGAGCACACCCGGAAGCAGTTCCAGCACGGCGATCAGTCGCACTCAGGCGCGCATCTGCTGTGAATCCAGCCATCGAGTGGTCATCAGGCCATGTCGAACCGCGAGATCGTCAGCCCCGTCACCGACGGCGTGCAGCCCTGCGCTTCCTCCCCCGAAGAGGCCCGGTCCGCCGGGCGCACGCCGTACGAGAAGCCCACCCCGCAGAACAGCGTGATGCTGCTGATCGACCATCAGATCGGCCTCATGACCAGCATCCGGGACTTCCAGTCGCTCGCCACCCTGCGGGCGAACGTGGTCGGCCTCGGCCGCATCGCCAAGGCCCTGGACATCCCTGTCCTGCTCAGCTCCTCCAACGCCCAGTGGCAGAACGGCGACACGATCCCGGAGCTGAAGGAGCTCTTCCCGGACGAGCCGATCTGCCGCCGCACCGGGATCATCAACTGCTACGAGGACCCGAGCTTCCGCTCCGCCCTGGAGGAGCTGATGGCCCGGACCGGGCGCACCCACGTGATCATCGCGGGCATCACCATCGGCACCTGTACCGCGATGCCGACCCTGGCCATGCTGAACGACGGCTACCGCGTCCTGCCCGTCATCGACGCCTGCGGCGCCTGGAACCAGTACGAGGCCCAGGCGGCCATGACCCGCATGGCGAACACCGGCGCCGAACTCGTCACCACCTTCGCCCTCGGCTGCGAACTCCAGGCCGACTGGAAGCTCCCCACCGCCGAGGCCATGTTCGCCCCCTTCCTCAACGACCTCCCCGAGTACGGCTACCTCATCCAGAACTTCTGGAACAACGCGAACGGCCACACGGTCGAGGACCCCTTCGGCCAGGTCAAGTAACCCAAAAAGGCCCAGGTCAGAAGCACTCTGACCTGGGCCTTTCGCGGAGCCCCCTGTCGGATTCGAACCGACGACCTACGCATTACAAGTGCGTTGCTCTGGCCGGACTGAGCTAAGGAGGCGGGGGCCGGTGGGCCCGTGGGTGCAGTGTACCCAAGCGGGGGTGGGGGGCGGGGGACGGAAATTGAGGAGCGTCCGGGTACTGACAGGGCAGGCCGGGGGCGGGTACGGTCCTGCCAGTTCACCTGGGTGAACCAACGAACCACCTTCCTACAACGGATCGTCCGGCACGTTCCTGCCGGTAGAAGGGGGCCCCTCACCATGGCCACTGTCACGTTCGACAAGGCGACCCGGATCTATCCGGGCTCCACCAAGCCCGCCGTAGACGCGCTGGAGATCGCGATCGAGGACGGCGAGTTCCTCGTCCTCGTCGGCCCGTCCGGCTGCGGCAAGTCCACCTCGCTCCGCATGCTCGCGGGGCTGGAGGACGTCAACGGCGGCGCCATCCGCATCGGTGACCGCGACGTCACCCACCTGCCGCCCAAGGACCGGGACATCGCCATGGTGTTCCAGAACTACGCCCTCTACCCGCACATGACGGTCGCCGACAACATGGGCTTCGCCCTGAAGATCGCGGGCGTCAACAAGGCGGAGATCCGGGCGAAGGTCGAGGAGGCCGCCAAGATCCTCGACCTCACCGAGTACCTGGACCGCAAGCCCAAGGCGCTCTCCGGCGGTCAGCGCCAGCGTGTCGCGATGGGCCGGGCGATCGTCCGCGAGCCGCAGGTCTTCCTCATGGACGAGCCGCTGTCCAACCTGGACGCCAAGCTCCGCGTCTCCACCCGTACCCAGATCGCCTCCCTCCAGCGGCGTCTGGGCATCACCACCGTCTACGTCACCCACGACCAGGTCGAGGCCATGACGATGGGCGACCGGGTGGCCGTGCTCAAGGACGGTCTGCTCCAGCAGGTCGACACCCCGCGCAACATGTACGACCGCCCCGCCAACCTCTTCGTGGCCGGCTTCATCGGCTCCCCCGCGATGAACCTCGTCGAGGTGCCGATCACCGACGGCGGTGTGAAGTTCGGCAACAGCGTGGTGCCGGTCAGCCGGGACGCGCTCTCGGCCGCCGCCGACCGGGGCGACACCACCGTGACGGTCGGCGTCCGCCCCGAGCACTTCGACGTGGTCGAGCTGGGCGGCGGCACGGCGGCCACCACGCTGACCAAGGACAGCGCCGACGCCCCGGCCGGCCTCGCCGTCTCGGTGAACGTCGTCGAGGAGCTGGGCGCCGACGGGTACGTGTACGGCGCCGTCGAGGTCGACGGGGACGTGCGGGACCTCGTCGTCCGGGTGAACGGCCGTCAGGTGCCGGAGAAGGGCTCCACGCTGCACGTCGTGCCGCGGCCGGGCGAGATCCACGTGTTCTCGACCTCCACGGGCGAGCGTCTCTCCGACTGACCGGCGCACACAGGCAGTTCACAGGGAGGGGGCCTCGCGGGGCCCCCTTCCGCGCACCCCGGCACGGTTGTGCCGATATCCCTGCACAGGGGCCGATTCGGGCGCCCGGCGTCAACCCCCTACCCAGAAAGCAGCGCGACTTCATCCCCCGTAAGGGTGACTAAATGTCGCCAAATCAGCACCGAGCGCTACCCTCACTCGCGTGACGCACTCCACCACCCCTCAGACGCGACGCGGCCACCGGGGCGGCCCTGCCCGCCGGATCGGCCGCACTCTCGCCCTCGTCCTGCCCGTCGTCCTGGTGCTCTCCGGAACCCTCGCGGTCACGCGGGTCAACTGGACCGGGGACTCCGAAGGCTCCGTGCTCACCGCCTCGGACGTCGCCCAGGCCCCCGCGAAGGCCGGCACCGCCCGTACGGTCACGGCGAAGAAGGCGGCGCCGCAGGACGTCCTGCGCGACCGGCTGCTGACCGAGCTTCAGGACAAGAACCCCGGCGTGGTCCTCACCCACCTCCAGCAGGCGGTCAACGGCCACCCGGCGCTCGCCGAGCACTGCACCTCCATCGCCCGCACCCTGGGCCGCGCGGCGGTCCGCCTCTACGGCGCCTCCCGCGCCCAGTCCTACGCCCGCCCGGTGTGCGACACGTCGTTCGCGACGGGTGTGCTGGCGGCACATAGCTGATCCACACATGGCGGGTCGGCACACGGTGGGCCGGCACATACAGGCGGCCCTGTCGTGCCCCCTGGACCCCGCCGGGGCGCCACGTACAGTTCGGGGCATGACCCATCCGAACGTCGCTGCGCGCCCCACCCAAGCCGTCGTCCTGGCCGGTGGCCAGGGCTCCCGGCTGCGCCCCTACACGGACGACCGGCCCAAGCCGATGGTCGAGATCCCCGGCACGGGCACCCCGATCATCGGCCACCAGCTCAACTGGCTGGCCGAAGAGGGCGTCACGGACGTGGTGGTCTCCTGCGGCCACCTCGCCGAGGTCCTCCAGAAGTGGCTGGCCACGGCCGAGCTGCCGCTGTCGGTGACCACCGTCGTGGAGACCGAGCCGCTCGGCCGCGGCGGCGGCCTGAAGTACGCCGCCGCGCACCTCCCCCGCCCCGACCGGCCCTGGTACGCCACCAACGGCGACATCTGGACCCGCTTCTCCCTGCGGGACATGGCCGACTTCCACACCGAGCGGGACGCGGTCGCCACCCTCGCGCTGGCCCGGCCGCGCATCCCCTGGGGCGCCGTGCGCACGGACGGCTTCGGGCACATCACCGACTTCATCGAGGCCCCGCCGTCCACCGTCGAGATCAACGCCGGTGTGTACGTCTTCTCCCCCGAGTTCCGCGACCTGCTGCCCGACCGGGGCGACCACGAGCGCGCCACCTTCCCCCGCCTGGCCCGTGAGCGCAAGCTCGCCGGGTTCCCGCTGCCCCAGGGCTCCTACTGGCGGGCCATCGACACCGTCAAGGACCTCACCGAGGCCGCCAAGGAGCTGGACGCCGACCGCGCCTGACGAGCATGCGCAGAAGGGCCCCGCACCTCACCAGAGGTACGGGGCCCTTCGTCTGCCCGAGGCCCGAGGAGGGCGTCAGTTGCCGAACAGACCGCCCACCAGGCCGGGCTGACCGGTGGAGGAGCCACCCGCGTCGCCGCCACCGCCGGAGTCCGTACCGCCGCCCGTGGTGCCCGAGCCGGTGCCGCCGGTCGCGGTACCGCCCGCGCTGGTCGGCCCCGCCGTGGTGCTGGGGGCGCCGCCACCGCCACCGGTGGTCGGGGTGGTCCGCTGGGGCGGGGCCTGGCCCGTGGTGCCCTGGGTCTGGCTGGGCGCCGCCGGAGCCGTACCGGCCGTACGGCCCGCCCCCGGGGTGCCGGCCGCGCCGGACGGGCTCGCCCCCGCCGAGGCACCGCCCGTGGGCGCGCTGGACGCCGAGGGGCTGGCCTGCCTGCGCGGGGCACCGGGCTCCGAGGGCAGCGGCGAACCGGGCTGGTTGTTGCGCGGCGCCTCACCGGGACCGGGCACGACCACCCGGCCGGAGTCGCGCACCGCACCGCCGAGCAGCGAGCCGACCAGCAGGGTCAGCCCGACCGTCACGACGGTGATCAGCGCGCCCCGGCGCAGCACGTACCGGCGCAGGTCCCAGATGTCGGCGCGCGGACCCAGGGTGCGCCAGGCGCTGCCCGCGAGCCTGCCGTCCACGGAGTACACCGGGGCGCCCGCGATGACCAGCGGGGACCAGGCGGCCAGGTAGATGATGTCGGGCGCGTCGTACGCCGGGACCGTCTTCCAGCTCACGGTCACGATGAGCGCGGCCGAGAGCAGCGCGCCCACCACCGCGGCGACCCGCTGCCAGCAGCCCAGGATGGTCAGCACACCGACCACGACCTGGAGGAAGGCGATGACCAGCCCGGAGCCCACCGGGTGGTGCAGCGCGAACTGGCGCAGCGGCTCGGCCACGTCCCACGGGTGCAGGGTGTTGAGCCACTTGACCATGGAGCCGCGCTCGCCGCCGTCGAAGTAGACGGGGTCGCACAGCTTGCCCATGCCGGCGTAGATCGAGATGAAGCCGAGGAAGACGCGCAGCGGGAGCAGGACCACGCCGAGGTTCATCCGGCGGCCGGGGTAGTACGCGTGCCGCGCCGGGTCGTCGCCGCGCCGGGCGGCCCGCGAGCCGGGCCGGACGGCCGGCTCGTCGGGGTCGAACTCGTCGCTGACGTACGGCGATTCGTACGGGGGCTCGTCGTACGGCGGCTCGTCGTAGGCGCTGCCGACCGGGCGCATGTGGGGCAGCAGCCGGGTGCCGCCGTCCGGGCCGGTGCGCTGGTGGCCGAGGACGGGGGTCTCCACCGTCGAGTCGAGCTGGTCGTAGGCGTCCGCGTAGCCGGTGTGGTCCGGGCCGGGACGCGGGATGACCTGGGTGGCACCGGCCGGCTCGTCGGGGTGGCCCACGCTG
Source organism: Streptomyces seoulensis (assembly GCF_004328625.1). NCBI lineage: Bacteria > Bacillati > Actinomycetota > Actinomycetes > Kitasatosporales > Streptomycetaceae > Streptomyces > Streptomyces seoulensis. The sequence continues at coordinate 2,832,303 of NZ_CP032229.1, forward strand.
CTGCCCCGGACGGCCTGGAGCAGGCGGTGGGTGCCGGTGTCGTCCGGCGCGGACCGGCCGCTCCAGACGACCGGACGGCGGCGGCCCGCGGACCCTCCCGCCGGGGTCCCGGACATGCGCGCGGGGTCCTGAGCGCTCAGGTGCCGGGCGATTCTCGGGGACTGGGCGCGCCTGCCCGCCGTCCCCAACTGCACGCGGAAGCTGGCGTGATTGACGATGACCTGCGCCGGATCGCTCGGCACCTTCACCATGCTCAGCGCGGGAGCGTCGTCGAAGCCCGACGAGCGGTCCCCCGTGGGAGTGCGGGGTGTTCTGGTGTCCACACTCATCTAACCGAGTGACGCCGAGTTAGGACACTGCTTTGACCGGCCCGATGTGTCCGGGCCGCGTCAAAGTCGTCGTGAACGCCGGTCATCCCCCGGAATTACCGCATCCGGGGGAATTGCCGAACGGTCGTTCAGGAGCGGCGGCGGGACGCCTCGTACAGCACCACACCGGCGGCGACACCGGCGTTGAGGGACTCCGCGCCACCCGGCATGGGGATGCGGACCCGGTGGTCGCAGGTCTCGCCGACCAGGCGGGACAGGCCCTTGCCCTCGCTGCCGACCACGATGACGACCGGACCGGACAGCGCCGCCAGGTCGCCCACCTCGGCCTCGCCGTCGGCGGCCAGGCCGACCACGGTGATCCCGGCCTTCTTGTACTGCTCCAGGGTCCGGGTGAGGTTGGTGGCACGGGCGACCGGCGTACGGGCGGCGGCGCCGGCCGACGACTTCCAGGCACCGGCGCTCATGCCGGCCGAGCGGCGCTCGGGCACGACCACGCCGTGCCCGCCGAAGGCGGAGACGGAGCGGACGACGGCACCGAGGTTGCGCGGGTCGGTGACGCCGTCGAGGGCGACGATCAGCGGGTCCTCGCCCTTGTCGTAGGCGCCGGCGGGCAGGTCCTCGGGGTGCGCGTACTCGTACGGCGGGACCTGCAGGACGAGGCCCTGGTGGTTCAGGCCGTTGGTCATCCGGTCCAGCTCGGGGCGCGGGGCCTCCATGAGGTGGATGTTGCCGCGCTCGGCGGCGAGCTGGAGGGCCTCGCGGACGCGCTCGTCGTTGTCGATGAACTGCTGGACGTAGAGCATGGTGGCGGGCACGCCGTCACGCAGTGCCTCGTACACCGGGTTACGGCCGACGACCAGCTCGGAGGTGGACCGGCCGCCGCCCTTGCGCTGCTGGGGGCGGCCCTGGGCGCGGCGGACCTTGGCGGCGGCGGCGCGCTGCTTGGCGTGGCCCTTGCGTGCCTCGGCGGGGGGCGTGGGGCCCTTGCCCTCCAGGCCACGGCGCCGCTGGCCGCCGCTGCCGACCTGGGCACCCTTCTTGCCGGACATGCGGCGGTTGTTCGCCATGAGTTACCCGTCTCCGTGAGCGTTCGTACGTATGTATGCAGTGTGCCGCCCGGATCGCCGGGCGGCACACTCGATCAAGCCCGTGGCCGACCGCGCCTAGCGCGGGCCGAGGCTCCAGCGCGGGCCCTGGGGGCTGTCCTCGACGACCAGGCCGGACTGGCCGAGCTGGTCGCGGATGGCGTCGGCGGTGGCCCAGTCCTTGCGGCCGCGGGCGGACTCGCGCTGCTCCAGGACGAGCCGGACGAGGCTGTCCACCACGCCGTGGAGGTCTTCGCCGCGCTCGCCGCCCTCACCGGCCCACTCGGGGTCCAGCGGGTCGAGCCCGAGGACGCCGAGCATGGCGCGCACCTCGGCGAGGCGGGCGACGGCCGCCTCCTTGTCGTCGGCGGCCAGCGCGCTGTTGCCCTGCCGGACGGTGGTGTGCACGACGGCGAGGGCCTGCGGCACGCCCAGGTCGTCGTCCATCGCCTCGGCGAAGGCCGGCGGCACCTCGGCAGCCGGGGCGACCTCGCCCCCGGCCTTCTCCAGCGCGCGCTGCACGAAGCCCTCGATGCGCGCGAACGCCACCTCGGCCTCGCGCAGCGACTCCTCGCTGTACTCGATCATCGAGCGGTAGTGCGGGGTGCCGAGGTAGTAGCGCAGGACGATGGGACGCCACTGCTTGACCATCTCGGAGACCAGCACGCTGTTGCCGAGCGACTTGGACATCTTGTCGCCCGCCATGGTCACCCACGCGTTGTGCACCCAGTACCGGGCGAAGTCGTCGCCGAACGCCTTGGCCTGGGCGATCTCGTTCTCGTGGTGCGGGAAGATCAGGTCCAGCCCGCCGCCGTGGATGTCGAAGACGGTGCCCAGGTACTTGTGCGCCATGGCCGAGCACTCCAGGTGCCAGCCGGGGCGGCCGGGCCCCCAGGGGGTCGGCCAGCTCGGCTCGCCCGGCTTGACCGCCTTCCACATGGCGAAGTCGCGCGGGTCCCGCTTGCCGGTCTCGCCCTCGCCGGACGGCTGGAGCAGGTTGTCCAGCTCCTGCCGGGACAGCTCCAGGTACTCGCCCCAGGAGCGCACGTCGAAGTAGACGTTGCCGTCGGCCTCGTAGGCGTGGCCGCGCTCGATGAGGCCCTGCATCATCTCGATCATCTCGGTGATGTGGCCGGTGGCGCGGGGCTCGTAGGTGGGCGGCAGGCAACCGAGCGCGGCGTAGGCGTCGTTGAACGCCCGCTCGTTCTCGTACCCGATGGCCCACCAGGGGCGCTTCTGCTCGTGGGCCTTGTTGATGATCTTGTCGTCGATGTCCGTGACGTTGCGGACGAACGTCACGTCGTAGCCGCGGTACTCGAACCAGCGGCGCATGATGTCGAAGTTCAGGCCCGAGCGGATGTGCCCGATGTGCGGTGCGGCCTGCACGGTGGCGCCACACAGGTAGATCGAGACACAGCCCGGCTGGACCGGGGTGAAGTCGCGGATCTGCCGGGCGCTGGTGTCGTACAGGCGAATGGTCACGCCACCAGGGTAGTGGGCGCATTGCGATGCAATGCGCCCGGACGGGAAAACGGCCGTCCGCCGGCCCCCTCAGAGGCTGCCGACCACCTTGCGCGGGCTAATCCGGACGACGACCCGCTCGGCGTCATTGGCGGAGGCCGGGTTGAACTCGGCGTACTTCTTGCCGGTGTACTTCAGGGACAGCTCGTCGATCAGCGCCTGGCCGCCCTCGGTGGTCATCTCGGCGGTGCCGCGGATCTCGGCGTACTCGTAGGGGTTCTCCGGGTCCACGACGACGACGGTGACCCTCGGGTCGCGCTTGAGGTTCTTCTCCTTGCGCCGGTCGACCGTGGTGGAGATCAGGACGTCGTCCCCGTCCCGCTTCACCCACACCGGTGACATCTGCGGGCTTCCGTCGGGCTGGACGGTGCCGACGACGATGAACACGGGCGTGTCCAGCAGGGACTTGAGCCGGTCGGACAGCGCAGCGGACATGGAGATCCTCCTCGATCGACGGTGGCTGTGCGGGTACCCTCGCACGCGCCTACGACACGCGCACCACGAGGGCGGTGGCGATGGCCATCAGCCCCTCGTCCCGGCCGGGGAAGCCGAGCCCGTCGGTGGTCGCACCGGAGACCGAGACCGGGGCACCGACGGCGGCGCTGAGAATCCGCTGCGCCTCGTCCCGCCGCTTGCCGATCTTCGGGCGCGGCCCGACGACCTGCACCGCGACATTGCCGACGGCGAAGCCCGCCTCCCGCACGATCCGGGCCGCCTCGGTCAGCAGGGTGACCCCGGACGCGCCGGACCACTCGGGCCGGCCGGTGCCGAAGTGCCGGCCCAGGTCACCGAGCCCGGCGGCGGAGAACAGCGCGTTGCAGGCGGCGTGCGCGACCACGTCGGCGTCGGAGTGCCCGGCCAGTCCCGGCCCGGAGTCCTCCCACTTCAGCCCGGCGCACCACAGCTCGCGGCCGTCCTCGAAGGCGTGGATGTCGGTGCCGATGCCCACCTGGGGCAGGGCGGGGAGCTCAGAAGCCATCGTTGAGCCTCCTGCGGGTGAGGACCGCCTCGGCGAGGACGAGGTCCAGCGGGCGGGTCACCTTGAACGCCTCCTCGTGGCCGGGCACGGTCACGACCCGCTCGCCGAGCCGCTCGACCATGCTCGCGTCGTCGGTGACGTCGTCCAGGACCGTCTCGTGGGCGCGGATCAGCGTGGCCCGGTCGAAGCCCTGGGGGGTCTGCACGGCGCGAAGCCGGGCCCGGACGGGGGTGCCGAGCACCGGCTCGGGCTCGCCGGGGACGGCCGCGGGTTCGACCTCCTTGACCGTGTCGGCCAGCGGCAGCGCCGGGACCACGGCCGGGGCGCCGGCGCGCACCGCCTCGACGACCGTGTCCACGGTGTCGACGGGGACGAGGGGGCGGGCGGCGTCGTGCACGAGGACGACGTCGTAGGCGGGGGGCAGGGCGTCCAGGCCCAGACGCACCGACTCCTGGCGGCTCTCCCCGCCGGGCACTACCAGGAAGTCCGTGCGCTCGGGCAGCGCGTGCGCGTCCAGCAGCGACTTGACCTCGGCGGCGCCGTCCGGCGGGGCGACGACGACCACCAGGGAGACGTGCCGGGAGGCGGCCAGGGCGCGGATCGCGTGGATCAGCATGGGCGTGCCGTTCAGCGCGCGGAGCGCCTTGGGGGCGCCCGGGCCGAGGCGTACGCCCCGGCCTGCGGCCGGGATCACGGCGGCGACACGGCTGTCCTGGCGCGGCTCGGCGGGCGCGGGACGCGATTCGTCAGACATCGGTTCCTGTCAGGTTTGTGTGCTCGGGGCCGGTGGGTAGTGGCTGGAGGAGCGCCTGGGCACGACTTGACCGGACCCCTTCCGTGAACCATGGTCGAGTCGTACGCAGGGAGCGGTACGACGGTGGTGGACCACCGGAGCACGATCACAAGAGCACAGAGGTCAAGAGCAAAGAGGCAGCGCGCAGACGAAGAGGCAAGCGGGGACGAATATGCCGCAGCGCCCGGCGACAGGGTGAGTGTCATCGGGCACCACGGCATTTTTGCTGCGCTGGACGTGACGGCGGGCGAGACCTACCGCCCGCTTCGTGTCAGGAGGCGAGTACCTCGTCGAGCAGCGCCTCGGCCTTGTCCTCGTTGGTGTTCTCCGCGAGGGCCAGCTCGCTCACCAGGATCTGGCGGGCCTTGGCGAGCATGCGCTTCTCACCGGCGGAGAGTCCGCGCTCGCGCTCGCGGCGCCACAGGTCACGCACGACTTCCGCGACCTTGATGACGTCGCCGGAGGCGAGCTTCTCCAGATTTGCCTTGTAGCGGCGCGACCAGTTCGTGGGCTCCTCGGCGTACGGCGCGCGCAGCACCTCGAAGACCCGGTCCAGCCCGTCCTGACCGACCACATCACGCACGCCGACGAACTCCGCATTGTCCGCTGGCACACGTACCGTCAGGTCGCCCTGGGCGACCTTCAGCACCAAGTAGGTCTTGTCCACGCCTTTGATCTGACGAGTTTCGATTGCCTCGATCAGCGCGGCCCCGTGATGGGGATAGACCACGGTGTCGCCAACCTTGAACGTCATGTGACAGGTACCCCTTCCGTGGCTATCCAGGGTAACACGGATACGGCGTCTTCTGAATGGCGTTTTCGCAGGTCAGGGCATATCTCGGGGCTTGACAACAGCAACAGGAACGTGCTGCGGACCACCTGCGGAACCGGGAATTCGCAGGTGGGAGCCACTCTGCGTGCAGAGTGAAACATCTACGTCACACGCCTCAGAGAGCCGCCACGATCGGTTGAATGTCCCGGTTTGCCCGCTTCCAAGCGTACGACTTCCGCTCCTGCGTTCGATGGCCGGAGCCGGGTACGAGACGAATCCGGAATTGATCACGCCACCCGGCGGTGATCAATTCCGGACACGCGCGTATTCCTTCACGGAAATGCCAATCCGAATGGCGGACGGGAAGCGCGTGCCGGGTGATCAGGGGTGTGTCCGGTACCCCCAGCGGGAGGGAAGCGCGGCCGTTGGGGAGGGTCGGGTGCGGCGGCACGTGAACGGCTCGGTAGCCTGAGGGCGCTGACAGATCCTTAGGGCGGCTTTACAGGACAGCCGCCCCTGTGCGTTCAAGGAGTTGCCGCCGCCGTGAGCAGCAGCCTTCGACGCGGCGTCCTCGCCGCATCCGCCCTCGCGTTCTCGATCGCCTCGCTCGCCGCCTGCGGCGCCGGCAACAACGCCCAGACCCTGGAGATCCGGCCGGACAACGCCGAGACCAGTGTCGGGGCCATCAAGGTGCAGAACGCCCTCGTCATCACCCAGCCCGACGCCAAGGCCAACGGCCCGGCCGCCGTCGCCGCCACGCTGTTCAACAGCGGCGCGACCGACCAGGACCTCCAGTCGATCGCCGTCGACGGCAGCGACGCCAAGGTCGAGCTGAAGCCCGCCAAGGGCGGCAAGCTCACCGTCCCGGCCCACGGCCGGCTCGTCATCGGCGGCAAGGACAACGCCTCCGCCATGCTGGCCAGCGGCCGCGAGGCGGTCCAGAACGGCAACGCGCAGAAGATCACCTTCACCTTCAGCAAGACCGGCACCGTCGGTCTGCGCGCCTTCGTCGTCCCGGCGACCAGCTACTTCAGCGGCTGGGGCCCGAGCGAGGTGCCCTCCGCGCCCGCCGCCGCGACCTCCTCGCCGTCCGGCAGCCCGTCCGGCAGCCCCTCCGCGAGCGACAAGCCCGCGGGCGACAAGCCCTCCGCCCCGGCGTCCTCCCCGAGCGACTCCGCGTCGGCGTCCGCGGGGCACTGAGCCCGCAGGCCGTGACTGAAGGGGGGCACCCGGCCGGGTGCCCCCCTTCAGTCATGTGCCGGGCCCGTACGGCCTACGGCTCGAACTTGTAGCCCAGCCCGCGCACCGTCACCAGATAGCGCGGCGCGCCCGGGTCCGGCTCGATCTTGGCGCGCAGCCGCTTCACATGGACGTCGAGGGTCTTGGTGTCGCCCACGTAGTCCGCGCCCCACACCCGGTCGATGAGCTGCATCCGGGTCAGCACCCGGCCGGCGTTGCGCAGCAGCATCTCCAGCAGATCGAACTCCTTCAGCGGCAGGTCGACCTTGGCCCCGGACACCGTCACCACATGGCGGTCGACGTCCATCCGGACCGGCCCGGCCTCCAGCGCCGCCGGGGTGACCTCCTCCGGCTCACCGCGCCGGCGCAGCACCGCGCGGATACGGGCGACCAGCTCGCGGGAGGAGAAGGGCTTGGTGACGTAGTCGTCGGCCCCTATCTCCAGGCCGACGACCTTGTCGATCTCGCTGTCCTTGGCGGTCACCATGATCACCGGGACGTTGGAGCGGCCGCGCAGCTGGCGGCACACCTCGGTGCCGGGCAGCCCCGGCAGCATCAGGTCCAGCAGCACCAGGTCGGCGCCGTTGCGTTCGAACTCGTCCAGGCCGTCGGGGCCGGTCGCGGCGACGGCGACCTCGAAACCCTCCTTGCGCAGCATGTACGACAGGGCGTCGGAGAAGGACTCCTCGTCCTCGACGACGAGCACTCGGGTCACGGAAGGACCTCCGGGGAGGGAAGCGAAGCGTACGGGGACTGGTCGGCCGTGCCGGACGCGTCGTCGAGTCCGGGATGCCTGGCCGCGCGGTCGCGGGCGACGCCCGCCTCCGGCAGCCGCAGGGTGAAGGTGGAGCCCTGGCCCTCGGCGCTCCACACCGAGACCTCGCCGCCGTGCGAGGCGACCACGTGCTTGACGATGGCGAGGCCGAGGCCGGTGCCGCCGGTGGCGCGCGAGCGGGCGGGGTCGACGCGGTAGAAGCGCTCGAAGATGCGCTCCTTGTCCCTGTCGGAGATGCCGATGCCCTGGTCGGTGACGGCGAGTTCGATCAGCTCGCCGCCCGGGGCGGAGATCCGGCGGGCGGAGATGCCCACGCGGGTGTGGGCCGGGGAGTAGTTGACGGCGTTCTCGACAAGGTTGCCGAGGGCCGCGGCGAGCTGGCCGCGGTTGCCCCAGACGTGCAGGCCGGCCCGTACCGCGCCGCGCGGGTCCTGGATGGCGGTGGCCATGGTGATCTGTTTCGTGCCGGCCTGGTGGCGGCAGCGGTCGACGGCCTCGGCGACCAGCTCGTCCACCCGGACCGGCTCGGCGTCCTCCAGCGGGTCGTCGTTCTGCACCCGCGAGAGGTCGATCAGCTCCTGCACCAGGTTGGTCAGCCGGGTGGCCTCGATCTGCATCCGCCCGGCGAAGCGCTGGACCGCGTCGGGTTCGTCGGAGGCGTCCATGACAGCCTCGGAAAGCAGCGAGAGCGCTCCTACGGGGGTTTTCAGCTCGTGGCTCACATTGGCCACGAAGTCACGGCGTACCGCCTCGATGCGACGGGCCTCGGTCAGATCCTCGACCAGGAGCAGCACCAGCCGGGAGCCGAGCGGGGCCACGCGCGCGGACACGGCCAGGGCCTCGCCCCGTCCGGTGCCGCGCCGGGGCAGGTCCAGCTCGACCTGTCGTATCTCCCCGTCGCGCCGGGTGTCGCGCGCCATCTGGAGCATCGGCTCCACGGCGAGCTTGCCGCCCCGGACGAGTCCGAGGGCGTACGCGGCGGAGCTGGCCTTGACCACGGCGTCGGCCTCGTCGAGGACGACGGCGGAGGAGCGGAGCACCGAGAGCACGGTGTCCACGCCGGGCGGGAGCACCGCGTCGGTGTGCAGGGAGGTACGGGTGGGGCGCTTCTGGTCGCGTTCGCTCCAGCGGAACGCCAGCATGGCGATGACACCGGTGAGTACACCGGCGATCGCCGCCGCTGCGGCGACCGCCGCGTTCACGTCCATGTCACAAGGTTAGGCATGGCGTCCGCCCCGGCCACAGCCACCGTCGTGCGACCTCGGGCACTCGTCGCCCAGAGTTCACCTCCAGGCCAGTGGTGGTTCATTCATGCGGGCGGAAACGGACGCGTACGGGACGCAACGTGGGAGCGTGGGGTTCGGCCAGGTACTTGGGGCCCCCGGAAGACACGTAGTAGGAGAGGGAACCTGATGCGGGACGCGTACCACGAGGAACTGGACTCGATCGGCGACGGTCTGGTGGAGATGGCCCGGCTGGTCGGCTCCGCGATCGGGCGCGCCACCACCGCCATCCTGGACGCCGACCTGAAGCTGGCCGAGAGCGTGATCGAGGCGGACCAGCGGGTCGACGAACTCCAGCACGACCTGGAGGCGCGGGCGATAGCCCTGCTGGCGCGGCAGCAGCCGGTGGCGACGGACCTGCGCATCGTCGTCACCTCGCTCCGGATGTCGGCCGACCTGGAGCGCTCGGGCGACCTCGCCCAGCACGTGGCCAAGCTGACCCGGCTGCGGTTCCCCGAGCGCGCGGTCCCGCAGGACCTGCACGCCACCATCCTGGAGATGGGCCAGCTCGCGCAGCGCCTCATGGCGAAGGCGGCGGAGGTCATCATCACCAAGGACGTCGACCTGGCGCTCCAGCTGGAGCAGGACGACGACGACATGGACCTCCTCCACCGCACCCTCTTCCAGCACCTCATCGACGACCGCTGGAAGCACGGCATCGAGACGGCGGTCGACGTCACCCTGCTGGGCCGCTACTACGAGCGGTACGCGGACCACGCGGTGGCCGTCGCGAAGCGCGTCGTCTACCTCGTGACGGGCGAACACGCGGACGAGCTCCAGCAGGAGAACACGGGGGGCTGAGCGGCCCTCTCTGAGTACGGGTACTCATGTGCGGCCCCGCCGGCCAGCCGCACGCTGCCTCCATGACCGAATCCCTCCCGGCCCCAAGACGCCGGTTCCCCTGGTCGCACCGGACCCGCCTGGGCGTGGACCTGGCGCTGGCTATCCCGCTGTTCCTCCTGGAGATCGTTTGGGTGGTGCTGGACGCGGTATACGGGCGCGGCCTCGAGGTATGGGCGGCGCAGGGCGAACAGGCGCGGATCGACGCGGCCGACCTCGCGTTCATGGACCGCCTGCAGGTCCTGCAGATCGTGGTCGTCGTCCTGGCCGTCCTCGCGGCGGTCTTCCGCGCCCGCTGGACGGCGATCGCCCACCTGCTGGTGGCCCTCTTGCTGGGCGGCGCGCTGGCGGGCGAGCACCGCGACGGGGAGAAGAGCCACTCGGCACCGGGGTGTGTCAGGTACAGCGCGAACTGTTGAGAGCGGCTGGTGCCCTCCGTGCCGTAGAAGCCTGGGCGCGGGGGGCTCGCGGTGGTGATGTTCGGCGTGCGGGCGCATCCGTGCGCCGTTGATGCGCCCAGTGCAGCGGGCATGGAATGGGCGGGGGCACCTGGCCCCCGTGTCGAGGAGGACCCATGCCCGAATCCCCGAGCACCACGACCGACCCCACCCAGGACCGCGACGGCGACCAGCCCGCCCAGATCAGAAGCCTGCCGTTGCTGGCCGCCTGCGGCTGCGGCTCGGGCTGCGGCTGCGGCTGCCAGCAGGGCGCGCCCTGCCAGTGCGGCTGAGGACGACAGCGGTGGAGGGGCCCCGGGAACTCCGGGGCCCCTCGGCGTGTGGGGACAAGTCGCCATGAGGGGACGTCCGGGCCCAGCATGGAGGGAGGGACATCGCAAGGAGGTGTGACCATGACCAAGTTCATGGACGTCCACCACGGCATGGAAGGCATCACGGCCGACGAGCTGGCGCGGGCCCACCAGGCCGACCTCGACATCGAGCAGGACGAGGACATGCACTTCGAGGCCACCTGGGCGGACCCGGAGTCCGGCACGGTCTACTGCCTGTCCGAGGCCCCGTCGGCCGAGGCGGTCCAGCGCATCCACGAGCGCGCCGGACACAAACCGGACGAGGTGCACGCGGTACCGCTCCACATCTGACCGCCGTGAGGCTCGCGATCTGACGGCCGTAAGGCTCGCGCGGCCGCCATGCCCCGCGCGAGCCGGTGCTTGCCGCCCGGCCGGAGCCGCCCAGTTCACCCCGCCTGCGGGATCGGCGTCCGGGCGCGGTGCGTCATCGTGACGACGGCCGCCACCAGGGTCGAGGCGACGCAGCCGGTGGCCAGTACCGGGCTCGGGGTGAAGGTGACGGCGAGGACGGCGAGGATGCCCACGGCCCAGACGGCGTCCTGCGCATCGAGCCTGACCGCCCCGCGGTGCAGCAGCCGCAGGACGGCGACATACAGCGCGACCGGCACCGTGTACGCCGCCGCGACCGCAAGCCTGCCGAGGTGCGCGTGCCCCGTGAGGTGTGCGATCTCGACCGCGAGCCCGGCCCCGACGGCCGCTGCGGAGGCGAAGACGAAGTAGTGCCCGTAGCCCCAGCGGAGCGCCGTGTTCAAGGAGTTGAGCTTGTCGGCCGCGCTCTGGGTGAAGTACAGCCACCACATGGCGAAGACGGTGAGGATGCCGCCGACGGCCGGCGGGGCGATGTCGCCGAGGGAGACCTCGGTGTCGAGGGCGGCCCGTACGGTGGCCGTGGCGGCGGTGATGGACTCGCCGAGGACGATCAGGGTGAACAGGCCGTACCGCTCGGCGATGTGGTGCGGATGCCAGGTGGTCCGACCGGCGCGCTCCGCCCAAGCGGGGACGGCGAGTTCGGCGACGACGAGGACGAAGAAGGCCGGCAGCCCGGCATCGTCCGGCAGCGCCAGCCGTACGACCCAGCCGATCTGCACGACGAGGACGCCGACCGCGTACCGCAGGCAGGTCCGCCGGTGTTCGGGGTCGCTGCGGGCGGCGCGCAGCCACTGGCTCACCATGGCCAGGCGCATCACGACGTACCCGTAGGTGATGACCGTGAAGTCGTAGTGCTCCAGCGCCTTCGACGCGCCCGCCGCCAGCACGAGCGCGCCGGCGATCTGGAGCAGGGTGAGCAGGCGGTACGGCACGTCGTCGGTGTCGTAGGCCGAGGCGAACCAGGTGAAGTTCATCCAGGCCCACCAGATGGCGAAGAACACGAGGGCGTACCCGAGCACGCCGTGCCCGACCTTCCCGGCCGCCATCTCATGCTCGAAGGCCGCGGCGGTCTGGGCCACGGCCGTGACGAAGCAGAGGTCGAAGAAGAGCTCGAGAACGGTGGCGGTCCGGTGCCGCTCGCCGCTGAGGCGGGGGACCATGGGGCGGCGCCAGGCGCTGCCGCTGGGCTGTGGATGGTTCATGACGTCCCGTCATCGAGTGCGGAGCCCCGCGTGGGCCTTCCCGGCCACCCATGCTGCCGCACACTTTCGCCGCGGCGGGGCGTCTGCCTCCGCGGCACCGCGAGACGTCCTGAGGGCCGGGCCGGGGCTCGACTTCACCTCCGGAGCGCCGAACCTCGGTTACGAGGACTCACCTCTTACGGAGCTTCCCCGCCGACTTCTTCAGCTCTGCCTGACCCCGCTCGGTCCAGTCGCCTTGGTGGCGGTAGCACCGCGAGGTGCCCTTCATCGTCTTGTTCCCACAACTACCGCCGCCCTTCTTCGGCCAACCGCACTTTCCCTGCCTCCACTCACCCACGACCCACCCCGGCGATCCGCTCCGTTTCCGCCGTCCAGCGTGCACGGATCAGCGAGCGCGGGGCAGGGCGCGCGACCGGCGACTTCACGTCCTGGAGCGCACGCGGGGATCCCTCGGGGGCTCTTGGGAGGCGGACCCCCGTTGTCGGTGCCGGTGGCCAGGGTCGCTGACGCGCGGTCGGCTTCCGGGGGTTCCAGCTCTGTAGAGAATGGTTGACATCCCCGGCCTGTCAGGGGGCGGCCCGGTGAGACATCCGGGACCCGACCGACGGCCGGGCCGAGCCGATGGCCAAGCAGTGACCTGCCGGCGCCGACCGCGCACCCCCTCCGAAGAACTCAGGCGGAGACAGCCCGCCACCGGTCCGTGATGCACCCCTCTTCCATGTCCCACCACTCCTTGACGACACCGTGGTCGAGCAGCCTCCGCACCTTGGCGAGGTCCGCGGTGGGCGGGACGTCCAGGGCGACCATGCCGAACCGCCCTATGCCCTCACCGTCGACGCCGAGGTCCCGAAACGCGTTGATCACGCTCTGCCGTGCCGGCCCCGAGCCGCCGTCACGGAACACGATGAGGCGGATGGTGCAGTTCCCCGAACACCGGACCACCTCCCCGGCCCACCGCACGCCCTCCTCGTCGGGCTCGGTGACCACGACATCCCCGCAGGCGAGGCCTCGGACGAACCAAGGGATGCTGTCGAGCCGCGCGGTGCCGTCACCGTGGTCGACCGCTGTCTGAACCTCAGCCGACGACAGTCAGCCACGACGATGGGTCAGCCGCCCGTGCAGGCACGCGTGTGGCTCGCTGTGCCCCCGCCGACCTGAGCCACGCTGTCGACCGTCGACCAGCACTTGGGCGGGGATGCTGCCTTGGGCTGGTGTGGGTTTCACCTGCGCTGACGGTTCGCAGACGTCCGGGCTTGTTTGCCGCTGTCCGCATGCGTTGTCACGCAGTTAGACACTCACCCAGGCTGCACTGAGGTCAGAGGCTGTTTGATGCACCATGACCAACTGGAAAACGGCTTCGTCGTGAAGCCTGGTCTCGGCATGATTACCACCGTGCGTGCGGACTGGGACTATCGCAGGCACGGGCGGTACAGGCTGACGGAGACGGAGCGCGGCGATATCTGGGGCGTGTGCGCCGCAGTGGACGGACTCTTCGGGGAGCCCCGGCGCGGGACGTATGAACTGTTCGCCCGGGTGCCGGAAGGTGCCCAGGTCGGGGGCTGGGTCGGCAGCCGGGTGTGGATGGTGCCGGACGACGATGCACTTGAGCCTTTGCTGGAGGACGCGGAGGCTCCAGGACAGCTCTTGGGGGATCGTGTGTTTGATCCTGCGTCTTCGCAGGTAGCGGCGGTTGCGGCCGGAACTGTAGGCCTTGTCGCCGCTGACGTGGCCGGGCCGGGTCCGGGGCCGTCCGCCCAGCGGCCGGGGGACTCGGATCCGGTCCAAGACCTCGATCAGCTGCGGGGCATCGCCCCATTGACCCGGCGTGAGCAGCAGGGCCATGGGACGGCATCCACCCTCGCCGGCGAGGTGGATCTTGCAGGTCAGACCGCCCCGGGACCGCCCGAGTCCCTCATCGGGGCGGTGGTGCCGGGGCGTCGTCCTTTCTTCGGAACCCGCGGCCTGGGCTTGCGGGCGCCGGCCGCGTGCTGGTGAGCCCGGCAGGACGTCGAGTCCACTCCGACCATCGACCAGTCGATCCGCCCCGCCAGGTCGGCGTCGGCCTAGACCGCCTGCAGGACCCGGTCCCAGGTGGCGTCCGCCGACCAGCGGCGATGCCGTTCATAGACCGTCTTCCAGGACCCACAGCGTTCCGGCAGGTCACGCCACGGGACAACGGTCCGAACCCGGAACAGGATCCCGTTGATCACCGTGCGATGGTCGCTCCACCGGCCTCCCCCACCGCCCGCGGACGGCAGATGCGGCTCGAGCAGCGACCACTCGCAATTCGTCAGATCCCCCCGACCCATGCTCCGTCCAACGAGCAGCCGGTCGGAAAGTCACATGATCCGCCGGACAGTGCCTAGACGCCCCACCAGCTCATTTCAGCAAGATCGTGTTACGAGCTCGTAGGGAACGGGCTTGAGCACACCGGGCACTCCAGGCGAGATGAGCAGCGCATCGTATCGGTTCCACTCCGGAGCGTGAACATGGTCACGCGGTGATTCCTTGCAAATACAAATCTCAGAAGGAGAGCATAGGGAAGCTCACAGAAGACATACAGAAGCATCCGGCGACGAAAAGAGAAGACGTGCGCGCTACGTATTTACGCAGGTCCACCGCGACGTTCGTCGCGGCAGCGGGGGCCGCTGTCCTGCTAACCGCACCTATACCCGCGAATGCATCCACCGAGGTGCCCACAGCAGCCACGGCGAGCGCGTCAAACCCCTGCAAGTCGCAGCACTATTCCAAGGTCGCCTATACCTTCTACATCGGCCCGAGCAAGATGCCTCTGCGCTGCGGAACGAAAACTTGGGGCTACAACCACATAGTTGAGCGTGGACGCTGGAGCACCAGCTTCAAGAACAAGATCAGTGACACACTGTTCAACGGCTACGAGAGGACCGCCGGGGTGTACTACCGATACAAGGTGGGCACTGGTTGCTCCTCGAAGCCGCCGAGGAAGAACTTCAAGGTGGTCGTCAACAAGGGCCCCCTTGGAGGGATGCCGGGCGGTCTGACGCCCCAGGGGATCATCACGGCCACGGTAGAGTACACAACCCCGGCCGTAGCTGCAGCGTCAGCGAGCGCAGAGGCAAAGTGCTGAGAGGACCCATATGGCCACCCCGGAGCAAGTAAGGGAAGCACTCGCCCAAAGACTTTCAGGACTGCAGAGCGAGGGAGGAGGAACCTCTCTTGAAGTCCTTGAGGTGAAGGTGACGTCTGTCTTCCCTAAACTGCTTCTGGAAATCCGGGTCAGCATCTCAGGGCAACTCTGGGAAGTCTCACTTGACTACCAGGGTTATGAAGCAAGTCTGGTCAGCGGAGACCTCTCCGAAGAGAGCCTGAATTACCTCGGGATGCTTGTGCGAACCCACCTATTTGAGTGGTGGCACACAAAGGACACAGAGAAGTTCTCAGCGCGCATGGGGAAAAGACTGGACTGAGAGAGTGAGGCTTTTCCATCATCGGGCTGAGCCGGCCAAATGCAGGGGTGCGGACGGCCTGGACGAGGCAGGTGATCCGGGTGGTCGAGCACCGGAGCCTGCGAAGGAGCCGCCAGGACTTGAGGGTGGCCATGGCCTGCTCGACGAGGGCGCAGCACGAAGCCTCTGGTGGAGACGGATTTCTTGGTGGAAAACCCTCTACCAGGGGCTTCACCCGTCTGTCAGCCCAACTGCCTGTCCTGCCCGACAGGTTGGAAAGAGCTCACTGACCACCCCCGGACGCCCGAGCGCCCTCGCCGTGGCAGTCGGCGGGGGCGCCGCAGTTTGCGCCTACTGCTGCCGGGCTCGCAGCTCCTCCATGACCGCCCGCACCACCGGCCGGGCCATCTCCACATCCTCCGAATTGCTGGTCAGGATCTCCACCAGGATCCGGACCACCTCAGCCGCGGGCACGTCCGCCACGTCCAGCTGACCGGCCGCCCACGAGGACCAGCCCGTGAGCCTGCGGTGAAGGCCGGCGGCATGTGAGCCGTTGCTGCCGCCGTGGCCGGATCGGTCGCCGGGACCGAGGCCGGTGTCGGACCGGCTCTGCCTGCAAGGCATCCTGTTCGTCCTCTACAACGGCATGGCCTGGCAACTTCTGCCCCTGGAGCTGGGGTTCGGCTCGGGACGGACATGCTGGCGTCGGCTGGACCGGTGACAGAAGGCAGGAGCCTCGACCAGCTGCACCGGGCCCTGCTCGCCGAACTGAACGCGGCCGGCGAGCTCGACTGGTCACGGGCGTGCGTGGACGGTTCCCATGTCCGCGCGAAAAAAGGGGACCCGACACCGGTCCGTCGCCGGTCGACCGGCGGGAGACGGGCAGCAAACACCACCTGATCTGCGACGGACGCGGTACCCCGCTCAAAGTCATCACGACCGCGGCCAACGTCAACGACGTCACCCAGTCCCCGCCCTGCCGCCCCGGCAGGCCCCGCCGACGACCCGACGCCCTGCTCGGCGACAAGAGCTACGACTTCAACCCCAACCGCGACGAGCTCCGCCACCGACGGATCCTGCCCGTCATCTCCCGCAAGGGATCACCCGACATCAAGGGCATCGGCAAGCTCCGCTACGTCGTCGAGCAGACCTTCGCCCTGCTCCACCACTTCGAACGCCTCGCAGTCCGCTGGGAACGCCCGATCATGATCGTGTTTCAAGCTCCAGGCGCCATGGCCCAGCGGCGGCCCCGGCGCAACAACAAGCCCCCTGCCAACGGAGAACCCGCAGGCAGGGGGCTTGATCGTGCGTGCTTACTTCTTCTTGCCCTGGTTCTTCACAGCCTCGATCGCGGCCTTGGCCGCCTCCGGGTCGAGGTACTTCCCGCCCGGCGTGACCGGCTTGAAGTCCTCGTCCAGCTCGTAGTAGAGCGGGATGCCGGTCGGGATGTTGAGGCCCGCGATGTCCTCGTCGGAGATGCCGTCCAGGTGCTTGACCAGGGCGCGCAGCGAGTTGCCGTGGGCGGCGACCAGGACGGTGCGGCCGTCGAGGAGGTCGGGGACGATGTCGTCGTACCAGTAGGGGAGCATCCGCTCAACGACGTCCTTGAGGCACTCCGTCTGGGGACGGATCTCCGGCGGGAGGTCCGCGTAGCGGGCGTCGTCGAACTGGGAGTACTCCGCGTCGCGGGGCAGCGGCGGCGGCGGGGTGTCGTACGAGCGGCGCCAGAGCATGAACTGCTCCTCGCCGAACTCGGCCAGCGTCTCCGCCTTGTTCTTGCCCTGCAGGGCGCCGTAGTGGCGCTCGTTCAGGCGCCAGCTGCGCTCCACGGGAATCCAGAGGCGGTCGGCGGCCTCCAGCGAGAGCTGGGCCGTGCGGATCGCGCGCTTCTGGAGCGACGTGTGGACCACGTCGGGCAGGAGACCGGCGTCCTTCAGCAGCTCGCCACCGCGTACCGCCTCCTTCTCGCCCTTCTCGTTGAGGTTGACGTCCACCCAGCCGGTGAACAGGTTCTTCGCGTTCCACTCGCTCTCGCCGTGGCGGAGGAGGATCAGCTTGTACGGTGCGTCGGCCATGCCTCAGAGCGTAATCCACCCCCAGGAGGGGTCGCCGCGCCGCCGACGGTTGACGGCTTCTGTTAATCGAGTGGCCCCCGACAAGCCCGCGCCGGTAAGTTCCGCTTACCGCACGCGCCACTTACCGGGGGGTCCCGTCATGTCCACCGCCGCACCGGGCCGGCTGATCGCCGCCGCCCGGTCCTCCGTCTCCGGGCTCCCCCGCGCCTTCTGGTGGCTGTGGGCCAGCACGCTGGTCAACCGGCTCGGCGCGTTCGTCGCCACCTTCATGGCGCTCTACCTCACCCTCGACCGCGGCTACTCCGCCTCCTTCGCGGGCCTGGTCGCCGCCCTGCACGGCCTCGGCGGGGTCGCCTCCTCGCTCGGCGCCGGGGTGATGGCCGACCGGCTCGGCCGACGCCCCACCCTGCTGATCGCGCAGGTCGGCACCGCGCTCTCCGTCGCGCTGCTCGGCTTCATGCACGACCCGGTCGCCATCGCGGCCGTCGCCTTCCTCGTCGGCGCCGCCAACAACGCCTCCCGGCCCGCCGTGCAGGCGATGATGGCGGACATCGTGCGGCCCGAGGACCGCGTACGGGCGTTCTCGCTGAACTACTGGGCGCTGAACCTCGGCTTCGCGGTGTCCTCCGTCGCCGCCGGTTTCATCGCCGAGTTCAGCTATCTCGCCGGGTTCCTCATCGAGGCCGGGATGACGCTGGCCTGCGCGATCCTCGTCTTCCTCAAGCTCCCCGAGTCCCGGCCCGCGCCCACCGCCAAGGAGGCCGGGGAGCCGACGATCGGCCTCGGTACGGTGCTGC
Source organism: Streptomyces seoulensis (assembly GCF_004328625.1). NCBI lineage: Bacteria > Bacillati > Actinomycetota > Actinomycetes > Kitasatosporales > Streptomycetaceae > Streptomyces > Streptomyces seoulensis. Next base: position 2,850,595 of record NZ_CP032229.1, read on the forward strand.
GCGACCGGCGCTACATGGCGGTCGTCGGCCTGTCGTTCCTCGTCGCCCTTCTCTTCATGCAGGGCTCGGTCGGCCTGCCGGTCGCCATGGGCCAGGCCGGCTTCTCCCCCGCCGACTACGGCACCGCGATCGCCGTCAACGGCGTCCTGATCGTCGCCCTCCAGATCCCGGTCACCCGCTTCATCGAGCACCGCGACCCGCGCCGTCTGCTGGTGATCTCCTCGCTGCTCGCGGGCTACGGCTTCGGGCTCACCGCGTTCGCCGGGTCGCTGGGCGTCTTCGCGCTCACCGTCTGCGTGTGGACCCTCGCGGAGATCGTCAACGCGCCGACCCAGACCGGGCTCGTCGTCCGCCTCTCCCCCGTCCACGGCCGCGGCCGCTACCAGGGCGTCTACAGCCTCTCCTGGTCCGTCGCCGCCCTGGTCGCGCCGCTGATGTCCGGCACGGTCATCGACCACCTGGGCGCCGAGTGGCTCTGGGGCGCGTGCGCGGTCATCGGCACGGTGGCGGGGCTCGGGTACGCCCTCCTGATGCGGGGGCTCCCGGCGGAGGAGGCGGAGATCGCCGCTCCGGCGGCCCCGGCCCGCCCCGCCGTGGAGAAGGCGGCCTGACCTACGGGTGCATCCTCGCCCCCTTGACCACCTTGTCGACCCCGCCCTTCGGGCCGTACACCGCCAGTCCGACCAGATCCAGGTCGGCGGTGGGTACGGCCCGTACCGCTGCCCGGTTGTCGGTGTCGTTGCCGGTGGAGAAGAGGTCGGCCGTGAAGACCGCGCGGGGCAGCGCACGGCTCAGCACCCGCGTGTGGGCCGCCCGCAGCACCTCCTTCGTCGCCTCGAAGACCAGCACCGGCTGGCGGAACATCGGGAGGTAGGCGACGCCGTCGGCGTCCTCGTACGGGGCGCCGATCACCTCGGGGACCTGGCTGCCCAGGCCGCTGACCAGGAACGACGTGACGTTGAGGCGCTGCCACGGGGCGAGGTCGTCGCGGAGGAGTACGGCGATCTTGGTGTCGAAACGCAGGGGCTGTCCGTCCATGCCCCGAGACTGCCGACCACGCCCCGGCCCGGTCTTGTACGTTTCTTGCGTGGCCGCCGACCAGCCGGAAGTCTCCGCGTGGCGCCCCTCGGTACCGGGGGTCGTCGAGGTCTTCCACGCCCGGTTCACGGAGTACGCGTACCCGATGCACGTGCACGACGCCTGGACGCTGCTGATCGTGGACGACGGCGCCGTACGGTACGACCTCGACCGGCACGAGCACGGCACCCCGCGCGACACCGTCACCCTGCTGCCCCCGCACGTCCCGCACAACGGCTCCCCCGCCACCCCGCACGGCTTCCGCAAGCGGGTGCTGTACCTGGACGGCAGCCGCCTCAGCCACGACCTGATCGGCCCCGCCGTCGACCGGCCGGACCTGCGGGACCCCGAACTGCGCGCACGGGTAGGTCAGTTGCACCGCGCCTTGGCCGGCCCCGGTGACGAACTGGCGGCCGAGAGCGGGCTCGTGCTCGTCGGCGAGCGCCTGCGGGACCACCTCCGCCACCGCGACCCCGAACCCCCGCGCCCCGACCCGCTGTTGGCCCGCCGACTGCGCGAACTCCTCGACGAGCACCTGACCGACGGCCTCACCCTCACCGAAGCGGCCGCACTGCTGCACGCTCATCCCGCCCACTTGGTACGGGCGTTCAGCGCCGCGTACGGCATCGCCCCGCACCGCTACCTGACGTCGAGAAGGGTCGGCCGGGCCAGGCGCCTGCTGCTGGACGGGCTGGCGCCGAGCGAGGTGGCGGTGGCGTCCGGGTTCTACGACCAGGCTCATCTGACCCGGCACTTCAAGAAGTTGGTCGGGGTCACACCTGGCCGCTACCGCAACGGCGCCTGATGCAGGCTCAGTCGCGCTCGATCAGATGCGTGAAGGCGTCCAGATTGCGGGTGGACTCACCGCGCGAGACGCGCCAGGCGTGCTCACGGCGGATCGCTGAGGCGTACCCCAGCTCCAGCAGGGTGTTGAAGGCGCCGTCGGCCGCTTCGAGGATCTGGCCGAGCAGCCGGTCGACCTCCTCGGGGGTGACGGCGGCGAGCGGGAGGCGGGCGGTGACATAGACGTCGCCGAGCCGGTCGACCGCGTAACTCACTCCGTACAGCTTGAGGTTGCGCTCCAGGAGCCAGCGGTGGACACCCGCCTCGTTCTCGTCGGGGTGCCGGATGACGAAGGCGTTGACGGAGAGGGTGTGGCGGCCCACCAGCAGCGAGACGGTGGTGGAGAGCTTGGCGGTGCCGGGGAGTTTGACCACGTAGGAGCCCGGTTCGGGGTTCTCCCACTCCAGCTCGGCGTCCTTCAGCGCGTCCTCGAGGGTGCGCGCGGCCCGTTCCGTCGCCTCGGTCTCAGCCATGCTGCGAGCGTACGCGACGACGGTGGGACTGGGTCGCGGCCGCGTACACGTCGGCGGTGGCGGCGGCGGAGGCGTCCCAGCCGAAGCCGAGGGCGTGCCGGGCGGCGGCCGCGCCCATGCGGTCGGGCAGGCCGGGGTCGTCGGCGAAGCGGCGCAGCACGCGCGCGTAGTCGGCGGGGTCGTGGCCCTGGACGAGGAAGCCGGTCTCCCCGTCGCGCACGGCCACCGGCAGGCCGCCGACCGAGGCGGCGAGCACCGGCGTGCCGGCCGCCTGCGCCTCGATGGCGACGAGCCCGAAGGACTCGTTGTAGGACGGCATGACCAGCACGGACGCGGCCCGGAACCAGTCCGCGAGCTGCTCCTGCCCGACCGGCGGCCGGAACCGTACGACGTCCGCGATGCCGAGCCGCGCGGCCAGCTTCTGCAGCCCCTCCGGCTTGGCGAGCCCGCTGCCGCTGGGGCCGCCGACGACGGGGACGACGATGTTCCGGCGCAGCTCGGGACGCTCGTCCAGCAGGTGGGCGACGGCGCGGAGCAGCACGTCGGGGGCCTTGAGGGGCTGTATGCGGCCCGCGAAGAGCGGTATCAGCGCGTCCCTCGGCAGGCCGAGGCGGGCGCGGGCGGCGGCGCGGCCGTCGAGGGGGCGGAAGCGGTCGAGGTTGACGCCGGGGTGGACGACGGCGACCTTCGCGGGGTCGGCCTCGTAGTGCCGGACCAGTTCGGCGGCCTCCTCGGCGGTGTTGGCGATGAGGCGGCGGGCGGCGGAGACGATCTGGGTCTCGCCGATGACGCGGGCGGCGGGCTCGGGGGTGTCGCCGGTGGCCAGGCTGGCGTTCTTGACCTTGGCCATGGTGTGCATGGCGTGCACCAGCGGGACGCCCCAGCGCTGGGCGGCGAGCCAGCCGACGTGGCCGGAGAGCCAGTAGTGGGAGTGGACGAGGTCGTAGTGGCCGGGGCGGTGGCCGGCCCACGCCTGCATCACGCCGTGGGTGAAGGCGCAGAGCTGGGCGGGCAGCTCCTCCTTGGCCAGGCCCTCGTAGGGGCCCGCGTCGACGTGCCGGACGAGCACGCCGGGGGCCAGCTCGACCTTGGGGGCGAGGTCGCCGGAGGTGGCCCGCGTGAAGATCTCGACCTCGATGTTGAGGGCGGCCAGCCGCTGGGCCAGCTCCACGATGTAGACGTTCATCCCGCCCGCGTCGCCGGTGCCGGGCTGGTGGAGCGGTGAGGTGTGCACGGAGAGCATGGCGACCCGGCGTGGCCTGCGGTGCAGTCGCAGCCGGGGGGCGGCTGCCGGTGAGCGCCGCCCGAGCCTGCTGACGTACTGGCTCACTGGGCTTCCTCCTCGCTCGGGCATGGCTGCCGGAGGACCGTCCGAGTCCTCCGAGGGGTGCAACAGCGGAGGGGGTTCTTCCCATTTCCCGATCAAGCGGTTTTACCGAATCATGACCCGCACTCGCTCAACCGTTCGGCCGGAGGCGTGCGCTCCGCCCGCTTACCCTCATAGACATGGCATCCCGCACGACCCGCCCCGTAGGCACGGTGACGCGCGGGACGACCAACCCCAACCGGCTGCGCCGCATGGACCGCTGGATCGCGGCCACGCACGGCGCCGAACTGCGCCGCGCGGCCGACCCGCTGGCCGTCGACCTCGGGTACGGGGCCGCGCCCTGGACCGCCGTCGAACTGCTCGGCAGGCTCCGTACCGTCGCCCCGCACGCGCGCGTGGTCGGCGTCGAGATCGAACCGGAGCGGGTCGCGGCGGCGAAGCCGTACGAGCGCGAGGGGCTCGCCTTCCGGCACGGCGGCTTCGAGGTCCCGGTGCCGGGCCGGCCGCTGCTGATCCGGGCCGCCAACGTGCTGCGGCAGTACGACGAGGAGCAGGTCGCCGCCGTGTGGCGGGGGCTGTGCGCGCGGCTGGCCCCGGCGGGCGGCGGTTCGCGCGGGGGGCTGCTGGTGGAGGGCACCTGCGACGAGATCGGGCGGCGGCACGTCTGGGTCGCGCTCGGCCCCGAGGGGCCCCGCACGGTCACCTTCGCCACCCGGCTCGGCTCGCTGGATCACCCCTCCGACCTGGCCGAACGACTGCCGAAGGCGCTGATCCACCGCAATGTGCCGGGCGAGCCGGTGCACGCCTTCCTGCGCGACTTCGACCGCGCCTGGGCCGCCGCCGCGCCCTACGCCTCCTACGGCGCCCGCCAGCGCTGGCTGCGCACGGTCCGGGACCTGGCGGCCGACTGGCCGGTGACGGACGGGCCGGCGCGCTGGCGGCAGGGGGAGATCACCGTGGCCTGGGAGGCGCTGGCGCCCCGCTGACGCCGGTTCACCTGATGCCGGTTGACCTGATACCGGGCGCCTGGCGTCAGCCCACCTGACGTTGGTTCACCTGTTCGAGGGAATCGCACGAAATCCCGGCTCCCGGGGGAACGATCTCCGGCTCCGGTACGTCAGACGGGCGGGAAGATCGCGGGGAGGCGCGGGGCGCCGGGGGATGTACGACTTCGTACGACCTCTGTCACTTCGCGCGGGATCGTGGCACGATCCTGCGGACGGACCGTAAGTTACTGACGGTAAATCAGGTTGGGGGGACTGTTATGGCCAGGGGCAAGCGCGGGCTGCTCGCCGTCGCCGTGACCGTGGTCTGCGCGGTGACCGTACTGGCGGTGCCGGGTACGGCGTTCGCATCGGCACCGGCAGGACCCGCCGACCCCTCCCCGGCGCCCTCGGCGAGCGCGAGCGCGACCCCCGCGCCCACCACCGCGCCGGTCCCCGTGCCCGACGCCGAGCTGGAGAAGGTCCGCGCCCAGCTCGACGGGCTGTACCACGACGCGGCCGTCGCCACCGACGCCTACAACGCGGCCGAGGAGAAGACGAGGAAGCAGTCCGTCCAGCTCGCCCGGCTGGAGAAGCGGACCGACACGGCGCGCAAGAAGCTGGCCGAGCTGAAGGACCAGGCGGGCGCCGCCGCGCGCGCCCAGTACCGGGACAGCGGGATGCCGCCGATGGCCCGGTTCCTGCTCAGCGACAACCCTGAGCACTTCGCGGACGGCGCCGGCACCCTGCTGAACGGCGCACGGGCCACCAAGAAGCTGATCGCCGAGACCGACCGCGTCGAGCGGGAGCTGAAGCGGGACACCGACGACGCGGAAGCGCGCTGGAAGAAGCTGGAGCGGGACCGCAAGGACAAGGCCGCCGCCCAGAAGACGATCCAGGCGAAGATCAAGGACGCCGAGCAGCTCGAATCGCGGCTGGAGAAGAAGGAGAAGGAGCGGCTGGCCGAGCTGGAGCGGCAGGCCGCCCGCAAGGCGCAGACCGCCTGGCTGGAGACCGGCGTCCTGAAGAAGCAGGCCGAGGCCGCCGAAGCCGCCCCCACCTCCGCCGAGGCCGCCTCCGCCGGGGCCAGGGCGGTCGCCTTCGCCACCGCCCAGCTCGGCAAGCCGTACGTCTGGGGAGCCGAGGGCCCCGACTCCTACGACTGCTCCGGCCTGACCTCCCAGGCGTGGGCCGACGCGGGCACCCCGATCCCGCGCACCTCGCAGGAGCAGTGGAAGCAGCTCCCGCACGTGGACGTGACGGAGATGCGCCCCGGTGACCTCGTCATCTACTTCGCCGACGCCACCCACGTCGGGATATACGTGGGCGACGGCAAGATAATCCACGCCCCGCGACCGGGCCGTACGGTCACGATCGCGGGCGCGGGCACCATGCCGATCCTGGGAGTGGTACGCCCGGACGCGTGACCGGGGCCACACCCCGGCCCGCCCTGTGACCAACTACACCCGGGCGGGCGGGAACCAAGTGAGCTTCGTCATCCCGCGCCCCCTGTCATCCTGCCCAACTGCCGTACGGGCCAGGGCATATGACAGTGGTCTGCGCGATATGGACGCCACGCGCCCCGTTCCGCCGGGACGGCCGATGCCGCTAGGGTCACCCGACGGCGCTACGAGGACCCTCGGCGCCGCCGTGCCCTCGGGGGGAGGGAAGGAAACCAGGACATGCCCGTACCCGTACCGCGGCAGAGAGCAGTCCCGGCCGCCGAGTGCGGTCCGGCGCAGGTCTCGGCCGTAGCCCTCACCGAAGAGGTGCGCCGTGACACCGCCGCCCTCGGCGCGGCGCTCACCGTGCTGCTCGTCGAGGACGACCCGTCCGGCGCGCTCGTACCCGAGCTGCGGGACTCGGCCGGCCGGCCGATCCGCGTGCGTACCGCCCGCAACCTCACCGAGGCGGGGCGGCTGCTCACGCCCGACGTGCACTGCATCCTGCTCGACCTCGCCCTCCCGGCCGCCGGCTGCGCCGACACCGAGGACGGCACCGAGCTGGCCGTGCTCCGTCAGGTGCTGGAGCTGGCACCCCGGCACGCCGTGATCGCGCTGACCGCCTCCGGCGACGCCGAGCGCGGCGCGGAGGCCGTACGCGTGGGTGCCCAGGACTATCTCTTCCGTGACGAGCTGGACAGCCGGCTGCTGAGCCGCGCCATCCGGTACGCCGTGGAGCGCAAGCGTTCCGACACCGCCGAGCGGCGCCTCGCGGAGGGCCGGCTGCGCGCGCAGGAGAACCGGCGCCTGGAGCGCGGGCTGCTGCCGACGCCGCTGCTGGAGGGCGCCGCGCTGCGGTTCGCCGCGCGCTACCGCCCCGGCCGCTCGCGCGCGCTGCTCGGCGGCGACTTCTACGACGCGGTCCGCACCCCGGACGGCACCGTGCACGCCATGATCGGCGACGTCTGCGGCCACGGCCCGGACGAGGCCGCGCTCGGCGTGGAGCTGCGGATCGCCTGGCGGGCGCTGACCCTGGCGGGGCTGTGCGGGGACCAGCTGCTGGGCACGCTCCAGGAGGTGCTGGAGCACGAGCGCTCGGACGAGGAGATCTTCGCGACCCTCTGCACGGTGGACATCGCCCCCGACGGCCGCCGCGCGGGCCTCTGCCTGGCCGGGCACCCGGCCCCGCTGCTGATCCGCCCCGGCGCGACCCCGGTCCCCCGGCTGCTCCCCTTCGACAACAACGGTCCGGCCCTCGGGCTCCTCCCGGGCGCCCGCTGGCCGCGCACCCAGGTCGAGCTGGGCGCCGAGTGGAGTCTGATGCTCTACACCGACGGCCTCATAGAGGGCCGCACCTCCCCCGGCGGCCCCCGCCTCGGGCAGGACGGCATGCTCGACATGATCCACCGCCAGCTCTCCGAGGGGCTGCGCGGGGAGGAGCTGCTGCGGGCCGCGGTCAGCGAGGTCCGCCACCTGAACGGCGACGAGCTGACCGACGACGTCGCGGTGGTCCTGCTGGACCGGGTGGCGTAGGGCCGGCCGTCCTCACCGGCCCGGCGGAGCCGTCAGCCGTTGTACGGGCCGTACGGGCCGTCGCTGCTGCTGCCGCCCCGGCCCTTGCCCCGGCCCCAGCCGCCGCGGCTGCCGCCGGTGAGGGCCTTGACGGCCGGGCGGACGTCGACGAGGTAGACGATGCTGGCGACGGCGCCCGCGACCGGCAGGATGGACAGGATCGAGAAGAGGTAGCTGACCACGAGGGCGATGCCCAGGATGACCAGCCAGAAGATCTTGTTCTGCTTGCCCGCCGCACGGAACGCGTCCTCACGCCGGAAAGCCGCGTCGAAGAGTCCGAACGCGGCCAGTGCCATGAGGACGATCTTCAGGAGTCCCATGAACCCCTCGAAGCCCAGCATCAGCATGTTGCCCACCGCTCCTTGCCTTCTGAATCGCTGCCGTCACGCTACCCGCAGAACGGGCCGGGCACCTCGATGGTGCCCGGCCCGCACGTCTGACGCCGTCCGGCATCATTTGGCCGGCGGGGTCGGCTTCTTCGGCTGAGGAGCCTTGCGGGCGGCGGCCGGGGCCGGAGCCGGCTTCTTCGCGACGGGCTTCTTCGCGGCGGCCGGGTCGGGCTTGGCGACGGCCGGACCGGCGGCACCGGCGGCCGGCTTCGGGGTCTCCCGGACCACGCCCGGCTCGGGCTGGCCCTCGACCGCGATGGCGAGCTCCTCGATCTCCTCGGCCGCGTCGCCGCGCCAGGTCTTCACGGCCTGCTCGCCGTGCTCGGCGACCTTCTCGTACGCCTCACGCGCCTTGACGGCGTACTCGGCGGCCACGCCGACACCGCGCAGGGCGAGGTCCTGGGCCTGCTCGCCGACCTTCTTCAGGTCGACGTCGAGGTTGCCGATGAGGCCGTTGACCTTGGTCTGGATGGTCTCCTGCGCCTCCTTGGCGCGGGCGGTGGCCCGCTCCTGGACGACCTTGGGGTCCGTGCCGCGCACCTGCTCGATGCGGGCCGGGGCCTGGGCGCGGAGCTGCTCGACCAGCGAGGGGACCTTGCGGACCTGCCGGATGGCGAGATCGGCGGTACCGGCGGCGAAGTAGAGCGGAGTCGGGTCGCTGAAGGTCTTGCGCAGGTCGTCGGTGATGGCCATGGTGAAGGTCCTCCCGGATTCGCGTTCGGCTGAGGTGGGTGTGGTCCGCGTGCGGTGGTCGGAGCCCTGGTCCGGCTTCATCCGGCCGTCCGCCGCGGACCGGCATCACTGCCGGGGGTGTCGCTGGGCCGTGCTTCCGTACCGGCCGGCTCCTCGGGCCGTGCGGGGCCCTCGCCGCCGAGTCCGTTCTCCTTGCGGAAGGACTCGTAGATCTGGAGCAGGACCTGCTTCTGCCGTTCGTCGAGCGAGGGGTCGGCGAGGATGACGGCGCGCGTCTCGACCTCGTCCCGGTCCCGCTCGGCGTCGAGGATGCCCGCGCGGACGTACAGCGTCTCGGCGGAGATCCGCAGCGCCTTGGCGACCTGCTGCAACACCTCCGCGCTGGGCTTGCGCAGCCCGCGCTCGATCTGGCTCAGGTACGGATTCGACACCCCGGCGGCATCGGCGAGCTGCCTGAGCGAGAGCTGGGCGTTGCGCCGCTGCTCGCGCAGGTACTCACCGAGATTGCCGACGTTGAGCGATGCCATGCCTCCACCATGCCCACCCTCGCTAACTTTTGCAAGCACCCTGCTTGCAAAAGTGTTGTGCCTGGAGTGTTACGGGAGGGTTTCCGTCGATATGCCGGGTGGCTCGGGCGGCCCGGTCGGTGTTCTGGCGGGAAACTGCCCGCCCGCTCCGCAGGGTGCGGAAGCATGAGGCATGCGGTCAAGTGGGTGGTGTCTCACCGAAGACGTCGAAGACTTTCTCGCCCGTGCCGGGGGGTTTCTGCGGGGGCGGCCCGCCGAGCACGTCATGCAGCTGACGTGGGCCGAGAGGGTGCGGGCGTGGGGCGGGGGCGTTTCAGCAGGCGCCTGTTTTCGGGGTGCTGGAGGAGGGTGGGCAGGTCAGCGGCACCTTCTATCACCTGCCGCCCCGTGCGCTGGGACTCTCCCCGCTCACTCCCGCGCAGGCCCACTCCCTCGCCGCGTGCCTCTCCGAGCTGGGGCACTCGCCGGCCTCCGTCGGCGCGGACCAGGACACCGCCGCCGCCTTCGCCGAGGCGTGGCAGCGGCGCACCGGGGTGACGGCGAGGCTCCGTGACGTACGGGTCCGGCTGTACCGGCTCGGCAACCTCACCCCGCCCGACCCGCGTCCGGAGGGGCGGGCCCGTGTCCTCGGTGAGGGGGACCTCGGCCAAGCGGCCTTCTGGTGCGGGGAGTTCGCCAAGGCCGTCGGGGAGGACGTCACCGTCGACGCCGAGAGCTGGGCGAGCACGCGGTACGCCGACAAGCGGTACACCCTCTGCGAAGCCGTTGCCCAGCACGGAGACGACCCGTGCGCCGAGAAGCAGAACGAAGCGCCGTTCGCGCCAGAGGGGGGTGTCCACGGCCCCGCACCCTACGCCCGCCGGATCAACTCCACCGCGTGTCAGCGCGGTTCGAGCCAGGTGTCGTGCCCGGCAACGTGCTGATCACTTTCCGGCCCCGTACCGCAGCCCGTCCAGCAACAGCCCCAGCATCCGCCCCGTGTGCCCGTCGTCGTCCTGGGCCGGCAGGGTCAGGTTGGCCACGGCTCGGAGGAGGTCGTTGGGGTCGGTGTCGGTGCGGATGGCGCCGGAGTCGGCCGCCGCCGCGAGGAGGGACTCCAGTGCGGGGACCAGGCGGAGCTGGAAGTACGACGGGAGGCTGTCGTAGGCCGGGTCACCGGAGTGGAGTGCGGCGCTGAGGCCGCGCTTGGTGGCGATGAAGTGGGTGAAGCGGAGGAGCCAGCGGCGCAGGGCCTCGACGGGGGCGTGGTCGGCGGCGAGCGCGGGCGCGGCGTCGGCGCAGGCGTCGACCTCGTGGCGGAAGACGGCCGCGATCAGGTCGGAGCGCTGCGGGAAGTGCCGGTAGAGGGTGCCCGCGCCCACGCCCGCGCGGGCGGTGATCTGGCGTACGGGCGCGTCCACGCCGGACTCGGCGAACACCTCGGCGGCGGCGGTCAGCAGCGTGTCGACGCTGCGCCGTGCGTCGGCCCGCAGGCGCGGGCGGGACGGCCCGGCGTCGGTCACGCCCGCCCTCCCCTCGTGCAGGCCCTCCGCCTCACGCCGGTCCTGAGCCATGTCAGCCCTCCGCTTGCTAACCGGAACAGTGTTCCGTATCGTTCTTTCCGGAACACCGTTCCGTTTTCGTGAGCGTAACGCGTCGCGGCGGCCCCTGGCCACCGCGGGTTGGAGGAGACTCATGAAGTACCGCACGCTGGGCCGGACCGGCATGAAGGTCAGCCCCTACTGCCTGGGCGCGATGATGTTCGGCGCCGTCGGCAACCCCGACCACGACGACTCCGTACGCATGATCCACAAGGCGCTGGACGCCGGGATCAACTTCATCGACACCGCCGACATGTACTCGTACGGGGAGTCGGAGGAGATCGTCGGCAAGGCGCTGAAGGGCCGGCGGGACTCCGTCGTGCTCGCCACCAAGGCGCGGCTGCCGATGAACGGAGACGGCACCGACCCCAACATGCAGGGCGCGTCCCGGCGTTGGCTGACCCGGGCGCTGGACGACTCGCTGCGCCGGCTCGGCACGGACCACGTGGACCTCTTCCAGATCCACCGCCCCGACGCGGACACCGACATCGAGGAGACCCTCTCCGCCCTCACCGACCTGGTGCGCGCGGGCAAGGTCCGCGCGATCGGCACCTCCAGCTACCCCGCCTCCGACATCGTCGAGGCACAGTGGGTCGCCGAACACCACCGGCTCCAGCGCTTCCGTACCGAGCAGCCGACGTACTCGCTGCTCAACCGGGGCATCGAGCGCGAGGTGCTGCCGGTGTGCGAGCGGTACGGGATGGGGACGCTGATCTACAGCCCGCTGGCCGGGGGCATGCTCACCGGGCGCTACCGCAAGGACCAGGCCCCCGACACCCACCGCTCCACCTACGGCTTCCGGTACCTGCGCGACGAGCGGCGGCTGGACACCGTGGAGCGGCTGATCCCGGTCGCCGAGGAGGCCGGTGTCTCGCTGACCCACCTCGCGCTGGCCTTCGTGATCAGCCACCCCGGAGTCACCTCCGCGATCATCGGCCCGCGCACCATGGAGCAGCTCGACGACCTCCTCGCGGGTGACAAGGTCACGCTGTCCGACGAGATCCTGGACCGTATCGACGCGATCGTCCCGCCCGGTACGGACGTCGGCGCCCTCGACATGGAGTACGCCCCGCCCGCGATCACCGAGGCGCACCTGCGGCGCCGGTGGGCCGGGGAGCGGTCGGCCGCCTGAGGGTCAGTCCGCCGGGTGCCGGCCGAGCCACTCCCGCAGGGCGGTGAAGTCGGCCGGAGTCAGCCCGTAGTCGTGGTCCACGCGGTGCAGCAGGGCAGGGGCGGGGTGGTGGACGGCGACGTAGGCCCGGTCGGCCTCGGTGATCTCGTCGTCGATCCAGACGAACGGCCGGCCCGCCGCGAACTCCACCAGCGGGCGCGTCTTCCAGTGCAGCAGCGTGGGCGGCTCGTCCTCGTCCGGCCACGGCACCACCGGCAGCCGGGGCAGCCCCAGCCACGGCCCGACCACCGCGTTGGCGTCATCCAGCCAGGTCGAGGCCCACACCAGCTCGCACCCCAGCTCCAGCAGCCGCGCCCCGAGCCCCGGATCGACCCGGCCCAGCAGCGGATGCCCGCCCGTGCCGCAGTCGCGCTCGAACACCGGGTACGCGCCGTCGGGGGCGCCGAAGGGGATGAGCGGACCGTCGATGTCGAGAAAGAGCAGCATCACCCCTCAGCATCGGCCATCCACCGGCGCCGGGCCAGAAGACGGCGCGGACGCCTGCGCCGCGTGCCACCGTGCCAGCGCGTCGGCCACCCGCCCCGCCTCCGGCACCTCCACCACACCCAGCGGGCGCGCCCCCCTCGCCAGGATCTCCCGCAGCTTCACCGCGAGGGACGCGACCGGCGGCGCGGTCGGGGACTCCAGGGCCAGGGCCGAGCGGATGACGTCCGTGAAGACGGACTGGGCCCGCTTGTAGGCGAGCAGGGGTGCCAGGTCGTCCGCCCAGCCGCGCACGCCGCGCGGGCGGACGGCGCGGACGGTGGTGTGCCAGCGGGCGGCGATCTCGCGGGACTGGGCCGCCGGGTAGCGCATGAGATGGAGGTGGGTGGCGAGGTCGTACAGGGGGTCGCCGACCATGGCCAGTTCCCAGTCGATGGTCCAGAGGCGGTCCACCGGATCGACGATGAAGTTCTCGCGGTGCAGATCGGCGTGGAGGAGGCAGAAGGGGCGCCGGGACAGCCCGTGCACATGGGCCCGCAGATGCTTGAACGAGGTCTCGGTGAGGCCGAGTTCGGCGAAGAGGCGCTCGAAGCGGTCGAGGTTGCGGCGGTAGACGCGGTGCTCGGTGAAGTGGACGAGCCGCTCCAGGAAGCCGTCGCTGTCGCCGTCCGCCGGGCGGTCCTCGGCGCCGCAGCGCCGCTCGGCGGTGACGTCGTCCGGGCCGATCGCGGCCAGCTTGCCGAACAGCTCGGTGATCTGGCGGCACATCCCCTCCGGCACCTCGGTGCCGGAGGGGTGGAGCGTGCCGAGGGTGGCGCCCTCGATGAACCGCATCAGCCGCATCCCGCCGACCTCCACCAGGCCGGGGACGCGCGGCACCCGGTCGCCGAGCGCGGTGAGCAGGCGTTCCTCCGAGGCGAAGCAGCGCCGGTCGAACCAGAGCAGCCCGTCGCGGGGCTCCCGGCACTTCCACCGCCCCGGATGCAGCCGGGCCGCCTCGCCGGCCAGCGGGAAGACGTACGTCTCGTGGTGGTAGCCCTGGAGCGGGCCCTCGACCACCTTGTCGTCGCCGCTGGCCCCGGCCGCGTTCAGCCGGGCAATCGAAACCGTTTCGGGGGACATGGCCCGTTCTCTCGCCGTGCGCCCTGCCGAAAGGGGCGGAAGTGGCAGCACGGTACCGCCTCGGGAGCGGGTCCCGGCCCCACGACTCCGGGCTGGTTCCCCCGTACCGGGGACCGGGTGCACGCGCGTACGAGGTCGCTAGCCGCGCAGGGCCAGCAGCAGGGGTTCCAGGGAGGTGAGGACCGTGTCGGCGCCCGAGGCGCGGAGCTGTTTGGCCCGGCGCTCGCCGGTCGCGAAGCCGAGGAAGCGCACCCCGGCCCGCTCGGCGGCGACGAGGTCGGTGGGCGAGTCCCCGATCATCAGCGCGGACCCGGGGGCGGCGCCCAGCGCGGCGAGGGCCCGGTCCAGGCAGTACGGGTCGGGCTTGAGGCGGTGCAGCTCGGCGGTGCGGCCGTAGATGTGCGGGGCGAAGCAGCCGGTCAGGCCGCGGTCGGCGAGGTAGGCGTGGACCACGCGCGGGGAGTTGTTGGTGGTGACGGCCAGCCGGGAGCCGACGGCGGCCCAGGTGCGGATCAGCGGGTCGGCGTACGGGGTCGGCCACGCGGAGGCGGCGGCCAGCAGCTCGTCCTGGGTGAGGCGTTCCTCCAGCTCGGCGACGAGATCGCTGCCGGGGTGGCGGCGGTCCACCGCGCGCAGCACCACCTGCGGGTCCAGCGTCTCCCGCTCGTCCTCGGTGAGCAGTCCGCGCAGTCCGCGCCCGGCCAGCCACTCCACCAGCCCGGCCGCGACCCGCTCGGCGCGGTGCCGGGCGAAGAGGCGGCAGACCGGGCCGTCGAAGTCCCAGAGGACGACTCGCGCGCCGATCAGTTCCCGTAGCTTTCCGGTCCCCTGGTCGCTCTTTTCCTCGACCGATTCGGTCGCCACCAGCTCATGCTGCGTCGTTTCCGGCGTCTCAGAAGTCACTAGGAGAGTGTCAGGTCCGTCGTGATGGTTTCCCAGAGGGCGTCGAACCACTTCTGCGACTGTTCCACGAAGGAGGCGTCCCGTTGGCCCGACCGCTTCTCGAAGGAGAACAGCATCGACTCCGAGCCCAGGGTGTCGAACATCTCCAGGGTGCCGGTGTCGGTGGCCTCCTCGCGCCGGGTGACCATGTAGTACGCGTACAGCGCCTCCGCGCCGTTGAGCAGGTACAGCTTGGCCGGCGGGGTGAAGGGCAGGGCGCGGAAGGTGACGTGGACGTCGATGCCGTGCGTGGCGCGCAGGGCGTTGAGGTTGTACTGGAGCACCTGCCCCTGGGCGTTGCGCATCGCCAGCCAGCGCCGGTGGACCGGGTCCGCGTCGTCGCCGCCGGGGTCCACCGGGACCGGGAAGGCGAGGCTGATGTCGCGCGAGGGCAGCAGGACGCGTACGTCGATGCGCTCGGGGCGCACCCGGCCCTCGTGGATCAGCCGCAGCGGCTCGCCGAGGGCGGGGATCAGGCTCTGCGCGGTGAGGCAGACGGCGTCCACGCGGACGTGCGGCGCGGTGAACGCCTCCGCCAGCCGGTGGGCGAGGGCGACCATCGTGGGCTGGGGGCCGTCCTGCGCGGGGGCGGGCTCCGCGACGCGCGGCGGGCTGCCCTTGGTGACACCGGTGAGCAGACCCTCGTCGTGCAGCAGGCGCAGCGCCTGGCGGACCGCGCCGCGCTCCACGCCGAACTCCTCGGCCAGTTCCGCCTGGGTGGGCAGCCGCTCGCCCGCCCGCAGCTCACCGGCGCGGATACGGGCGCGCAGGGCGTCGGCGATCTCCTGGGCGGTGAACCGTCTGCCGCTCACTGCCACGTTCTCCTGGGTCACGACCAAACGGTACAACCTCAGCCCATCTACGGGCAGTTGTCGGCAAGTAGCTGCCAAGTGCGGACTAACGAGTAAGAGTTGGCCGCCAACTCGGTCAGCCCAGCACCAGTTCCGAACTGATCGTCCCCCACAGCGCGTCGAACCAGAGCCGGGACTGCGCGACGAACTCGGTGTCCCGCTCCCCCGCCCCCCGCGCGAAGGCGAACAGCATCGACCGGGTGCCCTCGGCGTCGTACAGCGTCAGATGCTCCGGGCCGATGTCCCGCTCCCGCCGGGCCAGCGTGTAGTACGCGAACAGCGCCTCGGAGCCGTTGAGCAGATACAGCTTGACCGGCGGGGTGAAGGGCAGCGCGCGGAAGCGGACCCGGACGTCTATGCCGTGCGTGCCGCGCAGCGCGAGCAGGTTGTGCCGGAGCACCTGGCCCTGGGCGTTGCGCTGAGCAAGCCAGCGACGGTGCAGCAGATCGGTGTCGGCGGCGTCCACCGGCGCGGGGAAGGCGAGGGCGATGTCGCGGCTCGGCAGCAGCAGCCGTACGTCGATCTTGGCCGGTTTCAGCCCTCCCGCATGGATCTGCCGCAGCGGTTCCCCGATGGCGAGGGTGAGCGAGACGGACGTCAGGCACAGGGCGTCCACGCGGACGTGCGGGACCGCGAAGGCGGCCGCGACGCGGGGCGCGAGGCCCGCCATCGTGGGCTGCGGCGGCGCGGCCGGGCCGACCGCGCCGGGCGGGACGGCCACCGTGGCGGGGCTGCCCTGCGACGATCCGGCGAGCAGCCGCTCCACCCGCAGGATGCGCAGCGCCTCACGGACCGTGCCGCGCTCGACCCCGAACTCCTCGGCCAGCTCCGCCTGGGTGGGCAGCCGTTCGCCGGGGCGCAGCACACCGGTGTCGATACGGGTGCGCAAGGTGTCGGCCACCACGCGAGAGGTGACGCGGGAGGGCTGTGACCGTGGTGACCTGTTCCGCCCAGTGGCGGAGACGTGTTCCGGGTCCACGGACAAAGGCTACAACTTCCCGCCATCTTCCGGCAGTTCGCGGGATGATGGTTATGAGCCGCTTCCACGCGGCTATAACTACAGTGAAGTTGGCAGCCAACTTGACCGACATGGTCGAGCTTTCCGGCGGTTGGCCGACCGGGTTCCCCTCCGGAGGGGAGCCGGGAGCCCGGCAGGGGGCGGCCACGGGAGCGCACAGCCACAACTGAACACCCGCACAGCCACAACCGAACAGCGTCAGCGCACAGCCACAACAGAACAGCTACGGATGCACGGCCGCCGGCACGGCAGGAGGCGACCGGGGTCAGGTCAGAAGGAGTCCGGGCACCACGGGCGCACGGACGTGCGGAACAGCGCGTCCGCCGCCCGCGCGGCACCCTCCCGCTCCTCCTGGACGCGCCCCAGCGCCGCCAGCCGTGCCAGCGAGCCGTCGCCGAGCCACACCGTGGCCAGCTCGGCCACCGGCAGCGTCAGCTCGGCGGACGCGCCGCCCGCCGGGGTGCAGGACGCGCCCTCGGGGGACGCCTCCAGCCGGTAGCGCCCGCCCGCCGTGCCGTCCTCGTCCAGCACCTCGAGCACCAGCGACCCGGACCGCTCGTAGCTCCGTGCCTCCAGCGCCCGTACGACGTCCAGCAGCCGCAGCCAGAGCCAGTCCGTGTGCGTCTCGACGCGGGCCGCGCGGGCGTCGGGCAGCAGGAGGGGGAGCAGGGAGTCGGGGGCCCGCCAGCCGCTCTTGACGTGAGCGATCCAGTCGATCGAGCACAGGTAGCGCCACAGCGCGGTCTCGGCCGCCGGGGTCGCGGCGGTCAGCCACTCCACCTTGGCCGCGTTGTCCGGCTGCTGCCCCTCCCACTTGGCCTCGCAGCGGTACGCCACCAGGCCCTCGGCCTCGCCGGACGCCGACCGGTACACCGCGTAGAACGGCTCGGTCCAGTCCCGGCCGAAGCGGGCGACCCCGGTACGGGCGTCCCACCACAGCTCGTCCCGGCCGATCGCGCCCGGCGTCACCGCACGCACCCGCTCGGACAGCTTCGGGCCCAGCGCGCGCACCTCGGCGCCGTCCACCAGGTCGATCCGGGCCCCGTCCTCGGGACCCGCCCAGCGCGGGTCGAGACCCGAACGGCCCACGTCCACCGTCCAGTTGGTCGCCCAGGTGGCGGGGCCGAAGCCGTGCTTGCCGTAGATCGGGTACTCGGCGGCGATCAGGGTGGCGATCACGTCCCCGCGCTCCCGCGCGGCCGCCAGGTCCTCGCGCATCATGCGCGTGAGCAGGCCGCGGCGGCGGTGCGTCGGGGAGACGGTGACGTTGGAGATCGCGTTCGACGGGACGTACGCGCCGCCGGGCGCGGTGACCTCCTGGGCGAAGGAGCGGAAGGTGCCCACGCAGCGGGCGCCGTCGAAGGCACCGAGCAGGCGGCCCGGCTGGAACTGCCTGAGCCTCGCGGCACGCTGCTCCGGAAGGAGCACCGGGTCCTGGAGGAAACCGGTGTCCAGGGCGCGGTGCCAGTTGTCGAACTCGTCCTCGGCCACGGGGCGTACGTCGATCATGGGGCCACGGTAGGCGCGGGACCCGGCAGGTGTCGCGCGTATTTCCCGCGCCCGGGTACGGGACGGGTCCGGGTAAGGGTCCGGGTCCGGGTCCGCTCAGGCCAGCAGGTCGTCCACCTGGGCCTCGCCGGCGCGGTACCGGCGCGCGACCTCGCCGCCGCAGTCGTCGGCGGTGCGCTGGAGGCCCTGGCGGCGGTGGGAGATCTCCTGCTCGTACCCGGTCAGCCGGCCCATCGCGGCCGCCAGCTCGGCGTCCGTACGGGCGGTGAGGTCGGACAGCTCGACCTCGGCGAGCATCTCCGCCGCGAGCTTGCCGTACTCCTCACTGTAGGGGGTGCCGAGGGTGACATGGCGGGCGGAGGAGCGGTGGCGGGCCGGGGCGTCGGCGAGGATCTCCGACAGCCGCTCCACCACGGACCCGTCCACCGGCGCCGGTACCCGCTCCCCGCCCCGGCGGGCCAGCTCGGCGCGCAGGATGTCGATCCGGCCCTGGAGCAGCCGCCTGACGTAGCTGAGGTCGGCCTCCTCGCGCAGGGCGTCCCGGCGCAGCGCGCGCAGCTCGGGCAGGCTCAGCGGGGCCAGGACGCTCGCGGCGGACTCCTCGGGTGTCGGGCTCGGCGGGCTCTCGGCGCGCTGTGCGGGCGGCCGGTGCGTGACCGGACCACTGGTGCTCGGTGTGCTCATGCGGTGGACCGTCCCCTCGACCGGCGTGTGGGAAGCATCGTGCCACCCCCGGTGGCCGCTATGTGACCGACTGCCCCCGAACGGCCCTGGATGGGGGGTATGGATTGGTTGCGGACCCCCCGGACCGGTGCACCCACCACCGCACGGCATGATGGGGCGCATGCGTGCGGTGGTGCAACGGGTGGACGGCGCGAGCGTCGTCGTGGACGGCGAGACGGTGGGCGCGATCGAGGGCGAGGGCCTGTGCGTCCTGGTCGGCGTGACCCACGAGGACACCAAGGAGAAGGCGGCCCAACTGGCCCGCAAGCTCTGGTCGGTGCGGATGCTGTCCGACGAGAGGTCGTGCAGCGACATCGACGCCCCGCTGCTGGTCATCAGCCAGTTCACCCTCTACGGCGACGCCCGCAAGGGCCGCCGCCCCACCTGGAACGCGGCCGCTCCCGGCCCGGTGGCCGAACCTCTGGTCGACGAGGTCGTCGCTCGGCTCCGTGCTCTCGGCGCGACGGTGGCCACGGGCCGCTTCGGCGCCCAGATGCGGGTGTCGCTGGTGAACGACGGCCCCTTCACGATCCTGGTCGAGGTCTAGCCCCCCGTCGTGTCCCTAGTCCTCGTCGAGCAGCCGGCGCCAGATGCGGGTGCGGTGCAGCAGGTAGAAGGAGCCCAGCAGGACCAGGGCCTGCAACCCGATGGCGAGCAGCCAGAAGTCGTCGCGGGACTCCAGCTTGTCGGTCAGGAACGTGAAGTTCATGCCGAAGAACCCGGTCAGGAACGACAGCGGCAGGAAGATCACCGAGACCAGCGCCAGCCGGTTGATCACACCGTTCTGCTCACCCGCGACGAGTGAGGAGTAGCTGGCGAACGAGCGGCGGGTGGCTTCCTGGAGCGACTCGATGTCCGCGAGCACCAGCCGTCCGGCCGTCTGGAACTCCCGTGCGCAGCGCTGCCGTTCCTCGGGGAAGGACGGGTTGATCATCCGCCGGGTGAGGACCGCGTCGGTCACCTGGAGGAAGGGCAGCAGGGCGTGGTGCAGCTGGGCGGAGCGGCGTCGCAGCCGTGCCAGTGACTGGAGCTGGTCGGCCCTGCGGTCCTCGAACATCTCGTCCTCGAGTTCCTCGGTCTCCAGCAGGCTCCGCACCGCGGACAGCCGGAACGTCGCCAGGGCCTCCTGGAGCACGATGAAGAGCATGTGCACCGTGTCGGCCGGGCGCTCGTGCCGCAGCCCCTTGGCGATCTGCTGGGCGAGGCCCGTCCGGGCGTGGTGCGCGGTGGCCAGGAAGCGCTCGGTGACCAAGACGTGCACATGGTGGATCCGGTCCCCCTGCACGACGGGAACCACGAACCCGGCCCGGTCCCCCAGGAAGTCCGCCCGCGCCGGTTCCCCGGCCCTGCCGAACCAGTCCAGCTCCTCGGCATCGAGCCCCAGCCGGGCGGCGAGGGACACCGGCTCGGCCTCCGGAGCCAGTTCGACGTCGACAAGGAGCAGCGACTCCCGTGCCATCCGCTCCCTGGCCCCGGCGAAGTCCGTACGGTCGATGTTCACCTCCGGCATCGACACCACCGTTACCGTCATCGCTCCGCCGTAACTCCCGACGCCCTGTCCCAGCAGCCTCCCCCACCCCCACCACCCCAGCCACCCCTGACGGCCTCGGCAGCCGCCGAACGGATGACGGGGTCACACCTCAGGCCGGGACGTGGTCCCCGCGCCCCGCCCGGCCCAGCACCCAGGCGTACGCCCCGAGCCCGAGCGCGGTACGGGCCAGGGCGTCGAGCCACATCCCGGTGTCCGCCCGGAAGAGCAGCAGGGTGAGGGCGGCGGCCACGGCGACGGACACCCCGTACCGCCCCCATGTGCCGCGCCCGAGCCACGCGCTCAGCAGCCCGGCCGGGATCTGGACGGCGACGTGGAGCACCAGTACCAGGGCCGGGACGGCGAGCAGCGCGAAGGCCGGGAGGTCGGCCGTCGGATCACCGGGCGGCGTCGCGTAGGCCGCCTCGACCACCCGGGCCGGCGGGACGACGCAGGTGCACAGCAGGACCAGGCCGCTCAGGTGCATCGCGCCGATGTGCCGCGTCACCTACGGCTCGACCACCGTCTCCTGGGCCGCTGCGGTGTCTCCGGCCAGGAGGTGGGCGTCGGTGGGGACGTTGCGTTTGATGACGGCGAGGGCTACCGGGCCGAGTTCGTGGTGGCGTACGGAGGTGGTCACCAGGCCGATCCTGCGGCCGTCGGGGCCGTCGTCCGCGAGGCGGATCTCGGTGCCGGGCGGGGGGAGGTGGACGTCGCTACCGTCGAGGTGGAGGAAGACCAGGCGGCGCGGCGGCTTGCCGAGGTTCTGGACGCGGGCGACCGTCTCCTGGCCCCGGTAGCAGCCCTTCTGCAAGTGCACGGCGGTGCCGATCCAGCCCAGCTCGTGCGGGATCGTACGGTGGTCGGTCTCGAAGCCGAGGCGGGGCCGGTGCTGCTCGACCCGGAGCGCCTCGTGGGCGAGGAGACCGGCGGCCGGGCCGGAGCGCTCGGCGAACTCCTCCAGTTGCTCACGGGGCAGGAAGAGATCGCGGCCGTACGGCGTCTCGCGGACCACCGCGCCCTCGGGGACCTCGGTGATGGAGCCGGCCGGGAGGTGGACCACCGCGGTGTCGGCGGTGCGGTCGGCGACCTCGACGCGGTAGAAGAACTTCATCGACTCCAGGTAGGCGATCAGCGCCTCCTGGGTGCCGGGCTCGACGTGCGCCCAGACGGTCGTGCCGTCGTCCACCAGGTACAGGGCGTGCTCGATGTGCCCGTTGGCGGAGAGGACCAGCGCCTCGGTGGCCTGGCCCACGGGCAGGTCGCTGACGTGCTGGGTGAGCAGCAGATGCAGCCAGCTCAGCCGGTCCGCGCCGGTCACGGCGACGACGCCCCGGTGGGACAGGTCGACGAATCCGGCGCCGTCGGCGAGCGCGCGCTGCTCGCGGAACAGGTCGCCGTAATGGGCGGCGACGCCTTCGTCCACGCCCTCGGCGGGAACGGCGCCGGGCAGGGACAGCAGGGGGCTCTTCATACGGGCCAGCCTACGACGGGGAGGTGGAACTCTTCCGCGTGCAGTCCGCGCACCGGCCGAAGATCGCGAAGTGCTTCATGTCGGTGTCGAACCCGAACTGCTCGCGCAGCCGCGCGGTGAAGTCCGAGGCGACCTCCACGTCCGCCTCGATCACGTTCTCGCAGTCCCGGCAGACCAGATGGAGATGGTGGTGGCGGTCGGCGAGGTGGTACGTGGGCGCGCCGTGCCCGAGGTGGGCGTGGCTGACCAGGCCCAGCTCCTCCAGCAGCTCCAGCGTGCGGTAGACGGTGGAGATGTTGACCCCGGAGGCGGTCCTGCGGACCTCGACGAGGATGTCGTCCGGCGTCGCGTGCTCCAGGGCGTCCACGGCTTCGAGCACGAGCTGCCGCTGCGGCGTCAGCCGGTAACCGCGCTGCCTGAGATCACTCTTCCAGTCGGTGCTCACCACACTGGAAGTGTAGGGCCGCCGGGCCGGACGCCCCCGCTGGGACGGGACGCCGGCCCGGTCCGGACCTACCTGAGGAACGGGCCTACTTGAAGAACGCGATGCCGTCGTCCGGCATGTCCTCGGGGAGGTCCTTCGCCCAGCGCTCGACGTCCTCGGGGGTGACGGCCTTCTTGAGCTGGGCCGACATGTAGGGGCGCAGCTCGACCTCGGGGGTCTGCTTCTCGCCGACCCACATGAGGTCGCCCTTGACGTAGCCGTAGAGCCGCTTGCCGCCGGTGTACGCCGGGGACTGAGGGGTGCGGGCGACGGCGTCGGTGACCAGGTCGATCTGGGGCTTCTTGTCCGCCAGTTCGCCGTACCAGATCTCCACCACGCCGTCGTCACGGGTCATCGTGACCGTGATCTTGCGCTCGGCGTCGATCCGCCAGAAGCCGGCCTCGGACTCCAGCGGGCGGACCTTGTTGCCCTCGTTGTCGAGGACCCAGGTACGCGACCGGTACTCCAGGAAGTCCCGGCCGTCGTGGGTGAAGCTCACCTCCTGGCCGAAGTTGCACTTCTCGGAGCCGGGGAAGTCGTGGACCCCAGCGCCCGCCCAGTTGCCCAGCAGAAAGGCGAGGGGGACGAGGTCCTTGTGCAGGTCAGACGGGATCTCGATCATGAGCGGCCGTTCCTGTCGGTTCTGGGGCGGTGCTGTCAGCGCTGGCCCTGGTACAGCTTCTTCACGGTCAGCCCGGCGAAGGCGAGCACGCCGACGCAGACCAGGACCAGCAGCAGTTCGAAGAAGATCTCCACGGGTGTGCTCCTTGAGCGGAAGTGGACGTACGACAGAGCCGCGCCCAGCTTACGCGGCCGGGGTCGGACTCTCCTGGCGAGGTCCGGATGCGGGCGCCGGGAGCCGTACGGGGGCCCGCATTACGATCGCCGCATGGCGAACAAGCTCGTGATCAAGGTGACCTCAGGGGCCGATGCTCCTGAGCGGTGTTCTCAGGCGTTCACCGTGGCGGCGGTGGCCGTGGCGAGTGGGGTGGACGTGTCGGTGTGGCTGACCGGGGAGTCGGCGTGGTTCGCGCTGCCGGGGCGGGCGGCGGAGTTCGAGCTGCCGCACGCGGCGCCGTTGCAGGACCTGCTGGAGTCGGTGCTCACGGCGGGACGCGTCACGCTGTGCACGCAGTGCGCGGTACGGCGGGACATCGGCGAGGGGGACGTCCTGGAGGGCGTACGGATCGCCGGAGCGCAGGTCTTCGTGCAGGAGGTCATGGCCGACGGCACCCAGGCCCTCGTCTACTGATCCCCCGGCCGCCGGACACCCCTCAGGGGCGCGGGCGCTTCTTGCCGTCCAGCTCGTCCCACCAGTCGTCGGACTCGGGGTCGCCGGAGGGGGAGTCCCACCAGCGGTCCTCCGGGCCGCGCCGGTTCGCGACCATCGCGGCGACCGGCGGGATCACCATGGCGAACAGGCACATCCCGACCGCCGCCGGGACGGACCAGATCCGGACCACCGCCCAGGCGAGGACGAAGAGGACGACGCAGACCCCCATCATCACGAAGTACCAGCGACGCCGCCGTGCGTACATGAGTCCAGAGTAGGTCCGGACAGCCGGAAGGGCCGCGCCCCAGGTGTCCAACCCGGTGGGCGCGGCCCCTGCCCCGGCCGCGAGCGTCCGCGTACGGCTCAGACGGCGATGGCGACCTCGGCCAGACCGCCCGGCTGGGCGACGACCGTGCGGTCGGCGGTGCCGCCGGGCACCAGGGCGCGTACCGTCCACGTGCCCTCGGCCGCGTAGAAGCGGAACTGCCCCGTGGCGGAGGTGGGGACCTCCGCGGTGAACTCGCCCGTCGAGTCCAGCAGGCGGACGTAGCCCGTCACCGGCTCGCCGTCCCGCGTCACCTGCCCCTGGATGGTGGTCTCACCGGGCTTGATCGTCGAGGCGTCCGGGCCGCCGGCCTTCGCTCCACACATGGCTTTCTCCGTAAGGGGTCTGACCAGAAGGTCGGTCGGGGTTGCTTGCTTGACTTACTTCGCCGCGCCCAGCTCGATCGGCACGCCGACCAGCGAGCCGTACTCGGTCCAGGAACCGTCGTAGTTCTTGACGTTCGTGACGCCCAACAGCTCGTGCAGCACGAACCAGGTGAGCGCCGAGCGCTCGCCGATGCGGCAGTAGGCGATGGTGTCCTTGGCGAGGTCGACGTCCTCCGCCGCGTACAGCTCCTTCAGCTCCTCGTCGGACTTGAAGGTGCCGTCGTCGTTGGCGTTCTTCGACCACGGGATGTTGCGGGCGCTCGGCACGTGGCCGGGGCGCTGCGACTGCTCCTGCGGGAGGTGGGCCGGGGCGAGCAGCTTGCCGGAGAACTCGTCGGGCGAGCGCACGTCGACCAGGTTCTGGCTGCCGATCGCGGCCACCACGTCGTCGCGGAAGGCGCGGATCGCGGTGTTCTGCGGCTTGGCCTTGTACTCGGTCCTGTCGCGCTCGGGCACCTCGTCACCGGGGACCAGCTCGCGGGCGTCCAGCTCCCACTTCTTGCGGCCGCCGTCGAGGAGCTTGACGTTGTCGTGGCCGTAGAGCTTGAAGTACCAGTACGCGTAGGACGCGAACCAGTTGTTGTTGCCGCCGTAGAGGACGACCAGGGTGTCGTTGCCGATGCCCTTCTCCGACAGGAGCTTCTCGAAGCCCTCCTGGTCGATGAAGTCGCGGCGGACCGGGTCCTGGAGGTCCTTGGTCCAGTCGACGCGGATCGCGCCCCGGATGTGGTTCTTCTCGTAGGCGGACGTGTCCTCGTCCACCTCCACGAGAGCGATGGTCGGGTCGTCGAGGTGCTCCTGCACCCAGTCGGCGTCGACCAGGACGTCGCTGCGGCTCATGCTTTTTCTCCTCCGGGGCAGTCACGGTGGCGTGCGGTGAGAGGGGTGCGCGCGCATACGGGTGCGGCGGCGCACGAATGCCCTTCCAGCAGGGCGGCATGGAGATGCGGGAGTGCGGTGACTTCCGCTCAGAAGGGGCGACAGAGCATGGCGGCAACGCGGCACAGGTCCACTGCCCGCCGCTTCGTGAGATCCGCCTGTCGCTTCATGCCGTCGATCGTAAGGAGATCCGGGCGCACGTGTCACCGGTGTGTCGGATATTGAGACGCGATCGTCCGGATGATGGTCAGGCGATGGATGTGCGGGGATACGGAAAGCGCCCCGGGCCCCGGATTCCGGGACTCGGGGCGCTTCCCCAGGTCTTCACGTCCGCCGCACATCTGCTTGACGGACAGTGCGTCTCGCCTGCCGGACAGGTTACGAGGCCGCCGCGCCGGTCCTACCCGGCCAGCTTCAGGTCCGAACCCGTCACTCCGATCCGCACCCCGTCCGCCGTGGCCCGCACGCTGCTCACCGCGATGCCGCCCGGCAACTGGTCCAGAGCCTGCTGGAAGTCGGTGATCTGGCGGAAGGTGCCGTCCGCCAGGTTGGCACCCGCGATGACCGGCAGCGCGTCGGCGTGCACCGAGACCTTGCCGCCCTTGACGTCGAGGGAGCTGAGCACCGGGATGGTCCGCTGGATGCCGAGCGCCGGGATGCCGAGCTTCACCGAGACCTTGATCTTGCCGTCGCCGCCGTCGCCGAGGCCGGTGATCTGGGCGGTGATGCCGGGCGCCAGCTCGGTCGGCTCGGTCTTGGCGGCCTGCATGAGCTGGTCGTAGGCGATGGTCGCGGAGCCGGTGCCGTTCTTGGCGATGGCCGAGGAGTAGTCGCCGGAGAACTTCACGTCCTTCAGGTCGGCCTTGAGGTCGTCGATACGGATCGTGCGGCCCTCGGTGCCGGTGGGCACCGGGTAGGACTTGATGCCCAGCTCCACGTCGTCCAGCGAGCCGCCCGCCACCTGGGTGAGGAACGGGAAGCCCTTGATGTCCACGTCCGGTGTCGAGGCGAGGTTTTCCCGCGCCCGGACCCGGTCCGCGACCTCGCCCTCGGCGAAGTGCACCGCCACCCGGTCCGCGATCACGAAGAGCCCGCCCAGGACCACGACGAGGATCAGGAGTATTCGCAGGGCCCGCATGTTCTCCCCAAAGGTCGGCGGTTCGGTTCCGGCGCCGCCACCGTAGCCCCGCCGGAGCCCCCCGGCCGGGAATTGTGGATCACCTGTGACGGGCCCACGCCGTACTGCGGCTTTTCCCGCGTTTACCCCCGGCGAATTCAAGAAACCCCGGCCGGAAACCGCTCCCGGCCGGGGTGTGCGTGTCGACGCGTCAGGCGAAGACGCGGCCCAGGAGCCAGACCGCCGGGGCGGCGGACGCGAGGG
Source organism: Streptomyces seoulensis (assembly GCF_004328625.1). Classification (NCBI taxonomy): domain Bacteria; kingdom Bacillati; phylum Actinomycetota; class Actinomycetes; order Kitasatosporales; family Streptomycetaceae; genus Streptomyces; species Streptomyces seoulensis. Next base: position 2,877,011 of record NZ_CP032229.1, read on the forward strand.
GGAGGGCCACGCCGGCGGTGAAGTGGACGAAGCGGGAGGGGTAGTCGTAGCTGGCGACGCGGTGGCCGATGAGGGCGCAGACCGCCGCGCCGGCGCCGAGGGCCGCGCCCTGGGAGCCGAGGTCGGTCAGGCCGCCGACGGCGAAGCCGGCGCCCGCCGCCGCGAGCAGGGCGAAGACGACCGAGACCGGGGTGGGCATCGGCAGCGCGCGGGCCAGGACGGCGACCGCGACCGCCGCCGCGCCGACCGACACGGCCGCCGGGGAGGCGCCCAGGTAGCCGGTGGCGAGGATGGCGAGCGCCGAGGAGGCGACCGTGGCCATCAGGCCGTACATCCGCTCGTCCGGCGAGGCGTGCGAGCGGAGCTGGAGGACCAGGGCCAGCAGGACCCAGATGCCGAGCGGACCGAGGATCGCCACCGGCGCCTGCTCGCGGCCCGCCGCCAGCACGGCCACGTCGGCGACCAGGCCGCCGAGGAAGGCCAGCGCGATGCCCTGCCGGGCGGGCCACATGCCGTTCAGCCGGAACCAGCCGGCCGCCGTCACGGCCTGGAGCAGCACCAGCGGCACCACCAGGGCGTACGAGCCGAGCGGCGCGGCCACCGCGAGCAGGGCGCCGAGCAGCGCGGTGAGCGCGGCGGGCTGGATGCCGGGCTCGATGACCGGCGAACGGCCCTCGAGGCGGGCCCGCTGGGCGTCGGTGATCCGGGCGTTCCCGGCCAGGGTGGCGGGACCGAACGCGGGCTCGGGCTCCTGCTGCACCGGCGCCGGGGCCTGCTGGTACGGCTGCTGCTCGGCCACCGGCACCCGTGCGTGGTTCTGGGTGTCCCAGGTCTGCCCCTGCCACTGCTGGGCCGGGCCCGCCTGGGTGCCGTAGGGGTCGGCGTAGGGGTTCGGGAACTGCGGCTGCCCGGGGGGCGGGGCCCAGTTGCCCGGGGTCTGCGGCTGCCCGTAGGGGTCGTACCCCGGGTGCGGGCCGCCCTCGTACGACTGCTGGTCGCTCAACGCCTCATCCTCCTGCGAACGGCGGGAGCACCTCGACCGTGCCGCCCTCGGCCAGCCGTACCGTCTCATGCGCGCGGGTCCCGACGGGAGCGCCGTCGACGAGGAACGCGCACCGGTTCAGCACGCGGGTGAGTTCGCCGGGGTGCCGGTCCCGCACGGAGGCCAAAGCCTCGGCGAGGGTGTCGGCGTCGTACGGTTCGTCGGCGGTCCCGGCCGCGGCCTTGGCGGCGGCCCAGTAGCGCACCGTGACCTTGGGCATCTCGTTCCTCATCGGACGGCGGAAACAACAAAGAAAGACGGTGCGGCCAAGGCTAGTCCGTCCCCCGGCCGGCGCGCGCCCGAGCCCAGCGGCCGATCCGGGCCAGCAGCTCGTCACCGGCCGCGTTCTCCGCGTGGCCCATGCCCGGCTCCAGCCAGAGTTCGCCCGCCTCCCCGGCCGCGTCCGCGAGCATCCGGGGGTGGTCGAGCGGGAAGTAGCCGTCGCTGTCGCCGTGCACCACCAGCAGCGGGGCGGGCGCTGTGCGGGCGGCCGCCTCCACCGGGGAGAGCGGCACGGGGTCCCAGTCGCGGTGGTGGATACGGGTGCGGAAGCCGTACCGGCCCACCAGCCGGCCGGAGGGGCGGGTGACCAGCCAGTGCAGCCGGCGCATCGGCGCGGTGCCCCGGTAGTACCAGCGGGCGGGCGAGCTGACCGAGACCACCGCGTCGACCGTGCCGGGGTGCAGGGCCGCGTGCCGCAGCACCACCGAACCGCCCATGGAGAAGCCGACGCTCACTACGCGCGCGTGCCCGAAGCCGCGCGCCCAGTCCACGGCCGCCGCCAGGTCCAGGACCTCCCGGTCGCCCACGGTCGAGCGCCCGCCGGAGGCGCCGTGCCCCCGGAAGGAGAAGGTCACCACCGCCCCGTACGCGGCCAGCGCGCGGGCCACCCGGCGCACATGCGGCCGGTCCACGTCCCCGGTGAAGCCGTGCGCGACCACGAAGACGGTCTCGGCGGGGGCCGCCGGGCCCGTTTCGTATACGACGGGGCCGGGATCGTATACGGAATCGACGGCGATTCCGTCGGCCGTACGCAGAAAAGTCCGGACACCGGCGGCTTGACCTGTCTCGGAGTTCGGACGAATGGTGGAACGTGTCGCATGACCCGCCGGACGGTTGCTCATGTGGGCTATTCTGCTGGGCAGAGGACTCGGGCAGCGAAGCCCCCGAGTCCTTTTGTGCTTTCGGTACCGCACCGGACGCGTCCTCGCAGGGACCGAGGAGGAACCAGACGTATGAGTTCGCTGCTGCTCCTGACCAACGCCCTCCAGCCGTCGACGGAGGTGCTCCCCGCGCTCGGCCTGCTGCTGCACAACGTGCGGGTCGCCCCGGCGGAGGGCCCCGCTCTCGTCGACACCCCCGGCGCCGACATCATCCTCGTCGACGGCCGCCGCGACCTTCCCCAGGTGCGCAGCCTGTGCCAGCTGCTGCGCTCCACCGGGCCGGGCTGTCCGCTCGTCCTGGTGGTCACCGAGGGCGGCCTCGCCGCCGTCACCGCCGACTGGGGCATCGACGACGTCCTGCTGGACACCGCCGGGCCGGCCGAGGTCGAGGCCCGGCTGCGGCTCGCGATGGGCCGCCAGCAGCTCGTCACCGAGGACTCCCCCATGGAGATCCGCAACGGCGACCTCTCCGTGGACGAGGCCACCTACTCCGCGAAGCTCAAGGGCCGGGTGCTCGACCTGACCTTCAAGGAGTTCGAGCTGCTGAAGTACCTGGCCCAGCACCCCGGCCGCGTCTTCACCCGCGCCCAGCTCCTCCAGGAGGTCTGGGGCTACGACTACTTCGGCGGCACACGCACCGTGGACGTCCATGTACGGCGGCTGCGGGCCAAGCTCGGCCCGGAGCACGAGTCGCTCATCGGTACCGTCCGCAATGTGGGATACCGCTTCGTCACCCCGGAGAAGCCCGACCGCGCCGCCGAGGAGGCCCGCGCCGAGGCCCGGCGGGCCGCGTCGGGGCGGGCAAAGGCGGCGGAAGGGGACGCCTCGGCCGTCCACGAGGACAGCGGGGTCTCGGCGGACGCTTAAAGCCGTCGCGGCCGGGGTAGTGCCAGGGCACCCCCGGCTGTCTCCGGCCCACGGTCCACGCCACGAATGCCCTGCCCAGAGCGGGTCAATCCGCGTAGACTCCGCGCGTGGCGAAGGTGACTCGGGATGATGTGGCACGACTGGCGGGGACCTCCACCGCCGTGGTCAGTTATGTCATCAACAACGGACCCCGGCCGGTCGCCCCGGCCACGCGCGAGCGTGTCCTCGCGGCCATCCAGGAGCTGGGGTACCGCCCGGACCGGGTGGCCCAGGCGATGGCCTCGCGGCGCACCGACCTGATAGGTCTGATCATCCCGGACGCCCGCCAGCCCTTCTTCGGGGAGATGGCGCACGCGGTCGAACAGGCCGCCTCCGAACGCGGGAAGATGGTCCTGGTCGGCAACACCGACTACATCGCCGAGCGCGAGGTCCACTATCTGCGGGCCTTCCTCGGCATGCGGGTCTCCGGCCTGATCCTCGTCTCGCACGCGCTGAACGACCAGGCCGCCGCCGAGATCGAGGCGTGGGACGCCCGCGTGGTGCTGCTGCACGAGCGCCCGGAGGCCATCGACGACGTCGCCGTCACCACCGACGACCTCGGCGGCGCCCAGCTCGCCGTCCGCCACCTGCTGGAGCACGGGTACGAGTACGTGGCCTGCATGGGCGGCACCGCCGACACCCCGGCCGTCGGCGACCCGGTCTCCGACCACGTCGAGGGCTGGCGCCGGGCGATGTCCGAGGCGGGCCTGTCCACCGAGGGCCGCCTCTTCGAGGCCGCGTACAACCGGTACGACGCCTACCGGGTGGCGCTGGAGATCCTCGCCGGGCCGCGCAGACCGCCCGCCATCTTCTGCTCCACCGACGACCAGGCCATCGGCGTGCTCCGAGCCGCCCGCGAGCTGCGCCTGGACGTGCCGCGCGAGCTGGCGGTGGCCGGGTTCGACGACATCAAGGAGGCGGCGCTCGCCGACCCGCCGCTGACCACGGTGGCCTCCGACCGCCCGGCGATGGCCCGCGCGGCGGTCGACCTGGTGCTGGACGACGGTCTGAGGGTGGCGGGCTCCCGCCGGGAGCGGCTGAAGACCTTCCCGTCCCGCCTCCAGGTCCGCGCCAGCTGCGGCTGCGTCAGCTGAAACCGCAGGTCAGCGGGGTCTCATAGGAACCGAAGACGGTTCTGCCGGGGTTCTCAGCCGGGCCTCAGGAAGCTCTCATGGTCGCGGGACATGCTCCTCGTATGACCGAGAGCACGCGCCGCAGCGGCGGCCACGAGGACGAGCACCCCGAGGGCACTCCCGCACAGCCGTACGCGGCTCTCCCCGCGGCCGGTGTGCACCCCGCGTGGCCGCCCCCGCCGGCCCACGCCCCCTTGGTGGGTGGAGGGCACCGGCGCAGGCGTCCCGGTGGTCCGGTCACGCTGCTCGCGGCGGTCGCGCTGGTCGCGGCCGCGGTCGGCGGAGGCACCGCCTACGCCTTCCAGCAGCTCACCGGGCACGGCTCCACCGCCACCGCCGACACGGCCACCCCGGTGGTCGCGGCCGGCAAGAAGGGCGACGTGGCGAACATCGCCGCGGCGCTCACCCCGAGCGTGGTCGAGGTCAACGCGACCCTGGCGAACGGCTCGTCCACCGGCTCCGGCGTGATCGTCAGCGGCTCCGGCGAGATCGTCACCAACAACCACGTCGTCTCCGGCGCCTCCTCGGTGAAGGTGCGCACCAGCGACGGCACCAGCCGCACCGCCCGCGTGGTCGGCACCGACAGCTCCAAGGACCTGGCGCTGCTCAAGGTGGAGGGCGGCTCGGGGCTCAAGGCGGCCCCGCTCGGCACCTCTTCGGGCGTCCAGGTCGGTGACACGGTCGTGGCGATCGGCTCCCCCGAGGGACTGACCTCCACCGTGACCAGCGGCATCGTCTCCGCGCTCGACCGGGACGTGACGGTGTCCACCGACGAGAGCCAGGGCGGCCAGGGACAGGGCGGCGACGAGCAGTGGCCGTTCCAGTTCGGCGGCCGTGAGTTCAACGGCGACACCGGCTCCTCCACCACCACCTACAAGGCCATCCAGACCGACGCCTCACTCAACCCCGGCAACTCCGGCGGCGCCCTCATCGACGCCTCGGGCCGGGTGATCGGGATCAACTCCGCCATGTACTCCTCGGGGTCCCAGGCTTCCTCGTCCTCGGACGCGGGCAGCATCGGACTCGGCTTCGCCATCCCCGTCGACACCGTCAAGGCCGACCTGGCGAAGCTCCGGGCGGGTTCCACGAGCTGACAGCCCCGTACCCCCGACGCAAGCACAGCGCAGCACCGAGCAGCAGGGAGAACGTCATGATGAAGCGCGTCTCGCACCAGGCTCCTGTCTCCGGACCGGCGAACATCGCCGTCGCCCTGGAGGTGGCGCACGAGCTGCACACCCCCGACCCCAGCCCCCGGCTGCCCGAGCTGCCCTCCCCCGCGCCCCAGCTGATGGGTCTGCGCACCTCCGCCGCCCGCCCGCACCGCCGCAAGGTGCCGCTGAACCGCCTCAACGCCCTGACCCGGCTCACCCCGGCCGGGGTCTGACCCCCCGGCCTCGGACGCGGCGGAGCCGAAACGTGCGAGGCTGAGAACCGCCCGTCCACGCCCCACCGCACCCACGAGGTACCGCCAGCGATGAGCCCCGCCGAAGGCGACCGTGACCCCCAGCGCATCCTGATCGTCGACGACGAACCGGCCGTCCGCGAGGCCCTGGAACGCAGCCTCGCCTTCGAGGGGTACGACACCCGGGTCGCCGTCGACGGAGCGGACGCGCTGGAGCAGGCCGGGGACTACCGGCCCGACCTGGTCGTGCTGGACATCCAGATGCCCCGCATGGACGGCCTGACCGCCGCCCGCCGCATCCGGAACACCGGGGACACCACCCCGATCCTGATGCTCACGGCCCGGGACACGGTCGGGGACCGGGTGACCGGACTGGACGCCGGGGCCGACGACTACCTGGTCAAGCCCTTCGAGCTGGACGAGCTGTTCGCCCGCATCAGGGCCCTGCTGCGGCGCAGCTCGTACGCGGGGAGCGTGTCCGCCGAGGCCCGCGAGGACGAGGCGCTCACCTTCGGCGACCTGCGGATGAACCTCGCCACCCGGGAGGTCCGGCGCGGCGAGCGGCCGGTGGAGCTGACCCGTACCGAGTTCACGCTGCTGGAGATGTTCATGGCGCACCCGCGCCAGGTGCTGACCCGTGAGCAGATCCTCAAGGCGGTGTGGGGCTTCGACTTCGAACCCTCCTCCAACTCCCTCGACGTGTACGTGATGTACCTGCGCCGCAAGACCGAGGCGGGCGGCGAGCCCCGGCTCGTGCACACCGTCCGGGGTGTCGGGTACGCGCTGCGGCAGGGCGGCGCCGAGTGAGGAGGCTGCTGCGCCGCTACCAGGCGCTGCCGATCCGGGCGCGGCTCGCGATGCTGGTCGCGGCGGCCGTCGCCTTCGCGGTGGCGGCGGTGTCGGTGACCTGCTGGTTCATCGTGCAGGGCAAGCTCTACAGCGAGATGGACGAGCGGTTGCAGAGCCTGGGCCGCCCGCTCAGCCCCGACCAGGTGACCACGCTGCTGCTGACCTGTCCGCAGTCCCCGGGCGCCGACGAGGGCCCGCCGTCCTTCCTGTACCTCCAGATCGTCACCGCCGAGGGCAAGACCTGCGTCACCCCGTTCTCCGAGGGCACGGTCAAGACCACCGCGGCGGACGTGGCCGCCGCCCGGCACGCCACCCTCGGCCGGCGCACCCTGCGCGACGGCGTCGACTCCAAGGGCGACGACGTACGCGTGATGACCAGCGCCGTTCCCGTCGGCGGGGCTCCGGGGACGCAGCCGTACCCGGAGGTCGCCGTGATGGTGGCCTTCTCCCTGAAGGACACCCAGCGCACCCTGAGCGACCTGGCGCTGATCCTGCTGCTGGTCTCCGGGATCGGCGTGGTGGGCGCGGGCGTCGCCGGGCTCGCGGTGGCGCGGGCCGGGCTGCGGCCGGTGGACAAGCTGACCGAGGCGGTCGAGCACGTGGCCCGCACCGAGGACCTGGCCGTCCGCATCCCGGTGGCCGACGACAGCGACGACGAGGTGGCCCGGCTCTCCCGGTCCTTCAACTCGATGACCACCGCGCTGGCCGGGTCCCGCGACCTCCAGCAGCAGCTGATCGCGGACGCCGGGCACGAGCTGCGCACCCCGCTCACCTCGCTGCGCACCAACATCGAGCTGCTGACCCGCAGCGAGGAGACCGGGCGCCCGATCCCGGCCGCCGACCGCAAGGCGCTGCTGGCCTCGGTCAAGGCCCAGATGACCGAACTGGCCGCGCTGATCGGGGACTTGCAGGAGCTGTCCCGCGCCGAGGGGCAGCGCGGGGAGCGGGTCCAGGTGTTCTCCTTCCAGGAGACCGTCGAGGAGGCGCTGCGCCGGGCCCGGCTGCGCGGGCCGGAGCTGACGATCACGGCCGGCCTGGAGCCCTGGTTCGTCCGGGCCGAGCCCTCCGCGCTGGAGCGCGCGGTGGTCAACATCCTGGACAACGCGGTGAAGTTCAGCCCCGAGGGCGGCACGGTCGAGGTCCGGCTGACCGACGGCGTGCTGACCGTACGGGACCACGGTCCGGGCATCCCGGTCGATGAACTCCCCTACGTCTTCGACCGGTTCTGGCGCTCCCCGAGCGCCCGCGCGCTGCCCGGCTCGGGCCTCGGGCTGTCCATCGTGGCCCGTACGGTCCAGCAGGCGGGCGGCGAGGTCACCCTCGACCGCGCCCCGGACGGCGGCACGGTCGCCACCGTCCGGCTGCCGGGCGCGCCGACGCCGCCGCCGGAGACGCACCAGGAGCCCTGAGGGGATGTCCTAGCGGGCGCGCTCCACCCGGCGTTCGTCCCACACCGGTTCCGGGGTCTCGCGGACCCGGCCGTCCGAGCCGAAGACCAGGAAGCGGTCGAAGGAGCGGGCGAACCAGCGGTCGTGGGTGACGGCCAGCACGGTCCCCTCGTACGCCTCCAGCGCCTCCTGGAGGGCCTCGGCGCTCTCCAGGTCCAGGTTGTCGGTGGGCTCGTCCAGCAGCAGCGCGGTGGTGCCGGCCAGCTCCAGCAGCAGGATCTGGAGCCGGGCCTGCTGGCCGCCGGAGAGCCGCTCGAAGTTCTGCTCGGCCTGCCGGTCGAGGCCGTAGCGGCGCAGGATCGACATGGCGGGCCCGCGTGCCTGGGAGTGCTCGGACCACAGGATGTCCAGCAGGGTGCGGCCGACCAGCTCGGGATGCGCGTGGGTCTGCGCGAAGTGCCCCGGCACCACCCGCGCGCCGAGCTTCCACAGCCCCGAGTGCGCGATCTCGGCCCCGGCCAGCAGACGCAGGAAGTGCGACTTGCCGGAGCCGTTGGAGCCGAGGACCGCGACCCGCTCGCCGTAGAAGACCTCCAGGTCGAACGGCTTCATCAGCCCGGTCAGCTCCAGCGCCTCGCAGGTGATCGCGCGCACCCCGGTACGGCCGCCGCGCAGCCGCATCCGGATGTCCTGCTCCTTGGGCGGCTCGGGCGGCGGCCCGGCCTCCTCGAACTTGCGCAGCCGGGTCTGCGCGGCCGCGTACCGCGAGGCCATCTCGTGGCTGACCGAGGCCGCCTGCTGGAGGGTGACCACCAGCTTCTTGAGCTGGGCGTGCTTCTCCGACCAGCGGCGGCGCAGCTCCTCGAAGCGGGCGAAGCGCTCGCGGCGGGCGTCGTGATAGGTGGCGAAGCCGCCGCCGTGCACCCAGACGTCGGCACCGCCCTCGGCGGGCTCCACGCTGACGATCCGCTCGGCCGAGCGGGCCAGCAGCTCCCGGTCGTGGGAGATGAACAGCACGGTCTTGCGGGTGGCCCGGATCTGCTCCTCCAGCCAGCGCTTGCCCGGCACGTCCAGGTAGTTGTCCGGCTCGTCCAGCAGCAGCACCTCGTCGTGGCCCCGGAAGAAGTACTCCAGCACCAGCCGCTTCTGCTCACCGCCGGACAGGGTGTTCACCTGGCGCCACTGGGCCTGGTCGTAAGGGATGCCGAGGGCGGCCGTGGTGCAGATGTCCCACAGGGTCTCCGTCTCGTACCCCTGGGCCTCGGCCCAGTCGGAGAGGGCCTGGGCGTACGCCATCTGCGCGGCCTCGTCGTCCACGGTCATGATCGCGTGCTCGGCCTCGTCGACCGCCTTCGCGGCCGTGCGGATGCGCTTCGGGGCGACGGAGACGAGGAGGTCGCGGACGGTCGACCCGTCGCGGACGCCGCCCACGAACTGCGGCATCACCCCGAGTCCGCCGCTGACGCTCACCTTGCCGCCGTGCGCGTCGAGTTCGCCCGCGATGATCCTGAGCAGTGTCGTCTTGCCCGCGCCGTTCGGGCCGACCAGCGCGACGGCGGAGCCCTCACCGACGCGGAAGGACACATCACCGAGCAGCGCCCGCCCGTCCGGCAGGTAGTACTCGATATGCGCGACGTCCAGATGTCCCATGCCCCGCATTCTCCCCGCTCGACCCGGCCGGGCGGAAACGAGATTCCTTCAGCGCCCGGCGCCGGGCGCGCGCCGTACCCTCGTACGCATGAGCAGCGACGACTCCGTACGGTCCTTCCCCGCCCGCTCCCTCCAGACGCACACCGCCCTCACGCCGGACCAGGCCGAGGCCGTGCTCGCCCTCCTCGCCGAGGCCGCCCGCGCGGACGGGCAGCAGCCGGTGTCCGAGCAGGGCCGGCTGCAACTGCGCGGCGGCGCCCGGCCGGGCGTCTCCCATCTGCTGCTGTACGCCGGGGACGAACTGGTCGGCTACGCCCAGCTGGAGGACACCGACCCGGTGGAGGCGCCCGCCGCCGAGCTGGTGGTGCGGCCCTCGCACCGGGGGCACGGGCACGGACGGGCGCTCGGCACCGCCCTGCTGGCCGCCTCCGGCAAGCGGCTGCGGATCTGGGCGCACGGCGGCCACCCGGCGGCCCGGCATCTCGCGCAGGTGCTCGGCCTGACCCTGTTCCGCGAACTGCGCCAGATGCGGCGGCCGTTGACCGGACTGGACCTGCCCGACCCGGTCCTCCCCCAGGGCGTGACGGTACGGGCCTTCGAGCCGGGCCGGGACGAGGAGGCGTGGCTCGCGGTCAACGCGGCCGCGTTCGCCCACCACCCGGAGCAGGGTTCGCTGACCCGGCGCGACCTGGACGACCGGGAGAGCGAGGCGTGGTTCGACCCGGCCGGCTTCTTCCTGGCCGAACAGGACGGCGAACTGATCGGCTTCCACTGGACCAAGACGCACGCCGAGGAGGGGCTCGGCGAGGTGTACGTGGTCGGGGTGCGCCCCGGCAGCCAGGGCGGCGGCCTCGGCAAGGCCCTCACCACGATCGGCCTGCGCCACCTGGCCGGCCGCGGTCTGCCCACCGCGATGCTCTACGTCGACGCGGACAACAAGGCGGCGGTGTCGGTCTACGAGCGCCTCGGTTTCACCACCCACGAGACGGACCTGATGTACCGCACGGAGACGTGAACCCTGGTTCCCGTCGGCTGAGTTGAGGGGCGTCCGGACTTGACGGGCGCCCCTCTTCCACACCACCCTTCCACTACTCAATTAGTGAAAGGGTGGTTCAACGCGTGGTCGAATACCGCATCGACCGGCACAGCGGGGTCGCCACCTACGTCCAGATTGTCCAGCAGACCAAACAGGCGCTGCGCCTCGGACTGCTGCGCCCCGGCGACCAGTTGCCCACCGCCCGCGAGGTCGTGGAGGCCACCGCCATCAACCCCAACACCGTCCTGAAGGCGTACCGCGAGCTGGAGCGGGAGGGACTGGTGGAGGCGCGGCGCGGGCTGGGCACCTTCGTCCGCCGCACGCTCGGCGCCGCCCCGGCCGACTCGCCGCTGCGGGGGGAGCTGGAGGAGTGGGCGGCGCGGGCGGTCCGGGCCGGGTGGGACCGGGACGACATGGCGGCCCTGTTCACGGCCGTCCTCGACAAGAGCTTCCAGGGAGAACGTTCATGAGCGACACCGCGATCGAGGCCACCGGCCTCGGCAGACGGTACGGACGGCGGGGCGCCTGGGCGCTGCGCGACTGCGCGTTCCGGCTGCCCACAGGGCGCGTGTGTGCCGTGGTGGGTCCCAACGGGGCCGGAAAGAGCACCCTGTTCGCCCTGGCGGCGGGGCTCATGGCGCCCACCGAGGGCGAGTTGCGGGTCCTGGGCACCTCGCCGGCCGACGCCCGGCCCCGCGTGGGCTACGTCGCGCAGGCCAAGCCGCTGTATCCGCAGCTCACGGTCGCGGAGACGCTGCGCATGGGCGCGGACCTCAACCCCAGCCACTGGGACGCGGCCGGTGCGGAGCGGATCGCCGCCGGGGGCGACCTCGACCCCGGCGCGCGGATACGGTCCCTCTCCGGCGGCCAGCGCACCCGCGTCGCACTCGCCCTCGCACTCGGCAAGCGGCCCGAACTGCTGCTGCTGGACGAGCCGATGGCCGACCTCGACCCGCTCGCCCGGCACGACCTGATGGGCGTGCTGATGGGCACGGCCGCCGAACACGGCACCACCATCGCGATGTCCTCCCACGTCGTCGCCGAGGTCGAGGACTCCTGCGACCACCTGCTGCTCATCGGCTCCGGCCGGGTGCGGCTGGCCGGCGAGATCGACGACCTGCTCGGCGCCCACCTGCGCGTCGCCGGGTCCGCCGAGGAGGGCGCGCTGACCGGGCACACGGTGGTCGAGTCCCGTACCACCGGGCGGCAGCTCTCCGCACTGATCCGGCCGGCCGGGCCGCTGCCGGGCGACTGGCGCACCGGGCGGCCCACCCTGGAGGACCTCGTCCTCGCCCACCTGCGCGGCGCGGACGCGCCCGCGCTCACCCTGACCGAGGAGCGCGCCGCGTGAGCACCCTCTCCGTTTCGGCCCGCTGGACGTTCCGGCTGCACCGGTGGGCGCTGGCCGTCTGGGCGGCCCTGGTGGTCGTGGGCGCCGGGCTGCTGGTGTGGCTGGCGGGGCCGCTCATGGACGAGGCGGCGCGCGGCTGGCAGCAGCTCCAGGCGTGCCAGGCGAGTGTGTGCACCATCGACAACGCCGCCATGGGCCGGTACTCCAGCCTGTACGACCTGCTGACCGATGGCATGTTCCTCATGCCGTTCTTGGTGGCCGCCTGGGCGGGCGCCACCCTGACCGCGCGGGAGCTGGAGTCCGGCACCGGGCTGCTGGCCTGGACCCAGGGCGTCACCCCGGCCCGCTGGCTCGCCTCCCGGCTCGCCCTCCCCGCGCTGGCCGTCACGGCGGGCGGCGGTGTGCTGGTGGCCCTGCACCGGTACGCCTGGTCGGCGTCCGAGGACCGGGTGGACACCCGCGCGGGCTGGTGGCTGCTGCGCACCTTCTACGCCAACGGCCCCGCGCTGGTCGCCGTCTGCCTGGCCGCCCTCGCCCTGGGCGCCCTGACCGGCCTGCTGGTTCCGCGGACCCTGCCCGCCCTCGGCATCACCGTCGGCGCCACCGCGCTGCTGTTCGCCGCCGCGCACTGGCTGATGCCGTACCTCTGGCCCTCGGTGACCGAGGTGTCGCGGTTCCAGGACGGGTACCGGGGGCTGTACACCGGGGTCGAGCTGTCGCACGGCATGACGACCCTCTCCGGCGCCCGCGTCCCCACCCCGGAATGCGCCGCGAGAAGCATGGACATGTGCCGGCGGATCTACGAGCAGCACGGCGGCACCGGTTTCTACACCACCTTCCACCCCGCCTCCCACGACTGGCCGCTCCAGCTCACCACCAGCGCCGTACTGCTCCTCGTGACCGCCCTGCTCACCGCCGCCTCCTTCGCGGTGCTGCGCCGCCGTACCGGCTGACCTACGGGGGCGGTCCCCTGGGGGCCGCCCCCCGATTTCCCGGACGTCATGTGCCCGTAACCCTTGATTCAGAACCGCTTGCGACCCTCGGGCGATGGAACCCGTGGCCCCCCACTCCCAGCCGCGGCCCGAGGGGGCCGGTGGTGGCGCGTCCGTTCCCGTGGATCACTGGAAAACAGACGCTGCCGTAACGACTCCGGCGCGGAAGAATGGGTTCATGAGTCAGCGAGAAGCCCAGGTACCGGCCCACCCGTCCCCCGACGCCACCCTGCGGCCGCAGCCCGCCGTAGGCTCGATCGCCGCCCACCGGCCGCACACGGTCGCGGCGACCGTCTCCGACCTGGAACCCGATCTCGACGCCGACCTCGACGTGTACGAGGAGCGGGCCACCGACGGGGACCCGCTGCCCCAGGGCCGTTTCCTGGACCGGGAGCGCAGCTGGCTCGCCTTCAACGAGCGCGTGCTGGAGCTGGCGGAGGACCCCACCACGCCGCTGCTGGAGCGCGCCAACTTCCTCGCGATCTTCGCCAGCAACCTGGACGAGTTCTTCATGGTCCGGGTGGCCGGTCTGAAGCGCCGTATCGCCACCGGGGTCGCCACCCGCTCCGCCTCCGGGCTCCAGCCCCGCGAGGTGCTGGAGATGATCTGGTCCCGCTCGCGCGAGCTGATGGCGCGGCACGCCGCCTGCTACCACGAGGACGTCGCCCCCGCGCTCGCGGAGGAGGGCATCCACCTGGTCCGCTGGAGCGAGCTGACCGACAAGGAGCAGGCCCGCCTGTTCACCCTGTTCCGGCACCAGATCTTCCCGGTGCTCACCCCGCTCGCCGTGGACCCCGCGCACCCCTTCCCGTACATCTCCGGCCTCTCGCTGAACCTGGCCGTCGTCGTGCGGAACCCGGTCAGCGGCCACAAGCACTTCGCCCGCGTGAAGGTGCCGCCGCTGCTGTCCCGCTTCCTGGAGAGCAGCCCCGGCCGGTTCGTCCCGCTGGAGGACGTGATCGGGGCGCACCTGGAGGAGCTGTTCCCCGGCATGGAGGTGCTGGAGCACCACGCCTTCCGGCTCACCCGCAACGAGGACCTGGAGGTCGAGGAGGACGACGCGGAGAACCTGCTCCAGGCGCTGGAGAAGGAGCTGATGCGGCGCCGCTTCGGGCCGCCGGTCCGCCTGGAGGTCGAGGAGGACATCGACCGCGAGGTGCTCGACCTCCTGGTCCGCGAGCTGAAGATCTCCGAGGCCGAGGTCTACCCGCTGCCCGGCCCGCTCGACCTGACCGGTCTCTTCCGCATCCACAGCCTGGACCGCCCGGAGCTGAAGTACCGCAAGTTCGTCGCGGGCACCCACCGGGACCTCTCCGAGGTGGAGACCGCCTCCGCGCCGGACATCTTCGCCGCGCTGCGCCAGCGGGACGTGCTGCTGCACCACCCGTACGACTCCTTCTCCACCTCCGTGCAGGCGTTCCTGGAGCAGGCCGCGCAGGACCCGGACGTGCTGGCGATCAAGCAGACGCTGTACCGCACCTCCGGCGACTCCCCGATAGTGGACGCGCTGATCGACGCGGCCGAGTCCGGCAAGCAGGTCCTCGTGCTGGTCGAGATCAAGGCCCGCTTCGACGAGCACGCCAACATCAAGTGGGCGCGCAAGCTGGAGGAGGCCGGCTGCCACGTCGTCTACGGCCTGGTCGGGCTGAAGACGCACTGCAAGCTGTCGCTGGTGGTCCGCCAGGAGGGCGAGACCCTGCGCCGCTACAGCCACGTCGGCACCGGCAACTACCACCCGAAGACGGCCCGGCTGTACGAGGACCTCGGGCTGCTCACCGCCGACCCGCAGGTCGGCGCGGACCTCTCCGACCTCTTCAACCGGCTCTCCGGCTACTCCCGCCGCGAGACCTACCGCCGTCTCCTCGTCGCCCCCAAGTCCCTGCGGGACGGCCTGATATCGCGCATCGACAAGGAGATCCAGCACCACCGCGCGGGCCGCCCTGCCTTCGTCCGGATCAAGGTCAACTCCATGGTCGACGAGGCGGTCATCGACGCCTGCTACCGGGCCTCCCAGGCCGGTGTCCCGGTCGACGTCTGGGTGCGCGGCATCTGCGCGGTACGGCCCGGTGTCGCCGGGCTCTCGGAGAACATCCGGGTCCGCTCGATCCTCGGCCGGTTCCTGGAGCACTCCCGGGTGTTCGCCTTCGGCAACGGCGGCGAGCCCGAAGTCTGGTTCGGCAGCGCCGACATGATGCACCGCAACCTCGACCGCCGGATCGAGGCACTGGTCCGGGTCACCGACCCCGGCCACCGGGCGGCCCTCAACCGCCTGCTGGACACCGGCATGTCCGACACCACCGCCTCCTGGCACCTGGGCCCCGACGGCGAGTGGACCCGGCACGCGACCGACGCCGACGGACACCCCCTGCGCAACGTACAGGAGATGCTCATTGACGCCCGGAGGCGCCGGCGTGGCACCACGACACCCTGACCGTCCCCACCCGGAGACCGTCGCGGCGGGGTCCGCCCCCGCCGGGACGGACCCCGTCGGGGACGACCTGGCCGCGTATCTCCGGGCACAGGCGACGGAGTTCCTGCGCGCGCTGCGGGCCCAGCGGGAGCACGGGAACGGGGCCGAGGGCGCCGCCGAGGCGGGGCGCGCGCTGCGCCGCTCCGCCCGCCGGATCAGCGCCGCCCTGCACACCTTCCGGGCCCTGCTGGACCCCGGCTGGGCCGACTCGATGCGGCCCGAACTGGCCTGGGTGTCGGGCACCTTGGCGCTGGAGCACTCCCAAGAGGCGCGGCTGGACCGGCTGTTGCTCGCGCTGCACCGGCTCTCCGGTTCGACCCCGGTGCCGGTGGGGGCCGTGGTCCACGCGGGCGGTCCGGCACCGGCTCCCGAGCGGGGCAGTCTCACCGTGGGCGCGGCCAAGGCGGGGGCGCTGCTGGAGCGCCGGATCACCCTGGCCCGGACCCGGGCCCACTCCGCCGCGCTGGAGGCGCTGGGCTCCGCCCGCTTCCACGCCGTCGCCGACCGGATCGCCCTGCTGGCCAGCGACGTCCCGCTGGCGCCGGGTGCTTCCCGCGCCGGCCTGGGCCCGCTGGCCGCCGCCGCCGAGGACCGCCTCGCCGGTGCCGTCTCGGTGCTGCCCCTGGTCACCGCCGGGGACCCCTACAACGCGCAGGCCCTGGTCCACGGCCTCTCCCCCGACCCCGCCCCGCACCCCCAGGACGGCCCCTGGCATCAGGTACGGCTCCTGCTCCGCCTGCACCGCTACGCCCGCGAGATCCCGCACACCGCCCCCGCCGACCCCCGCCTCCGCCCGGCCGCCGAGGCCCTCACCCGGCACCGCGACGCCGCCGAGGCCGCCGCCGAAGCGGCCCAGGCCGCCCGCACCCCCCGTATCGCCCCCGCCACCGCCTACGCCCTCGGCGTCCTCCACGCCGACCAGCGCCACGAGGTCGAGGCCGCGCGGTTCACCTTCCAGCACACCTGGCAGTCCTGACCCCCGAGGAGCCCCCCGTGCCCAGCGGACCCCACGCGCTCCCCAAGCTCATCCGCGCCGCCGGCTGCGTCCTCTGGCGCCGGGCCCCCGGCACCGGCGCGCTGGAGGTGTGCCTCGTGCACCGGCCCCGGTACGACGACTGGTCGCATCCCAAGGGCAAGCTGAAGCGCGGGGAGTCGGCGGAGGCGGCCGCCGTACGCGAGGTCGGGGAAGAGACGGGCTACGCGGCCGAGTTGGGACCCGAGCTGCCGACGCTGCGGTATCCGGTCGACGGGCGGCCCAAGCAGGTGCGGTACTGGGCGGCCGAGGCCGTCTCCGGGGCGTTCGTGCCCAACTCCGAGGTGGATGAGGTGGTGTGGCTGACGCCCACCGAGGCGCGTACCCGGATCAGCCGTCCCCGCGACCGCGATCTGCTCGACGTGCTCACCCAGCGGCTCGAACACCACTGAAAGCGCGGGCAAAAAGACCGGGGCGCCTCACGCTCCCCCGAGGTGCCCCTCCGCGTCCGTCCGCGCCTGGCTGCGCGCCCGCCGGGCCGGACCCCGCCAGCCGCAACTGCACCGCGCCACGCAGAAGCGCCCCTGCTCGGTCGTCTCCGTACGGTGATCCCGCGCCCTCTCGGGGCCCTCCTCAGACGCCACGGCGCCACGCTACCGGCCGCCCGCCGGGGCGTACGCGCGCCCCCCTCCCGCCTCCCCGGGGACCGGTCGGCGCGTGACAACACTCCCTACCCGTCGTTAACCGGAACGACAGGGGGGCCAGTGACGGACATAACCGGCTGGGGGTAAGGCAGGCCATGGATCGGCGGCAGCACACGCGCGCGGGCAGGACGGGCGTCGCGGTGGGGATCATGGGACTCACGGTCGGGCTCGGGGCAGGTGCCTCGGGGTGTTCCGGCAGCGGGGTCGCCGCCGAGGGGGTGAACGGCGCGGGCGGCGAGCCGGTGGCCGTGCTCCGGCAGGCCGCGGACGCCCTGCGCGCGGCGGGCACCGCGCGGGCCACCACCTCCATGGAGATGGCCACCGGCGGCACCCGGGTCACCATCCGGGGCCGGGGCGTCTACGACTTCCGGCGCCGCCTCGGCGAGCTGACCGTGGTCCTCCCCGCGGACCCCACCGGCACCCCGGAGCACCGGCCCATCACCGAACTCCTCGCCCCCGGCGCCCTGTTCATGAAGAACCGGGGCGCGGGCGTGCCCGCCGACAAATGGGTGCGGATGGAGGCGGCCACGGCCTCCGACGGCAATCTGGTCACCGGCGGCGCGACCGACCCGTACGCGGCGGCGGAGGTGCTGCGCGGGACCCGCAGCGCGACCTACCTGGGCCGCACCAGCGTCGGCGGCACCGCCGTACGGCACTACCGGGGCACCGCCGACCTGGCGGGAGCGGCCCGCGCGGCCTCGGCGGACAACCGGGCGCCGCTCGCGGCGGCGGCCAAGGGGTTCGCCACGGCCGAGGTCCCGTTCGACGCGTATCTGGACGACGAGGGCCGTATCCGCAAGCTCCGCCAGCGCTTCAGCTTCGTCAACGGACGCCAGGCGGCGGCCGTGGCGGTGGCCTCCACCACCCTGCTGCACGCGTTCGGCACCGAGGTCGACGTGACGCTCCCCCGCGAGGCCGACATCTACGCAGGCCGGCTCGCGGAGGGCCAGGGGGCCCCGGCGGACTAGCCCGTCCGTGCCATGCGCGGCGCGTGGCGCGCTCCCTACTCTAGGAAGCCGGTACCGGCAGGCAGGACCAAGAGGAAGAGGTGACGCGCGTGGCTCCGGTCGGCGGTACGGCGGTGCAGGACCACGTGGCCCTCGCCGAGATAGAGCTGTGCGGCGAGCTGATCATCGCCGCCTCGGCCGCCGAGGACCGGCTGAGCCTGGCGAGCATAGACGAGGTGCTCCGGGTCACCGAGGAGCGCGGAGCCGCCGCCTAGCCGGTGACTCAGCTGCTCAGGTGCGCAGCAGGCGGCCGATGGCCTTCGTCGCCTCGTCGACCTTCGCGTCGATCTCGTCGCCGCCCTTCACGGCCGCGTCCGCGACGCAGTGCCGCAGGTGCTCCTCCAGCAGCTGGAGCGCGAAGGACTGGAGCGCCTTGGTGGAGGCGGAGACCTGGGTGAGCACGTCGATGCAGTACGTGTCCTCCTCGACCATCCGCTGGAGCCCCCGGATCTGGCCCTCGATCCGGCGCAGCCGCTTCAGGTGCTCGTCCTTCTGGTGGTGGTAACCGTGCGTGGCGCCGGCCTCGGTCGTCGTCATCGCGGGCCTCCATCTCGGGACGGGCGGGAACACATACCCCTGGCGGGTATATCGTAACGAATTCCGCGGGGTAGCGGACCGGTCGAAGGTCCCCCGTGCCGAGCACTGTGCCCGATGGGCGACACTGGGGGATGGCCCGATAGCCGTGGCCGGATGATGCGCCTAGCATCAGCCTGACCGAAACCAAAGCATCCCGAGGACCACACGTGCGCTTTCGTCTGACCCCCAGGGAGACGAGCTTCTACGACATGTTCGCCGCGTCCGCGGACAACATCGTCACGGGCTCGAAGCTCCTGATGGAACTGCTCGGGGCGGACTCCTCCGCCCGGGCCGAGATCGCAGAGCGTATGCGGGCCGCGGAACACGCCGGTGACGACGCCACGCACGCGATCTTCCACCAGCTGAACTCCTCCTTCATCACGCCGTTCGACCGCGAGGACATCTACAACCTCGCCTCGTCGCTCGACGACATCATGGACTTCATGGAGGAGGCCGTCGACCTGGTCGTCCTCTACAACATCGAGGAGCTGCCGAAGGGCGTCGAGCAGCAGATCGAGGTGCTGGCGCGGGCCGCTGTGCTGACGGCGGAGGCCATGCCGAACCTGCGCACCATGTCGAACCTCACCGAGTACTGGATCGAGGTCAACCGGCTGGAGAACCAGGCCGACCAGATCCACCGCAAGCTGCTCGCCCAGCTCTTCAACGGCAAGTACGACGCGATCGAGGTGCTGAAGCTCAAGCAGGTCGTGGACGTGCTGGAAGAGGCGGCGGACGCGTTCGAGCACGTGGCGAACACGGTGGAGACCATCGCCGTCAAGGAGTCCTGAGGCGTCGATGGACACCTTCGCTCTGATCGTGACCGTCGCGGTCGCGCTCGGCTTCACGTACACCAACGGCTTCCACGACTCCGCGAACGCGATCGCCACCTCGGTGTCGACGCGCGCGCTGACCCCGCGCGCGGCGCTGGCGATGGCGGCCGTGATGAACCTCGCCGGTGCCTTCCTCGGCTCCGGCGTCGCCAAGACCGTCTCCGAGGGCCTGATCGAGACCCCGCACGGCTCCAAGGGGATGGCCATCCTCTTCGCCGCGCTGATCGGCGCGATCGTCTGGAACCTCGCCACCTGGTACTTCGGCCTGCCCTCGTCCTCCTCCCACGCGCTGTTCGGCGGCATGGTGGGCGCGGCGCTGGCGGGCGGCATCGACGTGCTGTGGAGCGGGGTGGTCGAGAAGATCGTCATCCCGATGTTCCTCTCCCCGGTGGTCGGTCTCATCGGCGGCTATCTGGTGATGACGGCCATCCTGTGGCTGTTCCGCAAGGCCAACCCGCACAAGGCGAAGCGCGGTTTCCGCATAGCCCAGACGGTGTCGGCGGCGGGCATGGCTCTCGGCCACGGTCTCCAGGACGCGCAGAAGACCATGGGTGTCGTGGTGCTCGCCCTGGTGATCTCCGGCAACGAGACCTTCGGCGACCCCATCCCGGTCTGGGTCAAGATCGCCTGTGCGCTGATGCTGTCGCTCGGCACCTACGCGGGCGGCTGGCGCATCATGCGCACCCTCGGCCGCAAGATCATCGAGCTGGACCCGCCGCAGGGCTTCGCCGCCGAGGCGACCGGCGCGTCGATCATGTTCACCACGGCGTTCCTGTTCAAGGCGCCGATCTCCACGACCCATGTCATCACCTCGGCGATCATGGGTGTGGGCGCGACCAAGCGGGTCAACGCGGTCCGCTGGGGCGTCGCCAAGAACATCGTGCTCGGCTGGTTCATCACCATGCCGGCCGCCGCGCTGGTCGCGGCGGGCGCCTTCGAGCTGGTCAACCTGGCCGTGCTGTAGAACCCCGCGCACGGAGAAAGGGCCCGCCCCCGGTACGCCGGGAGCGGGCCCTTCTCACATCCTCGCGGTGGCACCGCCATGCAGCACCGCGAGGGGCTCGGCGGCTCAGCCGAAGCGGCCCGAGATGTAGTCCTCGGTGGCCTGCACCGACGGGTTGGAGAAGATCCGTTCGGTGTCGTCGATCTCCACCAGCCGGCCCGGCTGCCCCACCCCGGCCAGGTTGAAGAAGGCCGTACGGTCCGAGACGCGCGCCGCCTGCTGCATGTTGTGCGTCACGATGACGATCGTGAACCGCTCCTTCAGCTCGCCGATCAGGTCCTCGATCGCGAGGGTGGAGATCGGGTCGAGCGCGGAGCACGGCTCGTCCATGAGCAGCACCCTCGGCTGCACGGCGATGGCCCGCGCGATGCACAGCCGCTGCTGCTGGCCGCCGGAGAGGCCGGAGCCGGGCTTGTTCAGCCGGTCCTTGACCTCGTTCCACAGGTTGGCGCCGCGCAGCGACCTCTCCACCACGTCGTCCAGCTCGCTTCTGCGGTGGCCGCCGTTCAGGCGCAGACCCGCCGCCACGTTCTCGAATATGGACATGGTGGGGAACGGGTTCGGACGCTGGAACACCATGCCGACCTCGCGCCGCACCGACACCGGGTCGACCCCGCTGCCGTACAGGTCCTCGTCGTCCAGCAGCACCTTGCCCTCGACGCGGCCGCCGGGGGTCACCTCGTGCATCCGGTTCAGGGTGCGCAGGAACGTCGACTTGCCGCAGCCGGAGGGGCCGATGAACGCCGTCACCGAGCGCGGTTCCACGGTCATCGAGATGTCCTCGATCGCCTTGTGGGCGCCGTAGAAGGCGGTGAGTCCGCTCACATCGATTCGCTTGGCCATTGCTTCACTTCCAGTCGGTCACTGAGGAGGTCGCGTCAGCGACCGGTCTTGGGGGCCTTCCAGCGGGCGATGCCGCGGGCCACCAGGTTGAGGATCATCACGAACGCGATCAGCGTCAGCGAAGCGGCCCAGGCACGGTCGTATGCCGCGCCCGCGCCCGCGCTCTGCGCGTACTGCTGGTAGATGTACAGCGGCAGCGACGCCTGGGCGCCCTCGAAGGGGTTGGCGTTGATGAAGGGGTTGCCGAACACCAGCAGCAGCACCGGGGCGGTCTCGCCCGCGATCCGGGCGACGGCCAGCATGACGCCGGTCGTGATGCCGCCGAGCGAGGTCGGCAGGACCACCTTGAGGATGGTCCGCCACTTCGGGATGCCGAGCGCCAGGGACGCCTCGCGCAGTTCGTTCGGGACCAGCTTGAGCATCTCCTCGGTGGAGCGCACCACCACCGGCATCATCAGGATCGCCAGGGCCAGCGAACCGGCGAACCCGAAGGGCTGGAGGTCGAGGATCAGCATCAGGCTGAGGATGAACAGGCCCGCGACGATGGACGGGATGCCCGTCATCACGTCGACGAAGAAGGTCACCGCCAGGGCGAGCCGGCCCCGGCCGTACTCCACCAGGTAGATCGCGGTCAGCACGCCGATCGGGGCGCCGATCGCGGTGGCGAGGCCGACCTGCTCCAGGCTGCCGAGGATGGCGTGGTAGATGCCGCCGCCGGGCTCGGAGTCGGCGACCAGGCCCATGGAGTGGCTGAGGAAGTAGCCGTCGAGGACCTTCACACCGCGCGAGACGGTCGTCCAGACCAGCGACACCAGCGGGATGAGGGCCAGCAGGAAGGCCACCCAGACCAGCGCGGTGGCGACCCGGTCCTTGGCCTGCCGGCGGCCCTCCACGCGGGTGGCGACCACATAGGTGCCGAGGACGAACAGCAGGGCGGCGATCAGGCCCCACTGGACGTGGCTGGTGAGGCCGGCCACCAGGCCGATGCCCACGGCCACGACGACCGAGCCGGCCGCGACGGCCCACAGGGACCACTTCGGCAGCCCGGCGCCGCGCCGCACACCGGCGCCGTCACGGGGAGAAAGTGCGGTGCTCATGCGTTGGCCCCCGAGTACTCCTTGCGGCGGGCGATGATCGCGCGGGCCGCGCCGTTGACCAGCAGGGTGATGACGAACAGGACCAGACCGGACGCGATCAGCGCGTCCCGGCCCTGCACGGACGCCTCACCGAACTTGGAGGCGATGTTCTGGGCGAAGGTGCCGCCGCCCGGGTCGAGCAGGCTGGCCTGGATGTCGTAACTCGGGGAGAGCACGGTGGCCACGGCCATCGTCTCGCCGAGCGCGCGGCCGAGGCCCAGCATCGCGGCCGAGATCACACCGGAGCGCCCGAAGGGCAGCACCGCCATGCGGACGACCTCCCAGCGGGTGGCGCCGAGGGCCAGCGCGGCCTCCTCGTGCATCCGGGGCACCTGGCGGAAGACCTCGCGGCTCACGTTGGTGATGATCGGCAGGATCATGATCGCCAGCAGGATGCCGACGGTGAGCATCGCGCGCGGGGCACCGCCGTTCCAGGCGAAGATCCCGGTCCAGCCGAGGAACTGGTCCAGCCAGCCGTACAGGCCCTGCATGTGCGGGACGAGGATCAGGGCGCCCCACAGGCCGTAGACGATCGAGGGCACGGCGGCGAGCAGGTCGATCACGTAGGCGATCGGGCCGCTCAGCCGGCGCGGGGCGTAGTGCGTGAGGAACAGCGCGATGGCCACCGCGATCGGCAGGGCCAGCGCCATGGCGACGACCGAGGAGACGACCGTGCCGAAGGCCAGCACCGCGATGCCGAAGACCGGCGGGTCGGTGTTGGTGTTCCACTCGAAGGTGGTCAGGAAGTTGCCGTCGTCGGCGCTGATCGCCAGGCACGCCCGGTAGGTGAGGAAGACCGCGATCGCGGCCATGATCACCAGCAGCAGGATGCCCGAGCCGCGCGAGAGGGCCAGGAAGATCCGGTCGCCGGGGCGGGTCACGCCCCGTGCGGTCCGCCGCTCGCCGGCGTCGGGCCGGGGGGCGGAAGGGGGTACGTCGGTTGTCGTCGATATGTCCATCGGGTTCTCCGGTCTGCTGAGCCGCGCGGGGCGGCTCGCAGGAGCCGTACGCGGGGTACGGCTCCGGGCGGCGGTGCACCGGACGGTGCGCCCGGCCCCGGGGGAGCGGGGCCGGTCGCACACTCGGGGTCAGGTCAGCTCAAGGAGGCGACGGTGGTGCGGACCTTGGCGATGATCTCTTCGGGGATGGGCGCGTAGTCGTTCTGCGACAGCACCTTCTGGCCGTCCTCGCCGGCGAGGTAGGTCAGGAACGCCTTGGTGGCGGGCAGCGTCTCGGGCTTGTTGCCCTTGTCGCAGACGATCTCGTACGTGACCAGGGTGAGCGGGTAGGCGCCCTCGGCCTTGGTGTTGTAGTCCAGCTTCAGCGCGAGGTCCTGGCCGGTGCCGACGACCTTGGCGGCCGCGATGTCGGCGGTGGCGGAGTCGGTGGAGGGCTTCACCGGGGTCTTGGCACCGGTGGCGATGGCCACGGTGGTCATGTCCTTGGCGTAGGACAGCTCGAAGTAGCCGATCGCACCCGGGTTCTGCTTGACGCCCTGGGCCACACCGGACGACCCGGAGGCCGCCTGGCCGCCCTTGGCCTGCCACGCCTTGCCGCCCTCGTACTTCCAGTTGTCCGGGGTGGTGGCGATCAGGTACTTGGTGAAGTTGTCCGTGGTGCCGGAGTCCTCGGAGCGGTGGAACGCCTGGATCTTCAGGTCGGGCAGCTTCGCCGAGGGGTTCAGCTTCTTGATCGCCGCGTCGTTCCACTTCTGGATCTTGCTGTCGAAGATCTTGGCGAGCGTCGGGGCGTCCAGCACGAGGTTGTCCACGCCGGGCACGTTGTAGCCGAGCGCGATCGGGCCGCCGACCATCGGCAGGTCGATGCCCTGGCCGCCCTTGCAGACCTTCTTGGAGGCGACGACCTCTTCCGGCTTCAGCGCGGAGTCGGAGCCGGCGAAGGCGATCTGGCCCTGGTTGAACGAGGTGACACCGGCACCCGAGCCGGCGCCCTTGTAGTTGATCTGCACACCGCACGCCTGGGAGAAGTTCTTCACCCACGCGTCGATCGCGTTCTTCTGCGCCGAGGAGCCGTCGGCCAGCAGCTGGCCCTTGGCGCCGTCGCACTTGATCGAACCAGCGGCGGCCGCCGACGACGAGCCGCTGCCCGTCTTGGTGCCCGTGTCGTCGGAACCGCACGCCGTCAGGGCCAGGGCACCGGAGACGGCGACCGCACCGAGCGAGAGGGCGCGCAGCCGGTTCTTGCGCTGAAGCTTCACGTTCGGAAGTTCCTTCCAGGAGCCGCCGCTAGGGGCGGCGTGCGACGTTGGGTGGTACGCGAGTGCATCCTGTCCGCACTCCGTACCGGCTACGGCCGAAATTAGGCAGAACAGGTGAAGCCGCCGATGGCCCGAAGTGAACGAGGGGTGAACCCCTGCCGTCGGCCTGGTGAGGTGACGGAACGCTCACGGCCAGGACACGCGGAGGTCCCGGCGGACGCCCGCCCCTGACGTGTTCTCGCCCCTGTCCGGAACCCGGGCCCCCCGGACACCGTCTGGCTCCCCGAAGGATCACCGCGAAGGGCGAGGGGACGGCGAGCGACATGGACCGGCGGACGTTTCTCACGGGCGGCGCCACCGCCCTGACCGCACTGACCGCCTGCGCGCCGGGCGGTGACGCCTCGGCCCGGCCCGGCGCCTCCGGAACGCGGGTGTCCACCACCATGACAACAGCCTCCGTGAAGGCCGCCGCCGACTGGACCGCCCTCGCCCGCGGCCTCGACGGCACCCTGGTCCGCCCCGGCGACGCCTCCTGGACCCCGGCACGCCGCCTCTACAACACCCGCTTCGACTCCCTGCGCCCGGCCGCCGTCGCCTACGCGGCCCACGCGGCCGACATCCGCACCCTGCTGGCGTACGCCCGAGCCCACCGGATCAAGGTGGCGATCCGCAACGGCGGTCACTCCTACGCCGGTTACTCCTCCGGCGACGGCCGCCTGATCGTCGACGTGTCCGCGCTGAACCGGGTGAGCGCCTCGGGCGGGCACGCCGTGGTGGGCGCGGGGGCCAAGCTCATCGACGTGTACCGGACGCTGGGCGCCAAGGGCGCGACCATACCGGCCGGCTCCTGTCCGACGGTCGGGATATCCGGGCTGGTGCTCGGCGGCGGCCACGGTGTCGCCTCCCGCGCCTACGGCCTCACCTGCGACAGCCTCACCCAGGCCACCCTGGTCACGGCGGACGGCCGTACCCGTATCGCCAACTCCCATGAGAACGCGGACCTGTTCTGGGCGCTGCGCGGGGCGGGCAACGGCAACTTCGGCGTCGTCACCGAGCTGCGCTTCACCACCCACCGCGCCCCGCGGGCCGTGACCGCCTCCCTGCGCTGGCCCTGGGCGAAGGCGGCGGCGGTGCTGAAGGCGTGGCAGGAGTGGGGGCCCGCCCAGCCGGACGAGATCTGGTCCGCGCTGCACCTGGAACGCGCCGGGGGCCGCACCCCGACCGTCTCCGTCTCCTGCTTCTCCATGGGCTCCCGCAGCGGCCTGGAGAACGCCGTCGACCGCCTCGCCCACCGCGCGGGCGCCGACGCCTCCGCCGTCTCCCTGCGCGACCACGGCTACGAGGAGGCGATGGAGATATACGCCGGCTGCTCCGCCTTCGCCACCGACGCCCAGTGCCATCTGCCGGGCACCGCCCCCGGCCGCTCCCCGCGCGGCGCCCTGCACCGCGAGACCTACGCGGCCCGCTCCGACTTCTTCGACCGCTCGCTGTCCTCCGCCGGCGTCGAGACCCTGCTGAAGCGGGTCGGCGCGATGTCCGGCGGCGCGGGCAGTGTGGCGCTCACCGCGCTGGGCGGCGCCGTCAACCGGGTCTCGCCCACCGCCACCGCCTTCGTGCACCGCCGCTCCCGGATGCTGGCCCAGTACCTCGCCTCCTGGGACGCGGGCGCCTCCGGCTCGGCCGCCCGCTCCTGGCTGGACGCCACCCACACCGCGATGCGTCCCCACGCCTCGGGCGCCGCCTACCAGAACTACACCGACGCCGCCCTGACCGACTGGCGCCGCGCCTACTACGGCAGCGCGGGCACCCGGCTCGCCGAGGTGAAGAAGCGGTACGACCCGGACCGGTTCTTCGGGTACGCGCAGGGGCTGTGAACGGGGTCTGTGACACAGGAGAAGGCCGCGGCAACCGAGCCGCGGCCTTCTCGCCAAGTCCTGCGGGAACGCCTACGCGGCCAGGTCCTTCTCCCCCGACCCGGCCGGCTCGCGGCCGCCCGCGAACAGCGCGTCCCCGCGCTCACCGCCCGCCGGACGGGCGCTCACCAGCCGTCCCGCGCGCGGGGAGCGGGCGATGGCCCGCACCAGCGGGGTGAGCAGCGCGGTCGCGGGCGGGGAGAGCAGCAGCGCGACCGCCGTACCGAGGGCGAAGCCGCCGATCACGTCGGTCGGGTAGTGCACGCCCATGAAGACCCGGCAGAAGCCCTCCAGCAGGGCGAGGGCGATACCGGCGATGCCGAAGCGGCGGTTGGCGACGAAGAGGCCGACCCCGATCGCCATGGTGATGGTCGCGTGGTCGCTGACGAAGGAGTAGTCGCTCTTGCCCGCGATCAGGACGTCGAGCCCCTGGTGGTCCAGGAAGGGGCGGGGCCGCTCCACGAAGCCCCGGATCGGCACGTTCACCAGTACCGCCACGGCGGCCGCCAGCGGGGCCCAGACCAGCGCGGCCACCGAGGACACCGCGTCCGGGCCGCCCCGGCGCCGTACCGTCAGCCAGCAGCCGAGGACCAGAAGGATCATGGCCACCGGGAGTCCGTACTCGCCGGTGAACTCCATGACCCGGTCGAACCAGTGCGGGGCGGCCTTCGCCAGGCCGTTGATGTCGTAGAGCAGCTCGACGTCGGGGTTCGATCCGGATTCGGCGAGTACAGCCATGGTGCTGCGGCCCCTTCGTCGTCTTACCGGACGCACCCAGTGTGCGTCGCGCCAACCCCCCGTGGGTCGTAGATCCGCTTCCGTTGCACTGGCGCACTGACGTCTGCTCGGCTACGTGAACAGGAACGCACAGCCCCTGGGTCTGCGTTCCACCCTCCACCGAATGATCACTCAGACGTTATCGAAGAGATACCCGTCCGCGCAGCTCAGGGGGTGGGTTGACGCTCCGCTACACATGCGTCGGGAGCGCTTTCGCGCCATCCTCGGTGACCCTCGTGGCACCGAAGTAGTCACCGCCGTCGATCGGGTCGAACCGGATCACCGCACCCGTGCGCGGCGCGTCGATCATGTAGCCGCCGCCCACGTAGATGCCGACGTGGTGGATGGCCCGCGAGTCGTTCGGATCGTGCGAGAAGAACACCAGGTCACCGGGGAGCAGTTCATTGCGCGCGGGATGCGGACCGGCGTTGTACTGGTCGTTCGCCACGCGCGGCAGCTTGATCCCGACCTGGTCGTACGACGCCTGGGTCAGCCCCGAGCAGTCGAACCGCCCGCTCTGCGCGGCCGTACCGGTGCCGCCCCACAGATACGGGGTGCCGAGCTTGCTCTGCGCGTAGGCGATGGCCCCGGCGGCCTGCCGGGAGGGGTCCACCCGGGCGACCGGCGCGGCGAAGCTCTTCGCCAGCGTCGTGATCGTCTTCACGTAGTTCCGGGTCTCCCGGTACGGCGGCACGCCCCCGTACCGGATGACCGCGTAGGCGCCCGCGTTGTAGGAGGCCAGCATGTTGGCCGAGATGTCACCGGGAACGTCCTTGACGTACTTGGCCAGTTCGCAGTCGTAGGAGGCCGCCGAGGGGATCGCGTCCGCCGGGTCCCACACGTCCCGGTCGCCGTCACCGTCCCCGTCCACCCCGTGGGTGGCCCAGGTGCCGGGGATGAACTGCGCTATCCCCTGTGCCTTCGCGGGGCTGCGCGCACCGGGGTTGAACCCGCTCTCCTGGTACAACTGGGCGGCCAGCAGCGCCGGGTTGATGGCCGGGCACAGGTTGCCCCACTTCTGCACCAGCGTCTGGTACGCGGCCGGGACGGCGCCCTTGGCCAGCCCGACACCGCCGGCGGCGGCCCCGCCCGCGAGGTTCCCCGCGACGATGTACACCCCGACGACGAGCAGCATCACGAAGCTCAGGCCGAGCCCGATCGCGGCGCCTCCGGCCACCCATACTTTGCGCACGGGTCAACCCTCCCCCATAAACGGCCGGTTCAAGGCCGATTTGCCCGCGCGCGCGGCCCGCAGGCCAACAATTCGGCCTATCCGTGACCGGCCAGACGCCCCGTCAGCTACCGGTCGCCGTCCGGTACAGCGCGGCCGCCGCGCGCCCCAGCACCACGCTGTAGGACACGTCCGCCGTCGACCCGCCCCGCTGATGGCCGCCGAGCACCCCGACCACCTGACCGGACCCGTTCAGCCACGGGCTCCCGCTGGTCCCGCCGCTGAAGCCGGGACAGTGCACCCGCTGCTGGGTCAGGCCGCGCGCCACCGGCCGGTCGGTGCACATCACCGGTGTGTCGCGCGCGTCCGGCAGTCCGAAGAGGGTCACGGCGCCCGCGCCGGCCACGGTCCCGGTGGCGAACCGGTTCCCGCCCACCACGTCCTCGACCCGCCGGCCGTCCACCTCGCCGACGTGCGCGAAGGCCACGTCGCTGTCCTCGTCCTTGTCCGCCGTCCACCCCTCGGGCAGCACCCACTCGCCCACCGGCCACATCCCGTACGGCGCACGCCCGTCGCGGTAGCCCGGCGCGAAGAACAGCTTGCCGTCGACGTGGGTGATGCAGTGCGCGGCGGTGACCAGCAGGTCATGGGCGGGGCTGTGCACCACCGAGGCGGTGCAGAAGTGGCCGCGGTCGGGCCGGCCCGACCCGTCCGCGCCGAACAGCGCGCCCACCCGGGCGGTCCGCGCGTCGGCGGGCGCGGTGACGGTCACCCCGAGCGGGCCGCGTCCGTCGTCGGCGGCCGCAACGGAGGCCGAGGTGAGTGCGAGCATGACGACCGCGCCGAGCAGGGCGGGCCGCGAGGTGACCGGGTTGCGTGCGCTGCGCTTCATCAGTCCTCACTCTGTCCCCCCAGGGTGAGAAACCTGCCCGTTCGTCGCTGAGATTTTCCTGTGAACCGGTCTCCAACTCACCCGCCGTCGGCCGGAGTGCCGTCCACCCTACCGACGCCGGTCACGCTCCGCCCGCCGTGCGGTCACACGGTGTCAACACCTTCGGTCGCGGGTGCCGCGAGCCCCCAGGTGACGCCGGTCAGCTCCTCGGAGAGCATCCACAGCCGCCGGGCCGCCTCCGGGTCGCTCGCCGCCGCGCTCCGGCCGACCAGCGCGGGGGCACCGCGCATCTCGCCGAGGCCGCCCGGGCCGACGTAGGACGCGCCGGGCAGGTCCTGGGTGGCCGCGAACAGGGTGGGCAGCGAGCCGCCCTTGTCGTCCTGGGCGAACACCTTGTTGCCGACGCCCATGAAGACGCGGGCCAGCGGGTTCGCGGCATGGCTCTGGAGGTTGGTCGCGGCGTAACCGGGGTGGGCGGCGAGGGCGCGCACCCCGGACCCCGCCCCGGTGAGGCGGCGCTGGAGCTCCAGGGTGAACAGGAGGTTGGCCAGCTTGGACTGGGCGTAGGCGCGGGTCGGGGTGTAGCGGCCGCGCAGGTTGACGTCGTCGAAGCTGATCCGGCCGTCCCCGCCCCGGTGCAGCCCGGAGGAGACGGTCACCACGCGGTCGGTGAGGTGCGGCAGCAGCAGGTTGGTCAGGGCGAAGTGCCCGAGGTGGTTGGTGCCGAACTGGGTCTCGAAGCCCTGCTTCGTCCGCCCCTCGGGCAGCATCATCACGCCCGCGTTGTTGACCAGCAGGTCCAGCGGGCGGTCCCAGCCGGCCGCGAACTCCCTTACCGAGTCCAGGTCCGCCAGGTCCAGGCGGCGGACCTCGGTACTGCCGCTCACCCGCCCCGCCGCGGCCGCGCCGCGCGCCGGGTCCCGCACCGCGAACACCACGTGCGCCCCGGACCGCGCCAGCGCGGCGGCGGCCATGAAGCCGATCCCGCTGTTGGCACCGGTCACCACGGCCGTACGGCCGCTCAGATCGGGCAGACGGTCCACATTCCACCGGCGCGCGCCGCGCGCCTCGTTCGTCTCGGCCATGACCTCAATGTAGGCAACGCCAACAATGATGTCAACGACAACAATGCATACACCGCCAACAAAGCTGGCGCCGACAACATCGGGATACGATGACCCCCATGCCGCGCATCCCCACAAGCCGCCCGTACCACCACGGCGACCTGCGCGCCGCCCTGCTCCAGAGCGCCGAGCGCACCCTGCGCGAGAAGGGCGCAGCCGCCCTCTCGCTGCGCGAACTGGCCCGCGCCACCGGCGTCAGCCACGCCGCCCCCGGCCGCCACTTCAAGGACAAGCAGGCCCTCCTCGACGCCCTCGCCCTCGCCGGCTACGAGCGTCTGAACCAGGCCCTCGCCGCCGCCGCCGACACCGGCCCCGACGCGGACTTCGAGCAGCGCATGACCGCCCTGGCCCGCGCCTACCTCGGCTTCGCGATCGACAACCCCGAGCTGCTGGAGCTGATGTTCGCGCGCAAGCACGAACCCGACAGCTCCGGCCGGCTCGCCGCCGCCGTCGACCAGTCCCTCGGCGCCCTCACCCGCACCTTCGCCGACGCCCAGGAACGCGGCGAGATCGTCCAGGGCGACCCCGAGCGCATCACCCTGGTCGCCGCCGCCGGACTGCACGGCCTCGCCGCCCTCGTCGCCGGCTGCGCGCTGGACGCCGAGGAGGCCCTGGCCGGCCTCGACACCCACGTCCACCTGCTGCTGCACGGGCTCAAACCGCGCTGACGCCGCGTGAGAACATCGTCTCGACGTCTCACCCGACCGGCCGTCAGAAACCGCGCGGGGGACGGAAGGGACGTAAAAGAGCCCAACGACGGAACCACACCACAGGTTTCGCACCCGCGTCATTGCCCGGCGTGACCTGCCGTGATACACAGAGTGACCGTACGCGCCAAATGTACGAGACCCGCCTGTGAATGCCGCCAAGTCGACATACGACGGCGACGTTGTCGGCGACAATGAGACCTGACCTCTGCACACCGCAGAGGAGCGGCACAACTACCCACCAGGGGCGGTGACTTACATGCTCTTTGCGGCCGACAAGGGAGACATCAACACCATCATCGGCGGGATCGCTCCGGACTGGGGGCCTTTCGGCAGCCTGGGCAACGAAGCGAAGGTCATGATCGAGGTCGTGATGGCCGTCGCCATCCTTCTCTGCCTCGGCATCGCCATCTGGGGCGCGGCCAAACAGCGCATCGGCGCCACCGCCCTGCGGGACACCTTCAGCGCGGAGCAGGGCAAGGGACTCATCATCGCGGGCCTCACCGGGGTCTTCATCATCGGCTCCCTCGGCACGCTGTTCACCATCGTGTACGGCATGGCCGTCTGACGCCCGGACTCGAGGTCGCGTTTCCCTGATGTCCAGTCACCACACCGCGCCCGCGCGAGGACCAGCCCGGCTACCGTCGTACGAACACGAGACGGAGAGGGCGGACGCGGCATGAGCACCTCAGGCGAGCACGGTTACCCCGACACCGGCCAGACCCGCACCCACCTCCCCGGCGGCGACCCCTACGGCGGCGCCCCCCGCCGATCCCCCCGCTCCTCCTCCCGCAGCCTCATCACCGTCGTCGGCGTGGTCGTCCTCCTGATCGCAGCGATCGCCTTCGCCAACCGGGGGACTTCACCGAAGGACGGCGGCGCGAAGGCGCGAGCGGTCGGGTCGGAGGCCGCACCGACCGCGCCCTCGGGCACCAAGCCGGTGAAGACGGAAGACACCGGGGTACCGGCCGGCTTCGCGCACACCGCGCAGGGAGCGCAGTCGGCCGCGTCGAACTACGCCGTGGCGCTGGGCTCGACGAACATGTTCAAGCGGGATGACCGCCACGCCCTCCTGAAGGCCCTTTACACCCCCGCCGCGGCGGCCTCCCTCCAGGCACCCATGGACAAGGCCTACTCGTCTCAACTCCTGGCGCGTATGGGCCTCGACGCTCAAGGCGATCCCCCGAAGAACAGCACGTTCGTCTCCCGCGTGGTGCCCATCGGCACCACAGTGCACGCGTACACGGACGACAAGGCCAAGGTCGCACTCTGGTACACGGGACTCATTGGCATGGCCGGCAACGGCTCCACCGATCCCGTCACCTCCTCTTGGAAGACCTGGACGTTCGACCTGGAGTGGTCCGGGGGCGACTGGAAGATCGCCGCCGACACCCAGAAGGACGGCCCGGCCCCGGTACCCGGTGACGACAAGGCCGCCACCACCGACGAGATCAGCAAGGCAACCGAAGAGTACGGAGGGTTCACGTATGCCAGGTAACCCTCGAGGTGCGCTCCGCCTCGCGAGCATCGTGACGGCCGTGCAGACGGCCGCCGTGCTCACGGCCACACGTGCCTTCGCCGCGCCGTCCCCTCCGGCCACCCCGTCCGGGAGCCCCTCACCGTCCTCCGGGACCGACTGCAGCATCATCCCGGGCCAAGCCAAGAAATACTGCGAGCGGGGCAACGCACGCAGTGGATCCGGCGGAGCCACCACCCCGGACATCACCTCCCCGCTCGACCCCCTCTCCTCCCTCGCCAAAGGCTGCGCGGACGCCGCCTCGTGGACGATCGGGAAGTTGAGTGACGCGGTGAAGGAGACGGCGAACGTCGACTTCACGAACCCGAAGTTCCTCCAGCAGTACGCGGTGGTGTTCGCCGCCTCGACGATCCTCACGCTCGTCCTGTGGCTCCTCGCCGTGGCCAAGCGAGCGGTACGAGGCGTCCCCCTGACCACCGCCATCTCGGAAGCCGTCGGCTTCCTCTGGCTCACGGTCCTCGCCTCCGCCTTCACCCCCCTGATCCTCTACACGGTCGTCTCCGCGGCCGACGGCGTCACCGACGTGCTGGCGAAAGCCACCGGCGACCAGGCGGACACGTTCTTCGGCACCTTCTCCGGCGCCCTGGCCAAGGGCGACAACATCGGCGGCGGCCCCATCATGCTGATCGTCGTCTCCCTCGTCAGCATCCTCGCCGCAGGCGTCCTCTGGCTCGAACTCGTCATCCGCGCAGCCCTGTTGTACGTAGGCGCCCTCCTCGGCACCGTCGTCTACGCCGGCCTCGTCGACAAGAACCTGTGGGGCCACGTCCGCCGCTGGGCCGGCATCATGATCGCCGTCATCATGGTCAAACCGGTCATCGTCATCGTCCTCGGCCTCGCCGGCGCCCTCTCCGGCGACAGCGGCCCCGACGCCTTCGGCGCCGTCGTCTCCGGCCTCTCCATCATCCTGCTCGCCATCTTCGCCAGCGCGATGATCTACCGCTTCGTCCCCGGCTTCGGCGACGAGATCGCCGGCTCCCGCAACAACCGCATCATGCAGGGCGCCGAGGGCAAGGCCGCCGCCGTCATCAGCTCCCCCGCCACCCTCGTCGCCCAGGGCATCAAGACCCACAGCACCCGCGCCGACAGCAACGCGGGCGGCGGACAGGGCGGCAGCACCCCCCGCCCCGCCAACCCCGCCTCCGGCGGCGTCGCCGCCCACAGCGGCCGTACCCCCCAAAGCGCCCCCGCCGCGGCCCCCGCACCCCGCGCACCCAGCCCGGTCAACACCCCGCACGCAGGCAACACCCGCAACAGCAGCACCAACCGCTCTGGAGGTGAAGGGCGTTGACGACCGAGGCCCACCTGTCCCATCCGGTCTCGCCCCGCCGTACGTATCTCATCGGCCGCGCCCGGCCCAACGCGATCATCGGCCGCAACCGCGAGTCCGGCGAGATCGCCCTGATCGTCGTCGGCGCGTTCCTCGGCATGATGTGCGGCCTCCTCGTACCCGCCCTCCCCCTGCGCATCGCGCTCCTCAGCGGCCTGCCGATGCTCGCGGTCGCCGCGGTCTACGTGCCGTACAAGCGCCGCACCTTCTACAAGTGGTTCGAGATCAACCGCTCCTACAAGCGCACCGTCAAGCGCCAGGCCGTCTACCGCTCCCCCGTCATGGAGGCCGGCACCCGCCTCGACGGCCGCGAGGTCGAGATCGGGCCGCCCCCCGGCATCGGCCGCATCACCTGGCTCGCCGCGCCCTTCGGCCCCGACGAGATCGCCGTACTGCTGCACGCCGACCGCAAGACCGTCACCGCCGCCATCGAGATCGAGGGGCCCGGCGTCGGCCTGCGCGACTCCGAGGACCAGGAAGCCCTCGTCGACCGCTTCGGCACCCTCCTCAAGCACGTGGCCAACGGCGACGGCTTCGTCACCCGCATCCAGATGCTCGCCCGCACGCTGCCCGCCGACCCCGACGCCCACGCCAAGGACGTCGTCCTGCGCGGCGACGGCCGCTCCCCCGAGTGGCTCCAGCGGTCCTACGACCAGCTCCAGTCGATGGTGTCCACCAGCAGCGAGCAGCACCGCGCCTACCTCGTCGCCTGCATGAACTACAGCCGCGACCTGGCCGCCGAGGCGCACGCGATGGCCCGCGCCGCCCGCCCCCAGGCCGGCCG
The DNA here is from genome assembly GCF_004328625.1 of Streptomyces seoulensis. NCBI lineage: Bacteria > Bacillati > Actinomycetota > Actinomycetes > Kitasatosporales > Streptomycetaceae > Streptomyces > Streptomyces seoulensis. The sequence goes on from NZ_CP032229.1 coordinate 2,911,918, forward strand.
CAAGCTCGACCGCGACGCCGGACTCGCCATCGTCATGGCCCGCGAGCTGACCGACATCTGCTCCCGCCTCCAGGAAGCCGACATCCGGGTCCGGCAGCCCCTCGGACAGGGCCGCCTCTCCTCCCTGATCCACTCCATGTACGACCCGGACCACCCCATCGACCACATCCAGGCCATGACCCAGCGCAACGCCTGGCCCGCCGAGCTGAACGCCATGGAGCCCACCTACCTGCAGGCCAAGACCCGCGAGTCCACCACCCGCGCCCCCTGGTGCCACGCCACCGCCTGGGTGAAGGAATGGCCGATGACCCCCGTCGGCGTCAACTTCCTCGCCCCGCTCCTCGTCCACACCCCGGACGTGATCCGCACCGTCGCCGTCGCCATGGACCTCGAACCCACCGAGATCGCCATCGAGCGCATGCTGACGGAGAAGACCAACGACGAGGCCGAGGCGTCCCGCGCGGCCAAGATGAACCGCACCGTCGACCCGCGCGACGTCGCCGCCCACTCCCGCCTCGACCAGCGCGGCGAGGACCTCGCCAGCGGAGCCGCCGGCGTCAACCTCGTCGGCTACATCACCGTCTCCGCCCGCTCCCCCGAGGCACTCAACCGCGACAAGCGCACGATCCGCGCCTCGGCGGGCAAGTCGTACCTGAAGCTGGAGTGGTGCGACCGCGAGCACCACCGCGCGTTCGTGAACACCCTCCCGTTCGCCACCGGCATCCGAAGGTAGAGGCTCTCCATGCGAGATCCGCTCTCCGTCCTCACCGACGCCTTCACGTCCTTCCTCTTCGGGAAGGTCGAGACCACCCGCCTCCCGGTGCGCACCTCCACCGGGCAGGCCCAGGCGGTCTACCTGCCGACGGCCGCCCCCGGCCTCGGCGACTCAGGCGTCATCATCGGCCGCGAGGTCTACTCCGGGAAGGGCTACATCTACGACCCCTTCCAGCTCTACGGCCAGCAGCTCCCGGCCCCGCACTGGCTCGTCCTCGGCGAGTCCGGCAACGGCAAGTCGGCGCTGGAGAAGACGTATGTACTCCGCCAGCTCCGCTTCAAGGACCGCCAGGTCGTCGTCCTGGACGCCCAGGGCGAGGACGGCGTCGGCGAATGGAACCTCATCGCGGAGGAGCTGGGGATAACCCCCATCCGGCTCGACCCGACCGCCGCGCTCAACCACGGCATCCGGCTCAACCCGCTCGACCCCGCGATCACCACCACGGGCCAGCTCGCGCTGCTCCGCACGATCATCGAGGTCGCGCTCGGCCACGGCCTGGACGAACGCTCCGGCTTCGCCCTCAAGGTCGCGCACTCCTACGTCAACGAGACCATCGTCGACCGCCAGCCCGTCCTCATGGACATCGTCGAGCAGCTCCGCCACCCCGAGCCGGAGTCCGCCGAGGCGATGAACGTGGCCATAGACGACGTACGGGCCTGGGGCCTGGACGTCGCCCTGGTGATCGACCGGCTGGTCGACGGCGACCTGCGCGGCATGTTCGACGGCCCGACCACGGTCGGCATCGACCTGGACGCCCCGCTGATCGTCTTCGACCTCTCGCACATCGACCGCAACTCCATCGCCATGCCCATCCTGATGGCGATCGTCGGCGTGTGGCTGGAGCACACCTGGATCAGGCCCGACCGCAAGAAGCGCATCTTCCTGGTCGAGGAAGCCTGGCACATCATCAACAGCCCGTTCGTGGCCCAGCTGTTCCAGCGACTGCTGAAGTTCGGCCGGCGCCTCGGCCTGTCCTTCGTCGCCGTCGTCCACCACCTCTCCGACGTGGTCGACGGCGCGGCGGCGAAGGAGGCGGCCGCGATCCTCAAGATGGCCTCCACCAGGACTATCTACGCCCAGAAGGCCGACGAGGCCAGAGCGACCGGTCGGGTCCTCGGCCTGCCCCGATGGGCCGTGGAGATCATCCCGACGCTCACCCCCGGCATCGCGGTCTGGGACGTCAACGGCAACGTCCAGGTGGTCAAACACCTGGTCACCGAGACCGAACGCCCGCTGGTCTTCACCGACCGCGCGATGACCGAGTCCTCCGCCGACCTCACCGACGACGCCCTGCGCGCCGCCGAACTGGAGGCCGAGCAGCGGGCCGCCGCCTTCGTGGAACAGCACGTGGGCGACTCCGAGTCGACGGTGGCATAGGGAGAGCACGTGCGAGCGGACGAGCGGGGCGCCGGCCGGGACGCCGGACGCGCGGGCGAGAGCGGCGGGATTCCGGACGGCCTCCTGGTCGGCCTGCTCGCCTTCCTCCTCGGCATGACGATCCTGGTGTGGACGGCCACCGGCCTCGCGGCCCTCTTCTCGCGGGGCGGCTGGCCGGCCCCGCTGGCCTTCACCCGCACCCCGCTCGCCATACGACACCTCGTCGCCCAGCCGCACGACATCGCCGGCGCCTGGACGGGGACCCCACCGGCTCAACTCCCCGGCTGGGGCCTCTTCTGGGGCCTGTTCATCGGCCAGCTGCTCATCCTGCTGGTCCTGACGGTCTTCGTCCTCGGCACGGTCGCCCGCTGGCGCGCGGGCCGGGTACGGAGGGTCGCGCCAACTCCCGTGGTCGAGAAGGCAGTACCGGAACCCCGGATCGAGCAGCCGGTCCTAGCAGTGCCGCCGCCCCCGGTCGTCATGGAGAAGCCCCAGCCGGCCGTGGAGCAGCCTCCGGCCCCCCGGGGCCCCCTGCGCTACGGCACCCCCGAGACCCGCCGCACCGCCGCGCTCACGGCCCTCCAGGACGCCCCCGGCCCCGCACTGGTCGTCACCTCCGACCCGGCCCTCTGGCAGGAGACCAAGGACGCGCGGGCCAAGCTCGGCCCGGTCCTGCTCTACGACCCCACCCACCGCTGCGACACCCCGGCCCGCCTGCACTGGTCACCCACGGCCGGCTGCGAGGACCGCCCCACCGCACTGAGCCGGGCCACGGCGCTTCTCGCCCCTGTCCGGCCCACGGCCCGTATCGACCAGGCCGTCACCGACACCGCCACCACCCTGCTGCGCAGCTTCCTGCACGCCGCCGCGCTGGACGGCCGCACCATCCGCCACGTCCACCGCTGGACCCAGGGCACCCAGCTCCAGGACGCGGTACGCACCCTGCGCACCCACCCCAAGGCGGCCCCCGGCTCGGCGGGCGAACTGGAGGCGGCCCTCACCTCGCACCCGGAACGCCGGGACATCGCGCAGGAGTTGACCAGCCGGGCGCTCTCCGCTCTTCTCACCGTCAACATCCGGGAATCGTGCACCCCACACCGAACCGACACGCTCGCCCTGGATTCCTTCGTCCACGAAGGGGGCACGCTTTATGTGGTCGGTGAACCCATCGAGGACCCCAGGACGCGGCCGGGCGCGATGCCCCTGCTGACGGCCCTCGTCTCGAGCGTGGTCGAGCACGGCCGGCGCATGGCCGAACGGTCATCCTCCGGTCGGCTCGACCCACCACTCACCCTGATCCTGGACGACGTGGCCGCGGTCGCCCCGCTCCCCCAACTCCCCGGCCTGCTCGGCACCGGCCCCGCCGAGGGCCTGCCGACACTCGCCCTGCTCCGCTCCCGCGAACAGGCCCGCTCCCGCTGGCCCCACGAGGACCTGGACCTACCGGTCTAGCGCGAACTCCAGCTCCCGCTCCTCCTCGTTCTTCGAGAACGAGACCACGAGCCCGGTCGGCTTGAACCCGGCCCGCAGATAAGCCCCCTGGGCCCGCGGATTGTCGGCGTGCACAAAGAGCCGCGCCCGCTCGGCGTCCTGCTCCCACGCCCAGGCGACACCGGCGTCCAGCAGCTGCTGGATCAGCCCGTTCCCCCGGTGCCCGGGCCGCACGAACACCCCGACCACATGCCCCTGCCGCCGCTCGACCGCATACCCGGCCCAGTCCTCGGACCCGGCCTCCTCCAGCAATACGGTCACCGACCCGGCCCACTCGCCGTCGGGCGCCTCGGCGATGAACTGCCGCACCCCGCCGCCCTGGGCGGCCCGCTCCTGCCAGAACGAGTCCGGCCGGGCGGCGGCCGTCTCATACGTCTCCAGGAACGCCAGATGAGCGACCGGATCGCGCAGCGCGTCCAGCCGCAGCCGCTTCACAGCCGCCCACTCCTCCGCCCGCACAGCCCGGACCACATACCCCTGACCACCCACAACTCCCATGCCCCCCACGGTAGTACGCCCGTAGAGTGACTCCCATGACAACCCTCCCCGACCGTGACCGCACGGCTCTCCTCGTCATCGACGTCCAGAACGACGTGGTGGCCGACAACCACGACCGTGACGGCGTCATCGCCCGCATCAGCACCCTGATCGACAAGGCTCGCGCCGAGGACGTACCGGTGGTCTGGGTCCAGCAGAACGACGACGAACTGTGGCGTGACAGCGCCGGCTGGGAGATCGTCCCCGAGTTGACGCCCCGGGACGGCGAGCCCGTCGTGCACAAGAGCTACCGCGACTCCTTCGAGGACACCGATCTGGAGTCCGTCCTCGCCGAACACCGCGTCGGCCGGCTCGTCGTGACGGGCGCCCAGACCGACTTCTGCATCCGCTCCACCCTCATGGGAGCCCTGGTCCGCGGCTACGACGCGCTTCTCGTCGCCGACGCCCACACCACGGAGGACCTCACCGCGTACGGCGCCCCGTCCCCGGAGCTGGTGATCGCGCACACCAACCTGTACTGGGGCGGGCAGCATGTCCCCGGCCGCAAGGGCGGGACGGTGAATACGACCGAGGTGGTGTTCTGATTCTGAACGCAGAAAACCCCCGCACCAAAGGTGCGGGGGTTTTCTCTTAAAATTAGTTCGGCGGCGTCCTACTCTCCCACAGGGTCCCCCCTGCAGTACCATCGGCGCTGTGAGGCTTAGCTTCCGGGTTCGGAATGTAACCGGGCGTTTCCCTCACGCTATGACCACCGAAACACTATGAAACTTTAACCGTCATGTGTGGCACATGAGGCTGTTCGTGGTTTCAGAACCAACACAGTGGACGCGAGCAACTGAGGACAAGCCCTCGGCCTATTAGTACCAGTCAACTCCACCCGTTACCAGGCTTCCATATCTGGCCTATCAACCCAGTCGTCTACTGGGAGCCTTACCCTCTCAAGGAGGTGGGAATACTCATCTCGAAGCAGGCTTCCCGCTTAGATGCTTTCAGCGGTTATCCCTCCCGAACGTAGCCAACCAGCCATGCCCTTGGCAGGACAACTGGCACACCAGAGGTTCGTCCGTCCCGGTCCTCTCGTACTAGGGACAGCCCTTCTCAATATTCCTACGCGCACAGCGGATAGGGACCGAACTGTCTCACGACGTTCTAAACCCAGCTCGCGTACCGCTTTAATGGGCGAACAGCCCAACCCTTGGGACCGACTCCAGCCCCAGGATGCGACGAGCCGACATCGAGGTGCCAAACCATCCCGTCGATATGGACTCTTGGGGAAGATCAGCCTGTTATCCCCGGGGTACCTTTTATCCGTTGAGCGACGGCGCTTCCACAAGCCACCGCCGGATCACTAGTCCCGACTTTCGTCCCTGCTCGACCCGTCGGTCTCACAGTCAAGCTCCCTTGTGCACTTACACTCAACACCTGATTGCCAACCAGGCTGAGGGAACCTTTGGGCGCCTCCGTTACTCTTTAGGAGGCAACCGCCCCAGTTAAACTACCCATCAGACACTGTCCCTGATCCGGATCACGGACCCAGGTTAGACATCCAGCACGACCAGACTGGTATTTCAACGACGACTCCACACACACTGGCGTGCATGCTTCAAAGTCTCCCAGCTATCCTACACAAGCCGAACCGAACACCAATATCAAACTGTAGTAAAGGTCCCGGGGTCTTTCCGTCCTGCTGCGCGAAACGAGCATCTTTACTCGTAGTGCAATTTCACCGGGCCTATGGTTGAGACAGTCGAGAAGTCGTTACGCCATTCGTGCAGGTCGGAACTTACCCGACAAGGAATTTCGCTACCTTAGGATGGTTATAGTTACCACCGCCGTTTACTGGCGCTTAAGTTATCAGCTTCGCCCTGTCGAAACAGGACTAACCGGTCCCCTTAACGTTCCAGCACCGGGCAGGCGTCAGTCCGTATACATCGCCTTACGGCTTCGCACGGACCTGTGTTTTTAGTAAACAGTCGCTTCTCGCTGGTCTCTGCGGCCACCCCCAGCTCACGGAGTAAATCCGATCACCAGTGATGGCCCCCCTTCTCCCGAAGTTACGGGGGCATTTTGCCGAGTTCCTTAACCATAGTTCACCCGAACGCCTCGGTATTCTCTACCTGACCACCTGAGTCGGTTTAGGGTACGGGCCGCCATGAAACTCGCTAGAGGCTTTTCTCGACAGCATAGGATCATCCACTTCACCACAATCGGCTCGGCATCAGGTCTCAGACTATGTGCAAGGCGGATTTGCCTACCTTGCGTCCTACACCCTTACCCCAGGGCAACCACCGCCTGGGCTGGACTACCTTCCTGCGTCACCCCATCACTCACCTACTAACCGCTTGGGCCGGCGGCTCCACCACTTTCCATTCCCCGAAGGGTCCGGAACGGCTTCACGGCCTTAGCATCACGATGCTCGATGTTTGACGCTTCACAGCGGGTACCGGAATATCAACCGGTTATCCATCGACTACGCCTGTCGGCCTCGCCTTAGGTCCCGACTTACCCTGGGCAGATCAGCTTGACCCAGGAACCCTTAGTCAATCGGCGCAAACGTTTCTCACGTTTGTATCGCTACTCATGCCTGCATTCTCACTCGTGAACCGTCCACAACTCGCTTCCGCGGCTGCTTCACCCGGCACACGACGCTCCCCTACCCATCCATACAGGCGTTGGCCCTATTGTATGAATGACACGACTTCGGCGGTACGCTTGAGCCCCGCTACATTGTCGGCGCGGAATCACTAGACCAGTGAGCTATTACGCACTCTTTCAAGGGTGGCTGCTTCTAAGCCAACCTCCTGGTTGTCTCTGCGACTCCACATCCTTTCCCACTTAGCGTACGCTTAGGGGCCTTAGTCGATGCTCTGGGCTGTTTCCCTCTCGACCATGGAGCTTATCCCCCACAGTCTCACTGCCGTGCTCTCACTTACCGGCATTCGGAGTTTGGCTAAGGTCAGTAACCCGGTAGGGCCCATCGCCTATCCAGTGCTCTACCTCCGGCAAGAAACACACGACGCTGCACCTAAATGCATTTCGGGGAGAACCAGCTATCACGGAGTTTGATTGGCCTTTCACCCCTAACCACAGGTCATCCCCCAGGTTTTCAACCCTGGTGGGTTCGGTCCTCCACGAAGTCTTACCTCCGCTTCAACCTGCCCATGGCTAGATCACTCCGCTTCGGGTCTTGAGCGCGCTACTGAATCGCCCTATTCGGACTCGCTTTCGCTACGGCTTCCCCACACGGGTTAACCTCGCAACACACCGCAAACTCGCAGGCTCATTCTTCAAAAGGCACGCAGTCACGAGACACAAGCAAGCTTGTGTCCGACGCTCCCACGGCTTGTAGGCACACGGTTTCAGGTACTATTTCACTCCGCTCCCGCGGTACTTTTCACCATTCCCTCACGGTACTATCCGCTATCGGTCACCAGGGAATATTTAGGCTTAGCGGGTGGTCCCGCCAGATTCACACGGGATTTCTCGGGCCCCGTGCTACTTGGGTGTCTCTCAAACGAGCCGCTGATGTTTCGACTACGGGGGTCTTACCCTCTACGCCGGACCTTTCGCATGTCCTTCGCCTACATCAACGGTTTCTGACTCGTCCTGTCGCCGGCAGACGACAGAAGAGAGATCCCACAACCCCGCACACGCAACCCCTGCCGGGTCTCACACGTATACGGTTTGGCCTCATCCGGTTTCGCTCGCCACTACTCCCGGAATCACGGTTGTTTTCTCTTCCTGAGGGTACTGAGATGTTTCACTTCCCCTCGTTCCCTCCACACTGCCTATGTGTTCAGCAGCGGGTGACAGCCCATGACGACTGCCGGGTTTCCCCATTCGGAAACCCCCGGATCAAAGCCTGGTTGACGGCTCCCCGGGGACTATCGTGGCCTCCCACGTCCTTCATCGGTTCCTGGTGCCAAGGCATCCACCGTGCGCCCTTAAAAACTTGGCCACAGATGCTCGCGTCCACTGTGCAGTTCTCAAACAACGACCAGCCACCCGTCACAGCCTGCACAGAGCAGACTTTTACCGGGGCCGGCGAATGAGGGGATTCATTCCCTCAGACACCCAACAGCGTGCCCGACACCCTTCCCCGCTTCCATCCGTTCCACGCCGAAGCAGTACTAGGAGAAAGTCAGTGAAGTGTGCCGAATAGTCAACGTTCCACCCATGAGCAACCAGCATCGAACATTCGCCGATGTACTGGCCTCTGGACCGCTAGGCGGCCTAGAAGTGCTCCTTAGAAAGGAGGTGATCCAGCCGCACCTTCCGGTACGGCTACCTTGTTACGACTTCGTCCCAATCGCCAGTCCCACCTTCGACAGCTCCCTCCCACAAGGGGTTGGGCCACCGGCTTCGGGTGTTACCGACTTTCGTGACGTGACGGGCGGTGTGTACAAGGCCCGGGAACGTATTCACCGCAGCAATGCTGATCTGCGATTACTAGCAACTCCGACTTCATGGGGTCGAGTTGCAGACCCCAATCCGAACTGAGACAGGCTTTTTGAGATTCGCTCCACCTCACGGTTTCGCAGCTCATTGTACCTGCCATTGTAGCACGTGTGCAGCCCAAGACATAAGGGGCATGATGACTTGACGTCGTCCCCACCTTCCTCCGAGTTGACCCCGGCAGTCTCCTGTGAGTCCCCATCACCCCGAAGGGCATGCTGGCAACACAGAACAAGGGTTGCGCTCGTTGCGGGACTTAACCCAACATCTCACGACACGAGCTGACGACAGCCATGCACCACCTGTACACCGACCACAAGGGGGGCACCATCTCTGATGCTTTCCGGTGTATGTCAAGCCTTGGTAAGGTTCTTCGCGTTGCGTCGAATTAAGCCACATGCTCCGCTGCTTGTGCGGGCCCCCGTCAATTCCTTTGAGTTTTAGCCTTGCGGCCGTACTCCCCAGGCGGGGCACTTAATGCGTTAGCTGCGGCACCGACGACGTGGAATGTCGCCAACACCTAGTGCCCACCGTTTACGGCGTGGACTACCAGGGTATCTAATCCTGTTCGCTCCCCACGCTTTCGCTCCTCAGCGTCAGTAATGGCCCAGAGATCCGCCTTCGCCACCGGTGTTCCTCCTGATATCTGCGCATTTCACCGCTACACCAGGAATTCCGATCTCCCCTACCACACTCTAGCTAGCCCGTATCGACTGCAGACCCGAGGTTAAGCCTCGGGCTTTCACAATCGACGTGACAAGCCGCCTACGAGCTCTTTACGCCCAATAATTCCGGACAACGCTTGCGCCCTACGTATTACCGCGGCTGCTGGCACGTAGTTAGCCGGCGCTTCTTCTGCAGGTACCGTCACTTTCGCTTCTTCCCTGCTGAAAGAGGTTTACAACCCGAAGGCCGTCATCCCTCACGCGGCGTCGCTGCATCAGGCTTTCGCCCATTGTGCAATATTCCCCACTGCTGCCTCCCGTAGGAGTCTGGGCCGTGTCTCAGTCCCAGTGTGGCCGGTCGCCCTCTCAGGCCGGCTACCCGTCGTCGCCTTGGTGAGCCATTACCTCACCAACAAGCTGATAGGCCGCGGGCTCATCCTTCACCGCCGGAGCTTTTAACCGCAGACCATGCGATCCGCAGTGTTATCCGGTATTAGACCCCGTTTCCAGGGCTTGTCCCAGAGTGAAGGGCAGATTGCCCACGTGTTACTCACCCGTTCGCCACTAATCCCCACCGAAGTGGTTCATCGTTCGACTTGCATGTGTTAAGCACGCCGCCAGCGTTCGTCCTGAGCCAGGATCAAACTCTCCGTGAATGTTTACTCGGCCAGTAAATTAATACAGCCGGTCGACACACACGAGAGCGGAACCATCGGAGGAATAGTCCGATGGTTCACAGCGTCCTCGCTGTGTTTTTTCAAAGGAACCTCGTCCCAGTCAGTGACTGGAGACGGGGTTATCAACATATCTGGCGTTGACTTTTAGCACGCTGTTGAGTTCTCAAGGAACGGTCGCTTCCTTTGTACTCACCCTCTCGGGCTTTCCTCCGGGCTTCCCTTCGGTGTTTCCGACTCTACCAGATCTTTTTCCGATCCGATTTCCTCGGTGCTTTCCAGTTCTTCGCTTTCGCGTTTCCCTTTCCGGCGGTTCCGACTCTATCAGATCCTTTCGGCGTCTGATTCCCAGTCAGAGGGGGTTGTCTTCCCGGCCCGCTGGGCCGTTCCGACGTCTCAAACCTTAGCGGATCATCCCCGGCAGTTCCTAATCGGGCCGCCGGTTCCCATTCGAATTGAATTCGGACGCGCCGAAAGCAATCCCAGGGGGATGGTCGTACTGGTTGGTGTGAGGTTGCCGCTCCAGGCGGCGAGGTGCTGCGGAGAACCGTTACGGCTCTGTGCAACCCGAAGAACTTTACGGACTCGCCGGGGACGGGTCAAGCCCCCCCTGTCAAGATTTTTTCCGTCGGCCCTGTTCAGGCCGTCAGTCCAGGTCGGAGAGCCGGCCCTCGGCGTCGGGCTGGGCGTGCTCCACGCGGCGCAGGAGCCGGGTGAGGACCTCTCCCAGCACCGAGCGCTCCCCGGAGGTGAGGTCCTGGAGCAGGTCCTCCTCGAAGACCGTCGCCATGCGCATCGCCTCCAGCCACTTCTCGCGGCCGTCGGTCGTCAGTTCCACGATGACACGGACGCGGTTGGACTCGTCGCGCTCCCGGGTGACCAGGCCCTCGGTGACCATGCGGTCGATCCGGTGGGTCATCGCGGCCGGGGTGAGGCCGAGCCGCTTGGCCAGTTCGCCGGGGCCCAGCCGGTACGGGGCGCCGGAGAGGACCAGGGCCTTCAGTACTTCCCACTCCGCGTTGCTGATGCCCAGCTCGGCGGTCTGGCGGCCGTACGCCACGTTCATGCGGCGGTTCAGCCGGGACAGCGCCGACACGATCTCCTCGACCTGGGGGTCGAGGTCCTGGAACTCGCGCTGGTAGGCGGCGATCTGTTCTTCGAGTGTCGGCTCCGGGACGCCGGCGGTGTCGGCCATGGCAAGGAGTATGGCACGCGGAGTCTTTGCCTTGAAGTCCTTCGGCATGTACTCTTTAGCTTCGAACTTTAGCTTTGAAGTCTTCACTCCTAACTTGTGGAAGAGGTGAACGTGACCAGGGCGATGGGGGCGGCGATGCCCCGCATCCACGTGGGCAACGCGCTCAGCGCGTTCGGACTCGGCTTCACGGTCCCGTATCTGTACGTCTATGTGGCGCAGGTGCGAGGGCTGGGGGCCATGACGGCCGGGCTGGTGCTCGCCGTCTTCGCCGTGGCGGCGCTGATCGCGCTGCCCTTCGCCGGGCGGGCGATCGTCCGGCGCGGTCCGTTGCCCGTCCTGCTCGTCGCCCTGGTCCTGTCCGCGCTCGGCGCCCTGGGCCTGGGGCTGGCGGGCAGTGCGGTGTCCGTACTGCTGACGGCGGCCGCGCTCGGTGCCGGGCAGGCGGTGATGCAGCCCGCGCTGGCGACGATGATCGTGGACTGCTCGACCACCGCGACCCGGTCGCGGGCGTTCGCCATGCAGTTCTTCCTGCAGAACCTCGGTCTGGGCGTCGGCGGGCTCATAGGCGGCCATCTGGTCGACACGAGCCGCGCCTCCTCCTTCACCGTGCTGTTCACCATCGAGGCCACGATCTTCCTGCTGCTCGCCGTACTGATGGCGACGGTCCGGATGCCGCGTGCCCCGCGCATCACCGACCTGCCCTCCGGTTCGGCCGGGGGCGGCTGGCGGCAGCTCGTGCGGAACCGGGCGATGGTCCAGCTCTGCGTGCTGGGCTTCGTGCTGTTCTTCGCCTGCTACGGCCAGTTCGAGTCCGGTCTGAGCGCCTACGGCGTCGAGGCCGCCGGGATATCCACGTCCACGCTGGGCACCGCGCTCGCCGCCAACACGATGATGATCGTCGTGGCGCAGTTCGCCGTGCTGAAGCTGGTCGAGCGCCGGCGCCGGTCGCGGGTGATCGCGGTGGTCGGCATGATCTGGACCGTGGCCTGGCTGGCGGCGGGTTACGCGGGTCTCGGGCACGGCAGCCAGGAGATGGCCACGGCCGCCTTCGTCTCGACGTACGCGCTGTTCGGGCTCGGGGAGGCGATGCTGTCGCCGACCGTGGCACCGCTGGTCGCCGATCTGGCGCCGGAGGGCATGGCCGGGCAGTACAACTCCGCGTTCGCGCTGGTCAAGCAGTTGGCGCTGGCGGTCGGGCCGGCCATCGGCGGGCCGCTGGGCGCCTCGCTGCACGCGCCGTACATCGTGACGTTCGCGCTGTTCTCGGTGGCGATCAGTGTGCTGGCGGTGCGGCTGGGCCGGCGGCTCACGCCCGCGCAGGACCACCCGTGGGCCGCGCACGCCAAGAGCCGGGTCGTGGCGCGGGGCGGAGCCCCGGCGGAGTCGGTCAGCGCATAAGCAGTACGTACACACGGCGGAAGGGCCGGGAGCGCCTCAGGTGCTCCCGGCCCTTCTCGTACGTCCGGGGCCTCAGATGTCCGGGGCCTCAGCGCTTCGGGAGGAGGAACTCGCACCAGACCGCCTTGCCGCCGCCCGGGGTGCGGCGGGAGCCCCAGCCCGAGGCGATGGTGGCGACGATGTCGATGCCGCGCCCGGACTCGTCGGCCGGTTCGGCGCGGCGGCGGCGCGGGAGGTGGTCGTCGCCGTCGGTGACCTCGATGATCAGGCGGCGGTCGGTGCGGCGCAGCCGGAGCCGCATGGGCGGGGTGCCGTGCTGGAGGGAGTTGGCGACCAGCTCGCTGGTGGCGAGGACGCCGAGGTCGTGGAGTTCGGTGGGGAAGCGCCAGCTCGTGAGGACGCCGGAGGCGAAGGCGCGGGCGCGCGGGGCGGCCTCGACTCCGCCGAGGAGGTCCAAGGCCGCGTTGCGGAAGAGGTCGGCGGCGGGGCCGGTGCGGTGCGGGTGCTGGAGGACGAGGACGGCCACGTCGTCGTCGTGGTCGGCGGTGACGCCGGCCGAGCGGACCAGGCGGTCGCAGACGACCTGGGGCGTGCCGGTGGCGCCGGAGAGGGCGCGGGCCAGGGCGGCGATGCCCTCGTCGAGGTCCTGGTCGCGCCGTTCGACCAGGCCGTCGGTGTAGAGGACGGCGGTGGCGCCGGGGCCGAGGGGGACGGAGCCGGAGGAGTGGACCCAGCCGCCGGTGCCCAGCGGGGGGCCGGTGGGTTCGTCGGCGCGCAGGACCTCGCCGTTCTCGTCGCGGACCAGGATCGGCAGGTGTCCGGCGGAGGCGTAGACCAGGCGGCCCTCGTTGGGGTCGTGGACGGCGTAGACGCAGGTGGCGATCTGGTTGGCGTCGATCTCCACGGCGAGGCCGTCGAGGAGCTGGAGTACTTCGTGCGGGGGGAGGTCGAGGCGGGCGTAGGCGCGGACGGCGGTGCGGAGCTGGCCCATGACGGCGGCGGCGCGCACGCCCCGGCCCATGACGTCGCCGATGACGAGGGCGGTGCGGCCGCCGCCGAGGGTGATGACGTCGTACCAGTCGCCGCCGACCGCGGCCTCGGTGCCGCCGGGCTGGTAGGTGGCGGCCACGCGCAGGTCGTCGGGTTCCTCCAGGTCCTGCGGGAGCAGGGAGCGCTGGAGGGTGACGGCGGTCTGGCGCTGGGTGCGTTCGCTGGCACGCAGTCGTTCGGCGGCCTCGGCGTGGTCGGTGACGTCGGTGGCGAACACGAGGACGCCGGCGTCGCGGTCGCCGTGGCCGGTGACCGGGGTGCAGGTGAACGTGTACGAGCGGCCGTCGACCGCCTTGCGGGACTTCAGGGTGCGGGGTCTGCCGCTGCGCAGCACCTGGTCGAGGAGGGGGAAGAGGCCCAGCTCGGCGAGTTCGGGGAGGGTGTCGCGGGCCGGGGTGCCGGGGGCGCGGGGGCCGAAGGCGGCGGTGTAGGCGGCGTTGACGTGGGCGAGGCGGTGGTCGGGGCCGTGGACCAGGGCGACGAGGGCCGGGACGCGGTCGAGGACCTCGCGGGTGGGCAGGGCGTCGACGGCGGAGGCGGGGTGTCCGGCGCGGGCGGCGGGCACCGGGCTCTCGCCGCGCCGGTCCGGAGGGACCGTCTGCTCGGTCCGCGCTGCGGCGCGGCGCTGCGTTCCGGGGAGCCGGGCGCTCCAGCGCGTGAAGTTCACAGTGGGGAAAGCCTCGCGTGTGCAGAGGGGCGGGCTGTTGCCCGTCCGAGGATGTGGAGCAGTCTGGCAGGTGGCCGTCCGCGGCGACATCCGTCAGACGGCCGTACGGGCCGGGGAAGTTCCCGGCTCGGGTCAGGACGACCCCTTCGGGGGGTCCGGGTGCCGCCGTGGGGGTTTTCCACCGGCCGCGCGTTCGAACTCGGCCCGCGGGTGTTCGAGTGAGCCGAGGGAGACGATCTCCCGTTTGAAGAGGCCGGCGAGGGTCCATTCGGCGAGCACGCGGGCCTTGCGGTTGAAGGTGGGCACCCGGCTGAGGTGGTACGCCCGGTGCAGCAGCCAGGCGGGGCGGCCGGTGAGCCGGCGGCCGTACACCTGGGCGACGCCCTTGTGCAGGCCGAGGGAGGCGACGGCGCCGAGCTGCCGGTGGGAGTAGGTGCGCAGGGGTTCGCCGCGCAGGGTGTGCACGATGTTGTCGCCGAGCACCCTGGCCTGGCGCAGCGCGTGCTGGGCGTTGGGCGCGGTGGTGGCGCCGGGCTCGGTGGCGGTGACGTCGGGTACGGCGGCGGCGTCGCCGGCGGCCCAGGCGTGCTCGGTGCCCTCGACGGCGAGCTGGGCGGTGCAGCGCAGCCTGCCGCGCGGGTCGAGGGGCAGGTCGGTGGCGGCCAGTACCGGGTGGGGTTTGACGCCGGCGGTCCAGACGACGGTGCGGGTGGGGAAGCGGCGGCCGTCGCTGAGGACGGCGACCCGGCCGGCGCAGGATTCGAGGCGGGTGTCGAGCAGCACCTGGATGTTGCGGCGGCGCAGCTGGGTGACGGTGTGGCGGCCCAGTTCGGGGCCGACCTCGGGCAGCACCCGGCCGGTGGCCTCCACCAGCACCCACTTCATGTCCTCGGGCCGCAGGTTGGGGTAGTACCGGGCGGCGTAGCGGGCCATGTCCTGGAGTTCGCCGAGGGCCTCCACCCCGGCGTAGCCGCCGCCGACGAAGACGAAGGTGAGGGCGGCGTCGCGCAGGGCGGGGTCGCGGGTGGAGGAGGCGATGTCCATCTGTTCGATGACGTGGTTGCGCAGCCCGATGGCCTCCTCGACGGTCTTGAAGCCGATGGCGTGCTCGGCGAGGCCGGGGACGGGCAGGGTGCGGGAGACGGAGCCGGGGGCGAGGACGAGTTCGTCGTAGCCGAACAGTTCGGCGGCCCGGCCGTGCCGCTCGGTGGCGAGGGTGGTGACGGCGGCGGTGCGTACGGCGTGGTCGACGGCGGTGACCTCGCCGATGACCACGCGGCACTCGGGCAGCACGCGGCGCAGGGGGACGACGACATGGCGCGGGGAGATCGAGCCGGCGGCCGCCTCGGGAAGGAACGGCTGGTAGGTCATATAGGGGTCGGGACTGACCACGGTGATCTCGATGTCACCCCGTCTGAGCTGCCGTTTCAGTTTCCGCTGGAGACGCAGGGCGGTGTACATGCCGACGTAGCCACCGCCGACGACCAGAATGCGCACGCGTTCCTTCACCATCCCATGACGCACCCGGCGCTGTTGTTTGTCCACAGCCTTGGCAATGTGTGTGACCGGCGGCCGGATGTGCGGGGTACGGAATCCGGACATAAATGGCTCGTACTCCGATCGAGGGGCGCACTGTGCGGAACCTACCCCTTCTGAATTGACTCCCGCTCAACTATGTTGCTGTGTCGACGGGGTGCGGGAGGGTCGTCGAGGGGGTCGCCGGGTGCGGGCCCGCTCAGGACCGGCGCCAGTTTTCCGCGCTTTCGGAAATCAGTGGCGGGGAGTCTCCGGGGGGAGACGTCATTACCGGGGGAAGACATGCATGTTCAGGACACGCACTGGTCGGCGGCGCCCCTCGCGTCGGCGGGACGTACCGGCGGCGGGCGCGCGGCGCCGCTGCGGGTGGACGCGCAGCGCAATCTGGAGCACGTGCTGAGGGCGGCGCGTGAGGTGTTCGGCGAGCTGGGCTACGGCGCGCCGATGGAGGACGTGGCGCGGCGGGCGCGGGTCGGTGTGGGCACGGTGTACCGGCGGTTCCCCAGCAAGGACGTACTGGTGCGGCGGATCGCCGAGGAGGAGACCGCGCGGCTGACCGAGCAGGCGCGGACCGCGCTGGGCCAGGAGGACGAGCCGTGGTCGGCGCTCTCCCGCTTCCTGCGCACCTCGGTGGCGTCCGGCGCGGGCCGGCTGCTGCCGCCGCAGGTGCTGCGGGTGGGGGTCGCCGAGGAGGGCGGTGCCCCGGCGACCGACGAGGCGCGGGTCCCGCAGCAGCGGTCCCAGGCCGGCGCGGGTGAGCTGCGGCTGGTGGACAGCGGCGGCGAGCCGGGTACGGCGGCGCTGCTGGAGGTGGTCGGCCGGCTGGTGGAGCGGGCCCGCGCGGCCGGGGAGCTGCGGGCCGACGTGTCCGTCTCCGACGTGCTCCTGGTGATCGCCACGGCGGCGCCCTCGCTGCCGGACGCGGCGCAGCAGGCGGCCGCCTCCGCGCGGCTGCTCGACATCCTGCTGGAGGGTCTGCGGTCCCGGCCCGCGTAGGCACGCCGAACCCCCCTTCCGGGGCTGCTTGTTCGGAACTGTTTGCGGGTGGTTGGTGAAACTTCCGCTCGGATGAGTGACGGGTCGGACGAGTGGACCGGTGGTGAATACGGCTATGGCACGCTGAGCCCGTTAAGGATCGGGCTGTGCCGGTGTCGGGGGCTTTACGCGATGGGCGTTGACGGGTGGGACGGCGCGCGCGCCGACGGTAGTGGTGACGCGGAGGTCCGGGGGCTGACCTCGCCGCAGGTGCCGAGCCAGGGCGGCCGGGCCACCTCCGGCGGCGCCGAGCGGGCGAGCCTCCCGGCCCAGCGCGAGGGCAGCGCCCTGCCGCCCCCGCCGGACGCGCCGCCCGCCGACGGCGAGCTGATCGAGCGGATGCGCGCCGGGGACGACTCGGCGTACGAGGAGCTGTACCGGCGGCACGCGGACGCGGTGCGACGCTACGCGCGTACCTGCTGCCGGGACGGGCACACCGCCGACGACCTCACCGCCGAGGTGTTCGCCCGCATGCTCCAGGCGGTGCGCGGCGGTTCGGGGCCCGAGTACGCGGTGCGCGCCTATCTGCTGACCTCGGTGCGCCGGGTCGCCGCGCACTGGACGCAGTCCGCCAAGCGCGAGCAACTCGTGGACGACTTCGCGGTGTTCGCCCAGCAGGCGTCCAGGGCGGCCGAAGCGGCCGACGACACCGGGTCCCTGGGTGCCTTCGGCGCCGATCTGGGCGCCGACGTACGGGCGATGCACGAGGCCGAACAGACCCTGGCCATGCAGGCGTTCCGCTCGCTGCCCGAGCGCTGGCAGGCGGTGCTGTGGCACACCGAGGTGGAGGACGAGTCGCCCAGCGAGGTGGCCGTGCTGTTCGGTCTGGACGCCAACGGCACGCGGGTGCTGGCCAGTCGGGCCCGTGAGGGACTGAAGCAGGCGTATCTCCAGGCACATGTCAGCGCGACCCTGGTGAACGACGAGGAGTGCGCGCGCTACGCCGACCAGCTCGGTGGCTACGCGCGTCGAAAGCTGCGCATCCGGGCCGAGCGCGGGCTGCGCAAGCACCTGGAGGAGTGCGCCAAGTGCCGCCTCGCGGCCGCGCAGATCGAGGAAGTGGCCGGGGGCATCCCGGCCGTCGTCCCGATCGCGGTCATCGGCTGGTTCGGCGCCGCCGGGTACGCCAAGGCGCTCGGTGTCATCGCCGGGGGCGCGGGCGTGGGCGCCGCGGGTGCCGCCGCTGCCGCGACCGGGTCCACCGGGGGTGGTGCGGCGGGCGGTGGCGCGGCCTCGGAGGGGCTGGGCGCGCCGGTGAAGGCGGGCATCGCCACGGGTGTGGTCGCGGTGGCGGCCGCCGCGGTGGCCCTGGCGCTGGTGAACGACAGCCACCCGGCCAAGGAGATCGCCAAGCCGTCGCCGTCCGCGCCGGTGGTCCAGCAGACCCCGCCGCCCGCGCCGCCTCCGCCGGCCAGGAAGAAGGAGCCCGCGCCGAAGCCGCCCGCTCCGCCCGCGCCCGCCCCCGCCGTCCCGGTGGCGGAGAAGCCGGAGCCGAAGCCCACCCCGAAGCCCACGCCCACGCCCACCCCGACCCCGAAGCCGACGCCCAGGCCGAAGCCGACCCCCACCCCCACCCCCACGCCCCCGAGGCCGACCCCCACGCCGACCCCGACCCCTACCCCTCCGCCGCCCCCGCCCCGGTCCTACGAGCTGAGCGAGCTGAGCTACGACCTCACCGGCGACGGCTCCGAGCCCGAGGTGCGGCTCGGCGACAGCAGCTGGGTGTGGCAGCGGTACGGCATGTCGATCGGCGGCGAGCAGTACTCCCCCGGTGTCACGGTGCGCGGCGACTCCTCGGTGACCGTCGACCTCAACCGCGAGTGCAGCGCCTATGACGCGGTGGTCGGGGTGGACGACATGACGCTGGGCCTCGGCAAGGTCGCCTTCGCGGTGTACGCGGACGGCGCCCGCCTGTGGCAGTCCGGCACCGTCTCCGGCGGCGACCCGGCGGTACCGGTCCACGTGAACCTGGCCGGGCGGAAGACGGTACGGCTGGTGGTGGAGCCCCGGGGTACCCACTTCGACCGGGCGGCCCTGGCGGACTGGGCGAAGTCCCGCTTCAGCTGCGGTTAGCGGGCGAGACACCCCCTCAGCTTGGGCGGGCTCCGGCTCGCAGGGCGCCCCGCTGTGGGGCGATGCCGGCCGGGACGGCGCGGGCGCGGGCCGGGGTGCCGGTCCAGCAGGTGCCGCGGCGGGACAGGAGCCGGCCGAGCCAGAGTTCCAGGGAGACGAGGTCGGCGAGGCCGTCCAGCGGGAGGGGTTCGCCGGCGGCGGCCTCCCGGACCGCCTTGCGGACCACGCGGGCCTCGACCAGCCCGGCGTCCGCGAGCAGCGGGGTGTCGAAGAGGTCGACCAGGGAGTCGGCGGCCAGCCGCAGGCCGGTGCGGGCGGCGGCGGCCGAGGACGCGTGGGACGGGGTGCCCCAGCCGGGCGGCAGGTCGGTGACCCCGGCGCCCTCCAGCACCGTGCGCAGTACGGCGGCGCGGGCGCCGGGCTTGACCCGCAGGGCTTCGGGGAGGTCGCGGCAGGCGCGGACGACCTGGTTGTCGAGGAAGGGCGCGTGCAGCCGCTGCGAGCGGACCTCGGCGGCCTGTTCGAGGACGCGGAGATCGGCCGCGTGCCGGGCGAGGACGGTACGGGCGCGGAACTCGCCGGGTCTCTGGCCGGGGCCGCCGGCCGCCCGGTCGGCGCCGGTCTGCAGGAGAACCGATACTTCGGCCAGTGCTTCCCCGGTGAGCCACCTGGCGGCCGGACCGGGTCTCGCCCAGGTCAGCGCGGCGAGCGAGGCACCGACCGGCCCCTTGGGCTCGTCGAACCGGCGCCGCATCAGCCGCTCGGCCAGCGCCTCCAGACCGGTGCGGTACGGGGTGCGGGACAGCCGCCGGGCGGCGCCGTACACCCGGGCGGGGACGAGGACCGAGCCGTCGGCACGGGTGAGGGCGGCGACCGGGCGGACCAGATGGCGCCGCTGGCGGTCCAGCAGCAGGTCGGCCAGGCGGGCCGGGTGGGCGTCGAGCACCTGGCGGGCGCCGTGGCCGGTGAAGTGGTCGGCGCTGCCCGCCGCGAGCCGGGCGCGGTGCCGGGCGGCGGTGACCAGGGAGGGGCCGGGCTCGTCGGTGAGGGGGCCGTCGAGGTCGGCGTAGGGGAGGGTGTCCTCGGCGCCGGTGACCACCACGTGGTGCAGGCGGGGGTTGGCGGCGAGGGCTCCGGCCCGTTCGAGTTCGGCCTCGCGGCCGCCGACGGCCAGGTCGTTGAAGGTGACGGCGAGGAGGCGCTCGCCCGCGCCGGTGCCGTGGCCGAGGAGGGTGCCGGGCCGGCCGGGGAGCCCGGCGGCGAGCAGGGCCAGGGTGCCGGAGGCAGGGCCGCCGGAGAGGTCGGCGCCGATGCCGGGCACCGGCATGCCGCGGGCCGCCCGCCGTTCGGCCGGGCCCATGCCGGGCACCGGGCCGGGGTCGAGTCCGGGGACGTGCCGGGGAGCGGCGAGGCGGACCCGTACGGCTTCCACCAGGGCGTCGCGTACGGCGTCCACCGCGCGGTCGGGGTCGGCGGGAGGCGCGGCGACGGCGAGGGAGGCGACCGGCTCGTAGCCGACGATCTCGCGCGCTCCGGCGCGCAGCACCAGCGCGTGGCCGGGCGCGACGCGGCGGACGCCCTCGTAGGGGGTGGTGTCGCGCAGGGCGGCCGGTACCTCCGGGGCGGCGAGGAGGGCGGCGAGGTGGCCGAAGTCGAGGTTCGCCTCGGTGAGGTCGGCGAGCGGGAGGGCCGCGGTGGCGTAGGCGGTGCCGCCCTCCCAGGGAGCGTGGAACACCGGGCGGGCGCCCGCGAGGTCGCCGCAGACGGTGATGCGCCGGCCCGCCTGGACGACGGCGGTGTAGCTGCCCGGCCAGGCGGTGAGATGGCGCAGGGCGCCACCGCGCGCGGTGAACAGACCGCGCCGCAGCTCCTCGTCGGAGGCGCCGCAGATGCCGAGGACGGCGATGCGGTTCTGGGCGTCGGCGTGCACCACGCGGACCTCGTCGGGGCGCCAGTCGCCCACCGCCCACAGCGGGTCGGGGTCGCCCCACAGCAGATGGGAGCCGACGGGGCGCAGGGTCTCTCCCTCGTACCCGGTGGCTCCCGCGGTCTCGGCGCCGAGAGCGCGCGCGGCGGTGCTGCTCCAACCCACCAACCACCGCATCGACGCCTCCACAGGCTGTGGACCACCAGAGCACCGCACGAACCGGACCCCATGCTGCCATGAAGAACGCGCCGGGGAAGGGTGGTGGCGCCGCCTTCGATCGAGGGAAATCACCAGGAAACACGGTGGGGCCCGGCGCGCGGCCGGGACACGGCGGGGCGCGGCGGGCAGGATGAACTCGGGTCCGGCCTGCACGGGTTGGCGAGTGAAGGGCGTGGGGGGAGCGATGCGAATGCGCCCCGGTTCACTCCCCCGGAACGCCTTTCGCGCCCTCAAGTGCCGTGGTGGGAACGCAAATGCAGGCGGGAGAACGACGGCTGTTTTCGGCCAAGTTGGCGACAGGGCACGGGATTTGAGCACGCTCCGTACAGGCCCTGCGGAGCGCACGGCGGCCCGGCGAGCGCGCACGGCCCGGGAGGCGGGCGTCGCCTCCCGGACCGGTCCACCGCCCGCGGGGATGTAGGCGGCGGCGTCCCCCAGCCCACTGGACGCAAGTACAGCGGGCCGACCCACGCACCGCCATGGAACCGCTCCCCCGGTGGCCGGACCAGAGCGCACGGACAGGCGCACGGCCACACGCGCCGGGGCACGCCGCGACGGTCCGTGCACGGTGCGTACAGGGCCGTACTCCCGTACGGACCGCAATCACGCCATCCGGAACAATGCCCCTTAACGCTTGGGATGCGGCGAACTACGCTGTGTTTACGAATGCCGCGTGGTTATGCCAGCGGGGCAGCCGTCTGTGTCGAGGGGTGGCGCATGTCCAGGGAGCAACGCGGGCCGAACGAGAAACTCGGCACCGTTCTCGCCCTCGCGGGAATCAGCAACGCGGGCCTCGCGCGCCGGGTCAACGACCTGGGCGCGCAACGGGGTCTGACACTCCGGTACGACAAGACCTCGGTCGCGCGCTGGGTGTCGAAGGGCATGGTGCCGCAGGGTGCGGCGCCGCATCTGATCGCGGCCGCGATCGGGCAGAAGCTCGGCCGGCCGGTGCCGCTGCACGAGATCGGCCTCGCCGACGCCGACCCCGCGCCCGAGGTGGGCCTCGCCTTCCCGCGCGACGTGGGGCAGGCGGTGCGCTCGGCGACCGACCTGTACCGCCTGGACCTGGCAGGACGCCGTGCCGGGTCGGGCGGGATCTGGCAGTCGCTGGCCGGGTCGTTCGCCGTGAGCGCCTACGCGACGCCCGCTTCCCGATGGCTGATAACCCCCGCCGACAGCTCGGTCGAGCGGGAGGCGCACCCCGAGGGCGGCGCCTCCGCACCGATCAAAGTCGGCCACAGCGATGTGCAGAAGCTCCGGGAGGCCGCCGAGGACGCCCGGCGCTGGGACTCCAAGTACGGCGGCGGCGACTGGCGTTCCTCGATGGTGCCGGAGTGCCTCCGGGTGGAGGCGGCCCCGCTGCTGCTCGGCTCCTACTCCGACGAGGTGGGCCGCGCGCTGTTCGGCGCGGGTGCCGAACTGACCCGGCTGGCGGGGTGGATGGCCTTCGACACCGGCCAGCAGGAGGCGGCCCAGCGGTACTACATCCAGGCGCTCCGGCTGGCCCGCGCGGCGGCCGACGTACCCCTCGGCGGGTACGTGCTCGCCTCCATGTCCCTCCAGGCGACCTACCGGGGCTTCGGCGACGAGGGCGTGGACCTCGCCCAGGCCGCTCTTGAGCGCAACCGGGGGCTGGCCACCGCGCGCACGATGAGCTTCTTCCGGCTGGTCGAGGCGCGGGCCCACGCGCGCGCGGGCGACGCGCACGCGGCCGGGGCCGCCCTGAAGTCGTCCGAGGGCTGGCTGGAGCGGTCCCGCGAGGGCGACAGCGACCCGACGTGGCTCGGCTTCTACGGGTACGACCGCTTCGCCGCCGACGCCGCCGAGTGCTACCGCGATCTCAAGGCACCCCGGCAGGTGCGCCGCTTCACCGAGCAGGCGCTGTCCCAGCCGACCGAGGAGTTCGTCCGCTCGCACGGGCTGCGCCTGGTGGTCTCCGCCGTGGCCGAACTGGAGTCGGGCAACCTGGACGCCGCCTGCGAGCAGGGCGTACGCGCGGTCGAGGTGGCCGGCCGCATCTCCTCCGCCCGCACCACCGAGTACGTCAAGGACCTCCTGCACCGCCTGGAGCCCTACGGCGACGAACCCCGCGTGGTGGAACTCCGCGAACGGGCCCGCCCGCTGCTGATGGCTCCTGCCTAGTGGCACAAGCCTGCTGTGGCGCGGTTTGAAGGCGTTGTCAGTGGCGCAGTGCACTATCGAGGCCGGGAGGTGGTGCAAGTGCGGGCGGACGCGTACGACTGCGATGTGCTGGTGGTCGGTGGCGGCATCGTCGGGCTGTCGACGGCGTACGCCCTGACGCGCGCCGCGCCCGGCACGCGGGTCACCGTGCTGGAGAAGGAGCCGGGACCGGCCCGCCACCAGACGGGCCGCAACAGCGGGGTCGTGCACAGCGGCATCTACTACCGGCCGGGCTCGCTCAAGGCGCGGTACGCGGTGCGCGGCGCCGCCGAGATGATCAAGTTCTGCGCGGAGTACGGCATCGACCACTCCGTCACCGGCAAGCTGATCGTCGCCACCGACCGCGCCGAGCTGCCCCGGCTGCACGCCCTGGTGCAGCGCGGCCGGGAGAACGGCATCCCGGTCCGCGAGCTGGGCGCCGCCCAGATCGCCGAATACGAGCCCGAGGTGCGCGGCCTGGCCGCGATCCACGTCGGCACGACCGGCGTCTGCGACTTCACCGCCGTCGCCCGGCAGCTGGCCCGCGCCTCCGGCGCCGAGATCCGGTACGGCTCCCGGGTCGTCCGGGTGGACCGGCGCCCCGACCGGGGCGTGGCGGTGCTGACCTCGGCCGGCCAGGTGGTCCGCGCCCGCGTCCTGGTCAACTGCGCGGGCCTGTACTGCGACGAGCTGGCCCGCCTCACCGGGGACGAGCCGGGGGTGCGGATCGTGCCGTTCCGGGGCGAGTACTACGAGCTGGCCCGACCCGAGCTGGTGCGCGGACTGGTCTACCCGGTGCCCGACCCGGCGTTCCCCTTCCTCGGCGTCCACCTGACCAAGGGCCTCGACGGCGGGGTCCACGTCGGCCCCAACGCCGTCCCGGCGCTCGCCCGCGAGGGGTACGGCTGGGGCGTGGTCCGCCCGCGCGAGCTGGCCTCCACGGCCACCTGGCCCGGCGCCTGGGCCCTGGCCCGCAAGCACTGGCGCTACGGCGCGGGCGAGCTGCGCCGCTCGCTGTCCAAGCCCGCCTTCCTGGACGCGGTCCGCCGTATGGTGCCCGGTGTGGAGGAGCGGGATCTGGTCCGCGCCCCGGCCGGCGTCCGCGCCCAGGCGGTCACCCGCGACGGCACCCTGGTCGACGACTTCCTCATCCGCGAGGGCGCCCGCGCGGTGCATGTCCTCAACGCCCCGTCCCCGGCGGCGACGGCTTCTCTGCCGATCGGCCGCGAGGTCGGCCGGCGGACACTGGAGATGCTGCGGGCCCTGTGAGAGCGGGGCTGGGGAGCGCCTAAAATCGGAGGCACTGTGTCTGACTCCGTGAACACCCCCGAAGCCATCCGGCCCGCCGAGGCCGGGCCGTCCGCGCGCACCTCGCGGAGCAAGGGCGAGCCCCGGTTCCCGGACGGGCCGCGGCCCGACCCCGCCGGATCGCACTTCGAGCGGCGCATCCGCAGCTTCCAGCCCCGGCGCAGCCGGGTCACCACCGGGCAGGCCGACGCGCTTGAGCGGCTGTGGCCGCAGTGGGGGCTGGACATCGACGGACAGCGGGTCATCGACCTCGCGGAGCTGTTCGGAAACCCGAACCCCGTCGTCCTGGAGATCGGCTTCGGCATGGGCGAGGCCACCGCGCAGATGGCGGCGGCCGACCCGGACACCAACATCCTCGCCGTCGACGTGCACACCCCCGGCCAGGGCAACCTGCTCAACCTCGCCGAGCAGGGCGGCCTGACCAACATCCGGGTCGGCAACGGCGACGCGATCATCCTGCTGCGCGAGATGCTCACCCCCGACTCCCTCGACGGGCTCCGCGTCTACTTCCCCGACCCCTGGCCGAAGAAGCGGCACCACAAGCGGCGGCTGATCCAGCCCGAGTTCCTCACCCTCGCCGCGACCCGGCTGGCGCCCGGCGCGACCGTGCACTGCGCGACGGACTGGGAGCCGTACGCCGAGCAGATGCTGGAGGTGCTGGACGCGCACCCCGCCTTCGAGAACACCAGCCCCGGGAGCGGCTACGCCCCGCGCCCCGCGTTCCGCCCGCTGACCCGCTTCGAGGGCCAGGGCCTGGACAAGGGCCACGTGGTGAACGACCTGCTCTTCCGCCGCGTACCGGACACCAACCCGTAGCCCACCGGGCCGTAAAGCCCCAGGCCGTACGGTCCACTGACCGTTAAGGTCGATGTCGTGGCCATCAGTTCTCCGTCGTACCCGCCCCACACCGACGGCCCCCGGCCGGTCTGGTGGCGGCGGGAGTGGGTGCGGCACGGGGCGCTGGCCGGGCTGCTGGCGCTGTCCGGGCTGGTGATCCTGGCGCTGGTGCGGCGGCAGACCGGCACGGAGGGGTTCCTCGTCGGGCTGGGGCTGGCCGTGGTGCCGGTGCCCTGGCTGATAGCCGCGTTCCGCTGGCTGGACCGAGTACGGCCCGGACCCTGGCGGAACCTGCTGTTCGCGTTCGCCTGGGGTGCCTGCGCGGCGGCGCTGATCGCCATCGTCGCCAACAGCTTCGCCACCCACTGGATCGCCACCGCGACCGCCGACCCCTCCGGCGCGGACACGCTCGGCGCGACGGTGATCGCGCCGGTGGTGGAGGAGTCAGCGAAGGCCGCCGCCGTCCTGCTGGTGTTCGTCTTCCGCAGACGGGACTTCACCGGGCCGGTCGGGGGCGCGGCGATAGCCGGGGTGACCGCGACGGGGTTCGCGTTCACCGAGAACATCCTCTACCTGGGCAACGCCTTCGGCACCGACCAGTCCATCGGCACCTCGGGCATCGTCTCGGTGACCGCCGCGACGTTCTTCGTGCGCGGGGTGATGTCGCCCTTCGCGCATCCCCTGTTCACCGTGTTCACCGGCATCGGCTTCGGCCTGGCCGCCCTGCCCCGCAGGCGCCGGCGCCCGGTACTGCGGGTGCTCCTCCCGCTGGGCGGCCTGCTGCTCGCCATGGGCATGCACGCCCTGTGGAACGGCTCGGCCGCCTTCGGCCAGTTCGGCTTCCTCGTCGTCTACGGCGGCTTCATGGCCCCGGCGTTCGGCTTGCTGGCCTGGCTGCTGATCCGCGCCCGGCAGCGCGAACTCCGCGTGGCCCGCGAGGAACTCCCCGTCTACGTCTACGCCGGCTGGCTGGCCCCCGCCGAACCCTTCGCCCTCGGCTCACTGCGCGCCCGCCGCCTGGCCCGCGACCACGCCCGCCGCTTCCTCGGCGGCCGCCCGGCCGCCCGCGCGGTGGTCCACTACGAGACCACCGCCACGGAACTGGCCCTCCTCCGCCACCGCGCCCGCGCCGGCCGCGTCGGCCCGGACTTCTCCGCCCGCGAGCACGAACTCCTCACGGCCCTCTGGCAGACCAGGGCCGCCTCCCGCCCGGCCCTGGAATACGCGGCCCACGCAACGTCCCCACCCCCGGCCCCGGTGACCTACTGGCAACGCTACGGCCACCCGGCACCCCCGTACGCGGGCTACAACCCGTACCGCACATAGGGGCACCGGGGGCGAGCGCCAACCCAAAGGGGCGCGGGGGACTGCGCGACCAGCCACACGAACCCGCAGCCGCGGACTCTCAGGCGGAGGCCTCCGTCAGCAACTCCAGCTCCGCCCCCGTCAGCCGCAGCTCCGCCACATCCACCAGCGCCGGAAGCTGATCCACAGTCCGCGCGGAAGCAATCGGTGCGGCGACAGTCGGCTGAGCAGCGAGCCACGCCAGCGCGACCGTGGCCACGGCGGTGTCATGAGCCGAGGCCACCTCGTCCAGCGCGGCCAGCACCTTCTGACCCCGCTCGGAATCAAGATGCTTCGCCACGGACCCGGCCCGCGCACTCTCCACCTTCACTCCCGCCCGGTACTTCCCGGTCAGGAACCCGGACGCCAGCGCGAAGTACGGCACGGCCGACAGCCCCTCCCGAGCGGCCACATCCTGCAACGGCCCCTCGTAGGTGTCGCGCGAGACGAGGTTGTAGTGCGGCTGGAGCGCCACGTACCGCGCCAGCCCCGCCCGCTCGGAGAACTCCAGCGACTCCTTCAGCCGCTCGGCACTGATGTTGGACGCGCCGATGTACCGCACCTTCCCCGCCCGCACCAGCTCGTCCAGCGCCCCGATGATCTCCTCGACGGGCACCTCGGGCTGGTCGAAGTGGGTGTAGTAGAGGTCGATGTGATCGGTACCGAGACGGCGCAGGGAGGCGTCGGCGGCGGCCTTGATGTTCGCGGCCCCGAGGCCCTTGAAGTCGGGATGCTGGCTGACCTTGGTGGCGATGACGACCTGGTCGCGGACCCCCCGCGCCCGCACCCACTCACCGAGGATCGTCTCGGACTCCCCGCCCTGGTTGCCCTCGACCCAGGCCGAGTAGGAGTCCGCGGTGTCGATGAAGTTGCCGCCCGCAAAACGGTACGCGTCGAGGACGGCGAAGGACGTGTCCCGGTCGGCGGTCCAGCCGAAGACGTTGCCGCCGAGGGCGAGCGGGAAGACCTCAATGGAGGAGGAGCCGAGCTTGCGCAGAGAAGCAGTCATGTCTTCTCAACGATCACTCGGACCCCGTCCATTCCGCTTCCGGAGCAAGGACCCGGTCAAGCCCCGGCAGGACGGCTCAGGGGGTGAGCCCCTTGCCCCGCAGCCACGCGCCGGGGTCGATTCCGGTGGGCTGCCCGCCGGGGTGGACCTCCAGGTGGAGGTGCGGCCCGGTGACGTTGCCGGTGGCGCCGACGCGGCCGATGACCTCGCCGGTGGAGACCTTCTGCCCGGCGCTGACGCTGATCGAGGACTGGTGGCAGAACCACAGCTCGGTGCCGTCGTCCAGGGTGAGGATCGTGCGGTAGCCGTACGCCCCGGCCCAGCCCGCCTCGGTGACCGTGCCGCTGTGGATCGCCTTGATCAGTGTCCCGGTGGGCGCGGCGAAGTCGAGCCCGGTGTGGTACCCGGAGGACCACATCGAGCCGGCCTGCCCGAAGGTCGAGGTGATCGTGTACGAGGAGGTCGGCAGCGTGTACTGCTTGGCCAGCGTGGCGAGCCGGGCCGCCTCCGCCTTCTTCTCGGCGTCGGCCTCCGCCTTCTCCTTGGCCGCGGCGGCCTTCACGGAGGCTTCCTTCGCGGCCTTGGCGGCGGCCTCTGCGGCCTGCTGGTCGGCCTTGGCGACGGCGGCCGCGGTGGCCCGGCTGTCGGCCTTGCTCTGCTGCCGCTCGGCCTGGGCCATGATCCGGCTGCGCAGCGCCTCGCCCGCGTCGGCGGTGGAGTCGTCGCTCGCGACGGCGGCCGTGGCGGTGGCGACACCGGCGAGGGAGGCGGCGGGCGGGGCCGTGTCGTGGTGCCCGTCGATCAGGGAGTCCACGGAGGGCAGGTCGGGCAGCGCGATGGAGACGGGCGGCTTGCCGGTGTTGGCGCTCGCCATGCCACCGGCGCCCACGGCGGCGATGACACCGACGCCGAGGACGGTGGAGCTGCGGGCGAGTCCGCCGCCGCGCTGCTTGGCCACCCGGTGCCGGCCGCGTACGGCGGGCTCCAGGGCGACGGACTCCTCGGTGGGGTTCCACTCCTCCCACGGGCCGTCGTCGGCACGGGGGGCACCGTAGGCAAAGGGCTCACTCGCGTCCGGCGCGAACGGGGCTTGTGGGGCAGGCCGGTTGGACGCCACGCGGGCGCACTCCTTTCCCTCCTCCGCCTACCGGGTTAGCTGACGGGTTCGGAGCAGGAAGGTCTCCTACGCGCGTAAACCCGACGTGCTCCAAGGGTGGTGCACGGCGGATCGGGGCGCGATTCACCCCAAAGTGGTGGGTCCCCGGTTTCCTCGCGGAATTCGGCGTGTGCGCACGGCGCCGTCTCTGCTGACGGCTGTAACGACCGCGCTGCGTTATCGAACGTTAATAGACACGCGCACCGGATTCCAAGCCCGTTCAGCTTGATCGTTTGACGTTCCGGCGGGGCGCAAAGCGGTCAGGAACACCGCGAACAGGGCGAGTTGACTGCGCTTCAGGAGTCACAGGAGTTTTGCTGGTGACTCGAATACCCCAGCCGCCCCGGAAAAAAACTCGGGTCGCAAAACACTCAGGGCCGGAATCCGTTTACTGGATTCCGGCCCTGAGTCTTCAGTAGCGGGGACAGGATTTGAACCTGCGACCTCTGGGTTATGAGCCCAGCGAGCTACCGAGCTGCTCCACCCCGCGTCGTTGTGTCTCAAGCATACGTCATCCGCGGGGTCCGGCGCACACACGTAGCCGTGACGTGGGCCTCAGTGCGGAAGGTGAGCGTTCGGCAGCTGTGCGAGAGCGGCGTACTCGGGCACCGTCACCACCTCCACGCCCCCGGCGGCGAGCACGCCCGAGCCGTCGGCGGCGGTGACGAAGGTGTCCGGCTCGCGCCAGGCGGTGACCACCCGGCGTACCCCCGCCGCCAGGATCAGCCCGGCGCACGGGACGGGCCGGGAGGCGCGGTGGGCGCAGGGCTCCAGGCTGCTGTACACGGTGGCGCCGGGCAGGCGCGGGTCGGCCGGGTCCAGCTTGGTGAGCGCGGCCTCCTCGGCGTGCATCACCGGGTCGCCGCCCTCGCGGGAGTGGCCGCGCGCCAGCTCGGTGCCGTCCGCCGCGACGACCACCGCGCCGACGCTGAAGGCCGTCTCCGAGGGCGGGCAGAGCGCGGCCAGCTCACAGGCGGTGCGCAGCCAGTGCCGGTCGGCGGCGGTGTCCAGCGGGCCGGTGCCGGGGGCGGTGGGCTCGTACCGCATCAGGACGACGTCCTCGATCCGGCGGGAGCCGGTCAGCCGCAGCCGGCCGCCCTGGTAGGCGCCGGGGCCGAAGAGGCGGGGGGCGGCCGGGTCGCCGACGAGGAGCGGGGCGAGGACCAGCTGGAGTTCGTCGGCCAGGCCCTGCTGGAGGAGCTGGGTGTGCACGGTGCCGCCGCCCTCGACCATGAGCCGGCGTACCCCGCGCCCGTCGTGCAGATGCGCGAGCAGCGCCCGCCAGTCGAGGACCGGGCCGAGCGGGACCACGTCGGCGGTGTCCCCGAGGAGGGCCGTGGCCCGCTCGGCGCCCGCGTCGGTCGTGTACACGAGCTTCTCGCCGCCGGTGTGCCAGAAGTTGGCGGCCGGGTCGAGATCGCCGGAGCCGGAGACGGTCACCTTCAGCGGGTACTCCGCCCGTCCCTCCGCCACCCGCGCGGCCCGCCGCCCGGCGGAGTTGACCAGCAGCCGGGGGTTGTCGGCGCGGATGGTCCCGGCGCCGACGAGGATCGCGTCCACCGAGGCCCGTACCTCGTCCACCCGGTCGAAGTCGGCGGGGCTGGAGAGCAGCAGCCGCTCGGGGCCGGTGTCGTCCAGGTATCCGTCGAGCGAGACGGCGGCGGACAGCAGGACATGGGGGTAGGGCATCGACGCGCTCTCCGGACTCTGGGCTGGGGACTCTGGGCTGGGGACTCTGGGCTGCGGGCTCTGGGCTGCGGGCTCTGGGCTTCTGGGGGCGTGCACCCCTTTGTACTCCGTACCGGTGTGCACCTTGCCCAGGCAGGGATGAGTACGGCTACTCATCCCCGGCGCGCGGCCCGGTCCCGGCACCGAGGGCAGCCTGGTGGTGGAGGTGCTGGCCACCGGGTTCTGGGTGGGGCTGCTCCTGCTGGGCGCCCTCGGGAACGCGGCCGTGCTCGGCGCCCTCGCCTCCAGATCCGCCGGCACGCCTCCCCGGCAGCGGGTGCGGGGGCTGCTGGCACCGGCCGTGGACAACTGGCTGTCGCGCGGCTACCTCGCCGTGGTCGCGGCGGCGATCGGGTTCTTCCTCTGGGCCGTGTGCCTGTCCCCCGACCCCGGTTTCGCCGGGATCTGGCCGCTCATGGCCACGGCACCGCTCAGCCTCGTCGCCATCGCGGTGTCCGGGCCCCTGGGGGACGGCTCGCTGAGCCTGGTGGTCTTCACCGCCGGCACCGCCCTGGCCGGCCTCTGCAACGCGGTGCTGCTCGGCCGGCTGGCGCGTGCGCTGCGGCGCTGAAACCCACGGTCAGGTATGGACCAGGAAAAAACTGTATAAGGCAACGGATGGCATGACCTCATCAGCTACGGTCATCCCTTTGGTCATCTCCTTCACCAAATCCCCCTGGGGAGGGGGGAGTCGTGAAGGCTCCGGCGGCCAGACACCGTAGCGAAAGGCATCAGAACCGGTATGAGAGCACGTTGGTGGGGGACGGGCGCGGTCGTCGCGGCGGCCGTGTGCGGGACGCTGGTCGTGCAGGGGGTGAGCGGCGGGGACTCCGGGCACGACGGGAAGGCCGCCGCCGCTCCGGTACGGGACGGGGTGCGCTCGGCCGCGCTGGCCGTCCGGGCCGACGGGACGGGCGCGACACTCGCCCGGCGGGACACCAAGCCGTTCAGCATGCTCGGGGTCAGCTGGGAGAAGCCTTCCGCCAAGCTGGCCGGCAAGGTCGAGGTGCGCTCGCGGGCCGTGGGGTCCGGCACGTGGTCCGACTGGCTGCTGCTGGACAGCGACCGGGGCGCGGGCGAGACGCACGCCGCGCGCGGCGGCACCGAGCCCGCGTGGGTCGGGCTGTCGGACGGCATCGAGGCGCGGGTCGACGGCAAGGCCGCCGCGAAGCTGCCCGCCGGGCTCCGGCTCGACATGATCACGGCGGGCGGGAAGCGCACCGGCGACGAGGCCGAGCCCGCCGCGTACGTCGTGGACGGCCCCGACGACACCGGCGAGCCCGCCGACCCCGGGACACCCGAACCGACCGACGTCACCACCACCGAGCCCGCGCCGCCGGAGGAGACCACCGCCGAGCCCTCGGCCGGGGAGTCCTCGCCGGAGCAGTCGACGGAGCAGTCGACGGAGCCGCCCGCCGAGTCGCCCTCGGCGTCCGAGAGCACCGCGAGCACCGGGCCCGGCGAGACGGCATCGCCCTCGGACTCCGCCTCGCCCTCCGCCTCCGCGACCGTCCCGACCGCGCCGCCCTCCACCGCTCCCCGGCCGCCGATCGTCCCGCGCTCGGGGTGGAAGGCCGACGAGTCCATCAGCCCCGAGGCGCCGACGTACATCGACGGCAGGATCAAGGCGGTGATGGTCCACCACACCGCCTCGACCAACGACTACACCTGCGCCGAGGCGCCCTCGATCATCAACGCGGTCTACACGTACGACGTGACCGGGCTCGGCTGGAAGGACCTCGGCTACAACTTCGTCGTCGACAAGTGCGGGACGATCTACGAGGGCCGCAAGGGCGGCGTCGACCTCCCGGTCGTGGGCGCGCACGCGTACGGCTTCAACTCGCAGACGACCGGCATCGCGGTCCTCGGCACATACGTGGACTCCCCGCCCCCGATGGCCGCGATGGCCTCGGTGGCGCGGCTGGCCGCGTGGAAGCTGGGCCAGTACGGGGTGCAGCCGGACTCGACGGTCACCCTCACCACCGCGCTGAGCGGGCAGAACCTCGCGGGCCGGACCTGGGAGCCGGGCGAGACGATGACCCTGCCCGCGATCCACGGCCACCGCGACGGGTACAACACGGTGTGCCCCGGTGACGCCTTCTACGCCGCGCTCGGCACCGTCCGCACGCTGGCTGCCGGCCCCGTCACCGGCCTCACCCTCGGCACCGTCACCGGTACCGGCACGGTCGGCACGACCCCGTACACCAACGGCCCGCTCACCGTGAACTGGTCCACCACCACCCCGGCCTCGCTGATCTCGTCGTTCCAGGTGCTGGTGGACGGCAAGACGGCGGCGACGGTCGCGGGTTCGGCCACCTCCGCCAAGCTGACGCTCACGGCGGGGACGCACAAGGTGCAGGTCAGGGCGGTGCACCAGTCGGGCCGTACGGCGACCAGCGGCGAGCGTACGGTCGTCGCCGACACCACCGCGCCCACCTTCCCCACCAAGCCGAACCTCTCCCTGCGGACCGGCACGGTCGACACCGCCGCCGTCCCGCTCACCCTCGGCTGGAAGGCCGCGGACAACGTCGCCCTGAAGGAGACCCGCCTCACCGCCCCGCTCGCCAAGACCTACGGCCCGACGGTCACGAGCGCGGCCCTGACCGCCAAGTCCGGTGCGGCGACGGCCTGGACACTGCGGGCGTACGACACCCTCGGCAACTCCGCGAGCGCCTCCGTGACCGGCACCCCGGTGATCCTCCAGGAGACCTCGGCGGCGAAGTCCGGGACCTGGACGACCAAGTCCTCGTCCGGCTACCTCGGTGGCAGGTCCCTCGGCAGCAGCACCAAGAACGCCTCGCTGACCTGGACCTTCACCGGGCGCTCGGTCGCGTGGGTGGTCTCCCGCGCCGCGACCTCCGGCCAGGCGGACATCTACGTCGACGGCACCAAGGTCACCACCGCCGACCTGAAGTCCACGACCACGGCCTACCGCAACGCGCTGTGGACCAAGACCTGG
Organism: Streptomyces seoulensis; assembly: GCF_004328625.1. Classification (NCBI taxonomy): domain Bacteria; kingdom Bacillati; phylum Actinomycetota; class Actinomycetes; order Kitasatosporales; family Streptomycetaceae; genus Streptomyces; species Streptomyces seoulensis. The sequence continues at coordinate 2,945,454 of NZ_CP032229.1, forward strand.
CCGACGAGCGCCAAGCACACCCTGAAGATCGTGGTCCGTGCGACCACCGGCCGCCCCGCCGTCACGACGGACGGGATCGTGTACCTGAAGTAGCCCGCCGCCTGAGGGCCCGCCGGAACGGGCGGGCCCGCTCACTTCAGGCGTCGGCGGCCGGGCCGAGCGACGCGCCGGCCCGGCGGTACTCGGCGTTGATCCGCTGGGCTTCCTCGAGCTGGTCCTCAAGGATGATGATCCGGCAGGCGGCCTCGATCGGCGTGCCCTGGTCCACGAGTTCACGCGCACGCGCCGCGATCCGCAGCTGATAGCGGGAGTAGCGGCGGTGGCCGCCCTCGGAGCGCAGTGGCGTGATCAGTCGTGCTTCACCGAGGGCACGGAGGAAGCCGGGCGTGGTGCCGATCAGCTCGGCGGCCCGGCCCATCGTGTAGGCGGGGTAGTCGTCGTCGTCGAGACGGCCCAGCGACTCGTCTGCTGTCATCTCACCTCTCTGTGGAACGCGCGGAGGGGCTGCAACCCTCCACCGACCCTAATACCGCGTCGGCATTCCGTGTCCGCACAGCCGCCCGATACGCCGATGCGCCTCCGGTGGCCTGTGCGACGGTCCCTGCCGCCCGGTCGGGTCCGGCGCATAGAATCCGGCCTCATGCCGAAGCCTGACGAGCTGATCGTTGACATCGCCGCCCTCGTGGAGTCCGGGCAGAGCAATCAGATGTCCCTCACCGTGGTCACCAGTGGTGCGGTCATCACCGGCCGACTGGCTCCCGAAGCCATGTGGCGGCGCAGGGTGTCGGAGGTGCTGCGGGATTCCACCCATCTGGGCGAGTTCTGCGCCGTCTTCGACGCCCCCGCCAAGCAGGACGGGACCCCCACGCACCTGCACTTCCACGTCGCCCGCATCCTCCAGGGCACCGTGGGCATCCCGATGACGGGCGGGATGTACCGCGTCGCGATCGAGGACGTCACCGCCTGGACGATGGGCGACTTCAGCTACTCCGACAACTGACCCCCGGCCCGCGCCGGGAACGGCACGGAACGCGCGAAGGGCCCGACCGGTGTGTGCCGGCCGGGCCCTTTCGTCGTACTCCGGTCAGCCGGTCGGCGAGGTGCCGAGCATCGCGGACGCCCGCTCCAGCGGGGTCTCGACGGGGGCGGGGGCCGCCTCGGGAACCGTGCGGCAGGTGAAGCCGAGCCGGGCCATGGCCCGCAGCACCTCACCGGCGCTGAAATCGCGGCGGTCCTGACGGGTGACGACCTCGCCGACCTGCTTGGCCGGGTAGTGGCGGCGACCGATGATCACCGACTCGGCGGTGACCGGCTCGGGCTTGACGCCCTTCATCGATTCCAGCACGCCGTTCTTGGTCAGCTCGAACGGAAAACGGGCGATGACGCAGCGCATGATGCCTCACAGGGAGAAGGGAAGACGTGACCGGCCTCGGGGACGTGGTTCAGCTCAAGGGTCCTATGCCGCCGTACCTTCGGCGGACCGCCGGCCGGGTGCGCGGCGGGCCGCCGGGACGGGACGGCGCCGACCTCGTGCGGGGGCGCCGCGCCTCTTGGGGCGTTCGGCCACCGGCGCGGTGATGACGACCGGGATGCCGGAGGGCTCCTGAGCACCGGTGATGCGGTGCAGGGCCTGCTCACCGACGCGGACCGGGGTGGTCTGCGGGACGATGCCGGCCGCCGCCATGAGGCGGGTCATGCTCCGGCGCTGGCTCGGGGTGACCAGGGTCACCACACTGCCGGACTCGCCCGCACGGGCGGTCCTGCCGCCCCGGTGGAGGTAGTCCTTGTGGTCGGTCGGCGGATCGACGTTGACGACGAGGTCGAGGTTGTCGACGTGGATGCCGCGCGCCGCGACGTTGGTCGCCACCAGCACGTTGACGTGCCCGGTCTTGAACTGCGTCAGGGTGCGGGTGCGCTGCGGCTGCGACTTCCCGCCGTGCAGGGCCGCGGCCCGTACCCCGCTGTTCAGCAGGTGCTCGGTGAGGCGGTCGACGGCGTGCTTGGTGTCGAGGAACATGATGACGCGGCCGTCGCGGGCGGCGATCTGGGTGGTGGCCGCGTGCTTGTCGGCGCCGTGGACGTGCAGCACGTGGTGCTCCATCGTCGTGACCGCGCCGGCCGAAGGGTCGACGGAGTGCACCACGGGGTCGCTGAGGTAGCGGCGCACCAGCAGGTCGACGTTGCGGTCCAGGGTCGCGGAGAACAGCATGCGCTGACCCTCCGGGCGCACCTGGTCGAGCAGCGCCGTGACCTGCGGCATGAACCCCATGTCGGCCATCTGGTCGGCCTCGTCGAGAACGGTGACCGCGACCTGGTCCAGCCGGCAGTCACCCCGGTCGATGAGGTCCTTGAGCCGTCCCGGTGTGGCGACGACGACCTCGGCGCCCCCGCGCAGCGCGCTCGCCTGCCGGCCGATCGGCATCCCGCCCACGACCGTGGCCAGCCGCAGCCGCACCGCGCGGGCGTACGGCGCGAGCGCGTCGGTGACCTGCTGCGCCAGCTCCCGCGTCGGTACGAGGACCAGCCCCAGCGGCTGCCGGGCCTCGGCCCGCCGTCCGGCCGTACGGGCCAGCAGGGCGAGCCCGAAGGCGAGGGTCTTGCCGGAGCCGGTACGGCCCCGGCCCAACACGTCCCGGCCCGCGAGGGAGTTCGGCAGGGTCGCGCCCTGGATCGGGAACGGCACGGTCACGCCCTGCGCGCCGAGCGCGGCCAGCAGTTCCGCCGGCATGTCGAGATCGGCGAAACCCTCCACGGCGGGAAGTGCGGGAGTCGTCGTCCTGGGAAGCGCGAACTCCCCCTGGACCGACGGGGTCCGGCGGCGCGGGCCGCCATTACCGGTGCGGGTATGACGGTCGTTCGTACGTGTGCGGTTCATGCGGAACCTTCCTCGATGCGGCACACCTCAAGGAATTCCCGCAGCACTGGGCCGCACGGGTAATTGCAAGAATGAGCCGGTGGAGCGCAGCGGAAAAAGCTGCGGGAAATGCGTACAGCCGGGGCCCGCACCCCGAAGGATGCGGGCCCCGGCTGCAGAGTGCGCGCGGCGTCAGGCGACGACGATGTTCTCGGCCGTCGGGCCCTTCTGGCCCTGCGCGATGTCGAAGGACACCTTCTGGCCCTCGAGCAGCTCACGGAAGCCCTGGGCGGCGATGTTGGAGTAGTGGGCGAAGACGTCGGCGCCGCCGCCGTCCTGCTCGATGAAGCCGAAGCCCTTTTCCGCGTTGAACCACTTCACGGTGCCAGTAGCCATGTCAATTCTCCTTCGGGGCAGTGCATCGCGGTACGCACTGTACGAACCGCGTGTCGCCGCGATGATTACCCCAACCGGAAAAGACCGGAAATTCAACTTCGGGAACCACAACTGCAACCGAGATCGACGGTAGCACGCCACGGCGGCGCGCGTCGGACGAAAAAACCCACCTCGGCTATTACGGTAAATAATCTGTCGGCGCCTCCCCCCGAAAACTGAGTCCGCCGGAACAGCTATCGATCCCCACCGGGTGCACCTCACGTCACCCCGGCCCGGAACCGGACAAAACAGACAAGCCCCCGGCTCAACGGATCGTCGAACCGGGGGCGTTCACGTAGGCCCTGTGGGACTCGAACCCACAACCAATGGATTAAAAGTCCACTGCTCTGCCAATTGAGCTAAGGGCCCTGGGCGGTGTTGCCTGTCCGAGCATAGCTGGCGGTGGCCGTGTCTCCGATCGGGTATCGGGGACACGGCCGCGTCGGTCAGTCGCGGAGGAACCAGTGGCGGGCGGAGGCGAGCCACCAGGTGGCGGCGAAGCCGAGGACGACGAGGACGGCGACCGGGGCGTAGTTGAAGGTCTCCCAGGTGACCGGGGAGACCTGCGGGAGCATGAACAGGACCGTGATCAGGACGACCCACACGACCGAGACCACGCCGACGGGGAGCGACCAGCGGCCCAGGTGCCACGGCCCCCGCTGGAAGGCGTCGCCCTTGCGGACGCGCAGCAGCGTCGGGATGACGTAGGCGATGTAGAGCCCGATCACCGCGATGGACGTCACGGCCGCGTACGCCGTGGAGTTGATGAGGTACGGCAGGCCGAGGACGAGCGCGCCCAGGGCGGCCAGCCAGACCGCCGCGACCGGGGTCCGGGTGCGCGGGCTGACCGTGTGCCAGACGCGGGAGAAGGGGAGCGCGCCGTCCCGCGAGAAGGCGTAGATCATGCGGCTGTTGGCCGTCACCGAGGCCATCCCGCAGAACAGCTGGGCGCCGATCACCACGAGCAGGAGCAGCTTGCCGGTGGTGGCGCCGAGCGCGTCCAGCAGGATCTGCGCCGGGGGCGCTCCCGTGGGCGACTGGAGCGCGCCGTCGTAGGACTGGATGGCGAAGGTGAAGCCCAGCAGCAGGACGAAGCCCGCGATCCAGGAGGTCCAGATGGAGCGGACGATGCCCTTCGGGCCGGCGGTCGCCGCGTCGTGGGTCTCCTCGGTCATGTGGGCGGAGGCGTCGTAGCCGGTGAAGGTGTACTGCGCCATGAGGAGGCCGAGCAGCACGACGTAGAAGCCGCTGCCCCAGCCCGTCTCGTTGACGAAGTGGGTGAACACGAAGGACGCCGACTGGTGGTGGTCGGGCAGGAAGGCGAGCGCGCCGACGATGACCGCGACGCCGCCCACGTGCCACCACACGCTCACGCTGTTCAGCAGGGCGACGATCCGCACCCCGAAGGTGTTGAGCAGCCCGTGCAGCAGCAGGATCGCCGCGAAGAGCAGGACCGTACGGCCGGGTGAGACCCGGAAGCCGAACTGGAGGTTCAGCCAGGCCCCGAGGAAGGACGCGGCGCCGAAGTCGATGCCCGCCGTCACCGCCACCTGGCCGAGCACGTTGAACCACCCGGTGAACCAGGCCCAGGCCGCCGCCGAGCGCGGGGGCGCGAGCCGGTGCGCCCAGAAGTACAGGCCGGCCGAGGTCGGGTAGGCGGAGCAGATCTCGGCCATCGACAGGCCGACGAACAGCGTCATCAGGCCGACGGCCACCCACCCCCAGGTGATCACGGCCGGGCCGCCGGTCACCATGCCGAACAGGTACAGCGTGAGGCACCCGGACAGTACCGAGATGATCGTGAAGGAGACGGCGTAGTTGGAGAACGCCGACATCCGGCGGGCCAGGACCTGGGTGTAGCCGAGCTGGGCGAGCCGCTCCTCGTCGGACAGGGCCGACTCGGCTTTCGCTTGCGTGTCGTCTGTCATGACCCCAGCAATTCCCTGGGCGCCGACGCGACATGCGCCACGCGGCGGCCGAAAAACACCGGGACACGCGAAGGGCCCGTACGGAGATCCGTACGGGCCCTTCGCCGGCTCACCGAGGGTCAGCCGTTGCGCTTCCAGCGGGGCTTGTCGTCACGACGGCCGAAGGAGGAGGAGCCGCCGGTGCCGCGGTGCTCGTCACGGCGGCCGTAGGGACGCTCGTGGCCGCCGGAGCGGAAGCCCGGACGGTCGTCGCGGCGCTCGCGGTTGAACGGACGGTCGCTGCCCCGGTGACCGCCACGGTCGTCGCGGCGGAAGCCGCCACGGTCGTCACGGCGCTCGAAGGAACGGCCACCGCGGTCGTCACGGCGCTCGAAACCCCGGTCGCCGCCACGGTCGCCGCCGCGGTCCTGGTTGAAGGAACGGCGCTCGCCACCGCGCTCGCCGCCACGGTCGTCGCGGCGCTCGAACGAACGGCCACCACGGTCGTCGCGGCGCTCGAAGCCACGGCCACCACGGTCATCGCGGCGCTCGAAACCCCGGTCGCCCCGGTCCTGGTTGAAGGAACGGCGCTCGCCACCGCGGTCGTCGCGGCGCTCGAAGCCACGGCCGCCACGGTCGTCACGGCGCTCGAACGAACGGCCACCACGGTCGTCACGACGCTCGAAGCCACGGCCACCACGGTCGTCACGGCGCTCGCCACGGTCGCCGAAGGAACGGCGCCCGGCCGGACGCTCGTCGCGCTCGGGCTCGCGGGCGGCCGGACGCTCGGCCTCGGCGGCCGCCTCGGCGACGGCCTGCTCGGCGGTCGCCTGCGCCTCGGCCACGGCGGCCTCCGGGTCCTCGCCGCGCTCGCGGGCGACCCGCGCCACGAGGCGGTCGGCCTCCTCGCGCAGCTCACCGGCGCGGCGCTGGGCCCGCTCCAGCTCCTTGACCAGACCGGCGACCTCGCGCTCGGCCTGCTGCGCGGCATTGCCCGCGGACTCGGCCTGCACCTCGGTCATGGACCGCGCGCCGGTGATCTCGGCGACCTCGGGCTCGAAGGCGCCGGCCCCCTGGATGATGTGGCGCGCGGCGTCGACGCCCGCGTCCTCCATCAGCCGGAAGATCTGGCGGCGCTGGTGCGGCAGGGACAGCGAGACGACCGTGCCGGAACGGCCCGCGCGGGCGGTACGGCCGGAGCGGTGCAGGTAGTCCTTGTGGTCGCCCGCCGGGTCGACGTTGAGCACCAGGTCGATGCCGTCGACGTGGATGCCGCGCGCGGCGACGTCGGTGGCGACGAGCGCGTTGACGTAGCCGTCCTTGAAGTCGGCCAGCGTCCGGGTACGGGCGCCCTGGGTCATGCCGCCGTGCAGCGCGTCGGCCTTCACACCGGACTCGCGGAGCTGCTCGGCGATGCGGTCGGCGCCGAGCTGGGTGCGCACGAAGATGATCGTGCGGCCCTTGCGGGAGGCGATCGCGGCGGTGACCGGCGCCTTGTCCTTGGGCTTCACGATGAGGATGTGGTGCGACATGGTCGTGACGTTGCCCTGGGCGCTGTCGACCTCGTGCGTGACCGGGTCGTTCAGGTAGCGCTTGACCAGGGTGGAGATCTCGTTCTCCATGGTCGCGGAGAACAGCATGCGCTGGCCGCCGGCCGGGACCTGGTCGAGCAGCTCGGTGACCTCGGGCAGGAAGCCCAGGTCGGACATCTGGTCGGCCTCGTCGAGGACCGCGATCTGGACGTCCTCCAGCGAGCAGGCGCCGCGGTTGATGATGTCGCGCAGGCGGCCCGGGGTGGCGACGAGGACGTCGACGCCGCGCTCGAGGGCGTAGATCTGGTTGCCCATCGAGGTACCGCCGCAGACGACCTTCATCTTCAGGCCGAGCACGTCACCGTAGGGCTGGAGGGCGTCGGCGACCTGCATCGCCAGCTCGCGGGTCGGCGTCAGGATGACGGCGCGCGGACGCTTCTTCTCGGTGCGGCCGCCGGCCAGCGTGGCCAGGGTGGGCAGACCGAAGGAGAGGGTCTTGCCGGAGCCGGTGCGGCCACGGCCGAGGATGTCCTTGCCGGCCAGGGCGTCCGGGATGGTCGCGGCCTGGATCGGGAAGGGGGTGGTCACGCCGTTCTGCGCGAGCTTGCGCACGATGCCCTCGGGGAGACCGAGGTCGGCGAAGGTGAGCTGGGGGGTGTCGGTGGCCTCATCGGCCTCGACGACAGCGGTGACCTCGTTCGTCTCGTCCCCGAGGGCGGTCACGCCCTCGGGGTTCTCGGGCGCGACGAACTGGTCAGTACTGGAAACGGACATGCGAATGCGAAACCTTCCGGAGTCTCTCGGCACGCGCCCGTCAACTCCGTGATTCGCACAACACAACCGCCTCAATGCGGTCCGTCACGGCAAAGGAGAGTACGCGCCACACGGCGCGCTCTGCGATGGCGCCGGGCAAATGGGATCAAACGATCTACCACCATACGCACCCTCCACCCCTGAAGGCAAACCGGCTTGTCAACCCCCTACTTCGACCCCCTCCGGCTCACTGCGGGGCGGGGTCCTCGTGGGCCGAGGAGGACGGCTCGGCGGACGGCGGCTCGGTGTCCGGCGGCGGCGGGGTCGACGCGGGCGGCTCCGGCGGCGCGGAGGTCACCGGGGGCGGCGTCGGCTCACCCGTCGGCACCGGCTCCCCGGGCCGCACCGTCTGCCCCGGCTTGGACGGCACCGCCGAACCCTGCTCACCCGGCTCCCGTTCGTCCGCCGAGGCGGAGGCCGGCTCCCCGTGCTTCCTCTTCTTGCCGCCGTGCCCGTGCTTGCCGTCGCCCCCCTCCTCGTCGTCCGCCTCGACCCCGCCGCCCCCGGACACCGGCCCGCCCCCGGGACCCGCCCCCTCCCGCTGGGCGGCGGAGTGCGGGGTACGGCGGGGGCCCGCGTCGTCACCGACGTGCACACAGCCGGAGGCGGCGGCCACGGCCAGCACCGCGACGGCCAGACGGACGGGTACGTACAAGCGGCGCACGACGGCCACCTCCGACAGCGGGGAATCGGGAACGCCCTGCCCAACTCCCGCCGCCCACGGGAGGACACGCCACGGTCCCGGCCGGCCGGAGCACGGCGGACCGCGCGTACACGCCCCGCGCCGGGCGGGCTTGGCCGACAATGGCCCTGTGCTGGAGATGACGCGCGACAGGTTCGAAGAGCTGGTGAGCGAGGCCCTGGACCGGATCCCGCCGGAACTGACGCGGGTCATGGACAACGTGGCCGTCTTCGTGGAGGACGAACCCTCCCCCGACGACCCCGAACTGCTCGGCCTGTACGAGGGCACCCCGCTCACCGAGCGCGGCGAGTGGTACGCCGGGGTCCTGCCCGACCGCATCAGCATCTACATGGGCCCCACCCTGCGGTACTGCCGGACCACCGAGGAGGTCGTCCACGAGGTGGCCGTCACCGTGGTCCACGAGGTGGCCCACCACTTCGGCATCGAGGACGCCCGGCTGCACGAACTGGGCTGGGGCTGACCGCCCCGCATGTCCCGGCGCTCGTACGGGCATACGGCACCAATGCCCCGAGTCCCCGCCGCTTCCGCCCCGGACCCGCCCCGCGAACGGAAGTGGTGGCATCCGCCGCGCCGGACCGGCGGCGGCCGGTGGCTGCGGGCGTTCGGCCTGACGGGTGTCGTACTCGTCGGGGCCTGGCTGGGCCTGCTGATCGTCGGCAACGTCCGGGCCCCGGTCGGCCCGATGGACACCACCATGGCCCTGCGGCCCTCGCTCAGCGGCGGCACCAAGGTCGACGTCTCCCCGCTCGGCGCGCTGACCCTGGACAGCCATGTCGCGCCCGTCCGGCTGGACGTCGACGTGGACCAGCTGGACCCCGGGCGCGCCCAGGCGCTGGTCGACCATCCCGAGCGGCTGTCCGGGCTCCAGGACGAGGTGGCCCGGGACGTCGAGCGCGGCACGCTCGACCTCGCGGTGCGCTCGTGCGTGGCCGTCGTCACCGGCGCGACCGCACTGGGTCTCGCCGTCTACCGCCGTCCGCGCCCCGCGCTGGCGGCCGGCGGTCTCGCTCTGACGCTGCTCGCGGCCTGCGGGGTGTCGGCGTGGGCCACCTGGAACCCGAAGTCGGTGCTGGAGCCCAAGTTCTCCGGCCTGCTCTCCTCGGCACCGTCCGTGGTGGGCAACGCCCGCAGCATCGTCACCGACTTCGACGTCTACCAGCAGGAACTGGCCCGCCTGGTGACCAACGTGACCAAGCTGTACGACGTCGCCTCCACGCTCCCCGCCTACCAGCCCGACCCCTCCACGATCCGGGTGCTGCACGTCTCCGACATCCACCTCAACCCGGCCGCGTGGAAGATCATCGGCTCGCTGGTGGACCAGTACAAGGTGGACGTGATCGTCGACTCCGGCGACACCATGGACCACGGCACCTCGGCGGAGAAGGGCTTCCTCGACCCCGTGAAGGATCTGGGCGTGCCCTACGTCTGGGTGCGGGGCAACCACGACTCGCGGGCCACCCAGCGCTATCTGGAGGGCATCAGGAACGCGCACGTGCTGGACGAGGGCGAGGCCGAGACGATCGCCGGGGTGCGCTTCGCGGGCACCGGCGACCCCCAGTTCACCCCCGACCGCTCCCAGGCGACCGGCGGTGACGCGGCGGAGCGGCTGGCGGGCGCCCGGCTCGCCTCGGCGCTGCGGGACCAGAAGGCCAAGGGCACCCCGGTGGACATCGCGGTGGCGCACGAACCGGTGGCCGCCGCCGGGACCGACGGCACGGTGCCGCTGGTGCTCTGCGGCCATCTGCACACCCAGGGCACCAAGATCCTCCCGCTGGGCACCCGGCTGCGCCGCGAGGGCTCGACCGGAGGCAGCGGACTGCGCGCGGTGGAGGGCCAGTACCCGGCACCGATCGAGGCGTCGGTGCTCTATCTGGACCGGGACACCCGCCGGCTCCAGGCATGGGACGCGATCAAGCTGGGCGGGCTCGGGCGGACCACGGCCGAGGTGAGCCGGCATCTGGTGAAGCACTGAGTCCCCGGTCCGGCGCCCTCACCACGGCGAAGGGTTTTGCCCATACCGCTCGCGATCCCCTATGCTGCACACGTCCCCGACGCGCCGCGATGCGGCGCCCAGGCGGGCCGATAGCCCTCATCGTCTAGCGGCCTAGGACGCCGCCCTTTCAAGGCGGTAGCACGGGTTCGAATCCCGTTGGGGGCACCACAGCGGACTTGTCATGAAGGCCCGCCCTGATCCAGGGCGGGCCTTCGTGTTTCCCCACGTCCGGGCCCTGCGCGCCCCCGAAAAGCGCGGTACGGAGCACCGCCCCTGCTCTGATACGCTTCTCCAGCGACGTCAGCCCAGCAGATGCGCACCTCACCCCGGTGGGAAACGCGTTGGGAAGGCCCGCAACCTTGTGCGACACTGTCGTACAGCGCCTGGTCCTGTGGAGCAGTTTGGAGTGCTCGCCACCCTGTCAAGGTGGAGGCCGCGGGTTCAAATCCCGTCAGGACCGCTGAGGTTTCACGTGAAACCTCGTGGCTGGGTAGCTCAGTTGGTACGAGCGATCGCCTGAAAAGCGATAGGTCGCCGGTTCGACCCCGGCCCCAGCCACAACCGCCCGATCCGGGCCGAACCCCCTCCAGTATCTGGAGGGGGTTCTTGCGTTTCCGGGCCGCTTTCAGGGGACCGGAAAGCGCGGTTGCAGGTGGGAGGTGCGGGACTAGAGTAAAAACGCATCCATTCGTGGGGAAATCACCCAAGGGGGCGCTCTCATGCCCGCCACGAACAGAAAACGGACGGCTGCCCTGTGTTCGGTCTTCCTGGCCGCCGGTGTCGTCCTCGCTCCGATCGGCTTCCAGCAGGCGGCCTCGGCGGCGCCCGCTCCGTCCCATGTCAGCACGGCGGCCAAGGCGCCCGCCTCGCAAGGGGACTACCAGCGCGGGTTCCGGGACGGGTTCAGGTCCGGGTACCGCGACGGCCGTCACTGCCATCACCACGACGGTGAGCACCATGACGGGAAGGGCATGTCGCTGAAGGACTCCGACCGTGACTACCAGCAGGGATTCAAGAACGGCTACAAGTCGGGCTTCCGGCTCGGCGTGAACTCCTGCTGACAATTCATTCGCGCGGGATTTCCCCGAGGTGAGATCCTGGATCGCGTATGTCTACGCATCCCGCCCCCGCCTTGGGGTCTCTCGCCTCCCGTCTGACCGAGCTGTCGCTGCGTGACGCGCACCGGCTCGGGCGCAGGCTCGAAGGCGCACGCAAGATCCGTAAGCCGGAGGCGCGTGCCGCCGTGCTGGCCGAGCTGGAGGGCGAGGTCGACAAGGCCGCCTCCCGGATGGCCGAACGGCGCTCCCGTGTGCCCACGGTCAGCTATCCCGAACAGCTCCCGGTCAGCCAGAAGAAGGACGAGATCGCGGCAGCCATCCGCGATCACCAGGTCGTCATCGTGGCCGGCGAGACCGGTTCCGGAAAGACCACGCAGATCCCCAAGATCTGCGTGGAGCTGGGCCGGGGCCTGCGCGGGATGATCGGGCACACCCAGCCCCGCCGGATCGCCGCCCGCACGGTCGCGGAGCGCGTCGCCGACGAGCTGCGCACCCCGCTCGGCGAGACCGTCGGCTGGAAGGTCCGCTTCACCGACCAGGTGAACCCGGACGCCACCTTCATCAAGCTGATGACCGACGGCATCCTGCTCGCGGAGATCCAGAACGACCGCGAGCTGCGCGCCTACGACACGATCATCATCGACGAGGCCCACGAGCGGTCCCTCAACATCGACTTCCTGCTCGGCTACCTCGCCCAGCTGCTGCCGAAGCGCCCTGACCTGAAGGTCGTCATCACCTCGGCGACCATCGACCCGGAGCGGTTCTCCCGGCACTTCGGGGACGCCCCGATCATCGAGGTCAGCGGGCGGACGTACCCGGTGGAGGTGCGCTACCGGCCGCTGCTGGAGGAGGACTCCTCCGACGCCGACCGGGACCAGATCACCGCGATCACCGACGCCGTCGAGGAACTGATGGCCGAGGGTCCCGGCGACATCCTCGTCTTCCTCTCCGGCGAGCGGGAGATCCGGGACACCGCGGACGCGCTGGAGAAGAAGAAGTACCGCTCGACCGAGGTGCTGCCGCTGTACGCGCGGCTCTCGCACGCCGAGCAGCACCGGGTCTTCCAGCAGCACACCGGGCGCCGGATCGTGCTGGCGACCAACGTCGCCGAGACCTCGCTGACCGTGCCCGGCATCAAGTACGTGATCGACCCCGGCTTCGCCCGGATCAGCCGCTACAGCCACCGCACCAAGGTCCAGCGGCTGCCCATCGAGCCGGTCTCGCAGGCCAGCGCCAACCAGCGCAAGGGCCGCTGCGGCCGTACCTCCGACGGCATCTGCATCCGGCTGTACAGCGAGGACGACTTCCTCGCCCGGCCGGAGTTCACGGACGCCGAGATCCTCCGTACCAACCTCGCCTCCGTCATCCTGCAGATGACCGCGGCCGGCCTCGGCGACATCGAGAAGTTCCCCTTCATCGACCCGCCGGACCACCGCAACATCCGTGACGGCGTCCAGCTGCTCCAGGAGCTGCACGCCTTCGACCCCGCGCAGAAGGACCCGCGCAAGCGGATCACCGACACGGGCCGCAAGCTCGCCCAGCTGCCGGTCGACCCGCGCCTGGCGCGGATGGTGCTGGAGGCCGCGAAGAACGGCTGTGTCCGCGAGGTCATGGTCATCGCCGCCGCCCTGTCCATCCAGGACCCGCGCGAGCGCCCGGCCGACAAGCAGACCCAGGCCGACCAGCAGCACGCCCGCTTCCGCGACGAGACCAGCGACTTCCTCGCCTACCTCAACCTGTGGCGGTATCTGCGCGAGCAGCAGAAGGAGCGCGGCTCCTCCTCGTTCCGCCGGATGTGCAAGCAGGAGTACCTGAACTTCCTGCGGGTGCGGGAGTGGCAGGACATCTACCTCCAGCTCCGCACGGTCGCCAAGCAGATGGACATCCATCTCAACGAGGACGACGCCCCCGGCGACCGCGTCCATGTCTCCCTCCTCGCGGGCCTGCTCTCCCACGTCGGGATGAAGGACGTGAAGGACGGCAACAAGAACGAGTACCTGGGCGCCCGCAACGCCAAGTTCGCGGTGTTCCCCGGCTCCTCGCTGTTCAAGAAGCAGCCCAAGTTCCTGATGTCCGCCGAGCTGGTGGAGACCTCCCGTCTCTGGGCCCGCGTCAACGCCAAGATCGAGCCGGAGTGGGTCGAGCCGCTCGCCGGCCACCTGCTGAAGCGCACCTACAGCGAGCCGCACTGGGAGAAGGACCAGGCGGCCGTGATGGCGTACGAGAAGGTGACGCTGTACGGCGTGCCGATCGTCGCCCAGCGCAAGGTGAACTACGGGCGGATCGATCCGGAGATCTCCCGCGAGCTGTTCATCCGCAACGCCCTGGTCGAGGGCGACTGGCGCACCCACCACAAGTTCTTCGCCGACAACCGCAAGCTGCTCAGCGAGGTCGAGGAGCTGGAGCACCGGGCGCGCCGCCGGGACATCGTCGTGGACGACGAGACGCTGTTCGACTTCTACGACCAGCGGGTGCCCGAACACGTCGTCTCCGGCGCCCACTTCGACTCCTGGTGGAAGCACAAGCGGCACGAGCAGCCCGACTACCTGGACTTCGAGCGGGAGATGCTCATCCGGGAGTCGGCGGAGGCGGTCACCAAGGCCGACTACCCCGACAGCTGGCGCCAGGGCGAGCTGAAGTTCCGGGTCACCTACCAGTTCGAGCCGGGCGCGGACGCCGACGGTGTGACCGTGCACATCCCGCTCCAGGTGCTCAACCAGGTCACCGACGAGGGCTTCGACTGGCAGATCCCGGGTCTGCGCGAGGACGTCGTCACCGAGCTGATCCGCTCGCTGCCCAAGCCGATCCGCCGCAACTACGTCCCGGCGCCGAACTACGCGAAGAAGTTCCTTCAGCGGGCGGTCCCGCTCCAGGAGCCGTTGGCGACGACCATGGCGCGCGAGCTGAAGCGCATGGTGGGCGTGCCCTTCGACGCCGAGGACTTCGACTGGGCGAAGGTGCCGGACCATCTGAAGGTCACCTTCCGGATCGTGGACGAGCGGCGCCGCAAGCTGGCCGAGGACAAGGACCTGGAGGCGCTCAAGCTCCAGCTGCGTCCGAAGGCCCGCCAGGCGATCTCGCAGGCGGCCGCCGCCACCGCGTCCCGGCAGGGCGGACCCTCGCTGGAGCGCTCGGGCCTGACCGACTGGTCGATCGGCACGCTGAGCCGGGTCTTCGAGACCCGCCGGGCCGGCCAGCCGGTGAAGGCGTACCCGGCGCTGGTGGACGACGGCGACACCGTCTCGGTCCGCCTCTTCGACACCGAGGAGGAGCAGGCCGAGGCGATGTGGAAGGGCGTGCGCCGGCTGATCCTGCGCAACATCCCGGTGAACCCGGCGAAGTTCGCGTCCGACAAGCTGACCAACGCGCAGAAGCTCGCGCTCTCGGCCAACCCGCACGGCTCGGTGCAGGCGCTGTTCGACGACTGCGCGATGGCGGCGGCCGACAAGCTGATCGCGGACTTCGGCGGTCCGGTGTGGGACGAGGAGTCGTACCGGAAGCTCTACGACAAGGTGCGGGCCGACATCGTGGACACGACCGTGCGTGCGGTGGGCCAGGTGCAGCAGGTGCTGGCCGCCTGGCAGGCGTGCGAACGGCGCCTGAAGGGCGTCTCCAGCCCCGTGCTGCTGGCCAACCTCGCCGACGTACGGCAGCAGTTGGACGCGCTCGTGAAGCCCGGCTTCGTGACCTGGGCGGGGATCGCCCGGCTGCCGGACCTGACGCGCTACCTGGTGGCCGCCGACCGGCGTCTGCAGCAGATGCCGGGCAACGTGCAGCGGGACACCACCCGGATGCAGAAGGTCCACGAGATGCGGGACGAGTACGCCTGGCTGCTGGAACAGCTCCCCCAGGGCCGGCCGGTGCCCCGGCGGGTGCTGGACATCCGCTGGATGCTGGAGGAGCTGCGGGTCAGCTACTTCGCCCACGCTCTGGGCACCGCGTATCCCGTCTCCGACAAGCGGATCGTGAAGGCGATCGACGCGGCCGCGCCGTAATCACACGGTCGCACCGGGTGAGTTCGACCCGGGCACCCGGACTCCTGTACAGTCCTTCTCGCAGCGCAACGCAGAAACGAAGCGCGGCACCAGATGGTCCTGTGGAGCAGTTTGGAGTGCTCGCCACCCTGTCAAGGTGGAGGCCGCGGGTTCAAATCCCGTCAGGACCGCAGTGAAGAGAAGGGCCCCCGGTTTTCCGGGGGCCCTTTCGCTGTTCCCGGGCATGTGCGGGCACCCCTGGGCGCACACCTGGGCTTTGCCCCAACACCCGTTCCTCCAGGGGGTGGTGGGACGGGAGGGCGCCAATAGCGCACCTGTGCGCGGGACAACAAGCGTCTCGGCGTGTGACGGGAGTCACTGCATGAGTTTTTGAAAGTCAGGTTTTTACCACTGCCCTACAACAGGTCAATTTAATATGTGCAATTGCACTCTCCCCGAGAGTGTCCCGCGCGCCTCCCGGAGCAGACGGGGAGGGCTTCCCACAGGCTCCCCCAGGGCTTCCCGCACCCCTCCCCAGACTCCGACAAGGCCGCTCACGCGGCGGCCCCGCAGGCGCCCGTGAGCGCACAAAAAAGATCGCGCTGGACCCGGCGGAGTCCAGCGCGATCCATGACGCTCTCGGTGCCACGTGCCTCCGGAGTTCGTCCGGCGTGGGCATGGGGCCTGTTGGGGCAGGCCCGCGTCGTTGTGGAGCTAGGGTTCGGGCGCTTCGGCCGGTTGGGGGGCCGGTCGTTTTGCCCGGTTGTTCAGTTGTTATGCCTCGCTGCGCTGCTGCGGGATGCCCGCGAGCAGGGCACGGACCTCCGCCTCGCGGTAGCGCCGATGCCCGCCGAGCGTGCGGATCGACGTGAGCTTGCCGGCCTTCGCCCACCGCGTGACCGTCTTGGGGTCGACACGGAACATGGTGGCGACCTCAGCCGGGGTCAGCAGCGGCTCGGCATCAGGGGTGCGAGCGGTCATGAGCGGCCTCCTCGGGAGAACCGAACCTTCTCGGTTCTTTCCTCTAAATTCTGCACCTTGACCCGCGTTGCCCGAAATGGCGGACGCGAGTCGAGTCGGTTATAGGACGAACGGCTTGTCCTCGGCACTACAACTACACCATCTGTCCAGCCGCGTCGGCCAAACCGATGGAATTGCCCTCCCAGGTGTTCATCCACGACGGAAGCCGATGGACCATGCCATAGCGGACAGTCACGCCAACGTGACGATCAGTCACATGGCGATCGGGAGTCACAAGACCCCCCAAAGCTAACAATGCGGGCAATCCGCCCATAGTGGAGCGCAGATGGGCAGACAGAGTCCTCCCCGGACTCCTTGTCCTATTTTGGCACGAGGAGTGGCAAGAGACGCAAGGGCCGTGTAAGTGCCGTCCATCACCCAATGAGGCAAAAGCCCGGTTCGAGGCCAACGCCCCGTCAAACGGTCCAAGTTCCGTAGACCGTACGCTGTTCGAGCCTATTTCGACCGTGACGTGCGTCACTCCGTACGGGCTCAGTTCGCCGAGCGCAGGTCCCGGATCGACCGCCAGCGGGTGGCGAGGCGGGTGTAGGCGCGGGTCGCGGCGCTCTCGTCGCCCCGGCGCAGCGCGTCGATGCCGGCGGCCACGTCCGCCGCCGAGTGGTCCCCCTCCAGCGTCCCGGCCGGCACCGCGTGCACCAGGCCGCCGTAGTCCAGCTCCACCACCGAGCGCGGGTGGAACTCCTCCAGCCAGCGGCCCACGTCCAGCACGCCGTCGATCAGCGGGCTCTCCTGCACGGTGTCCCTCAGGGTGCGCAGCGCCCGCGCCACCCGGCGCCGGGCCTGCACCATCGGCGTGCGGTAGCGCAGCAGGGCCGGGGTCTCGCCGCTGCGCGGCTCGTAGCGGCGCTCCTCGTCGGCGACCAGCACGAACCAGTTCAGCGGGATCTGCCAGGTCGCCCCGCGAATCCAGGGGCGGGCCTCGGGATTGCGCTCCAGCCAGCGCTCGTAGTCCTGGGCGGCCTGGTCGCGCACCAGGGGCGGCAGCACCGCGTCCAGCACCGGGGTGGGCAGCTCCTCGCCGAGGCCGGACAGCGCCTGCCAGCCGCGCAGCCGGGTGCGCCAGGGGCAGACGCAGACCACGCCGTCCCGCTCCAGCACGAACGCGTCGGCGCTCTCGTGCACCGGCACCGCGACGGGCGGGGTGGGCAGCAGGTCGGCCAGTGAGCGGCGCAGCTCGTCCTGGTAGGTGGGGCGGTCGGCGCGGCGGGCGTAGCGGGACCAGTGCTCGCGCTCCGGCTCCGGAAAGGCGGCCAGCGGCTCGTACACGCGCAGGTAGGCGGCGTAGGGGACGATCACCGAGGACACCTTGGCCACGCCTGCTCCCTCCCCGTCCGGGTCACCTGGAAACCACTGCAAATCGTGCCACGCCATCGCCGGGGCGTCGCACCTGCGGGTGATCTGGTGCTCAGGCCGGTCGCGGACCGCGCGCAGGCTCTACGCTCAGCCGTGCGGCCCAACCGCCGCGTGGCAGCACCCCGCCGCCTCCCCCGCCACCAAAAGTGTGGGGGAACCCCCAGGGGCTTCAGGCCCCGCCCGCCGCTTCTTACACAGGAGTCACCACAGTGACCGAGGTAACCGGCGTCACCGCAGATGTCCTGCACACCCTGTTCCGCTCGGACCAGGGCGGCCATGAGCAGGTCGTGCTCTGCCAGGACCGCGCCACCGGCCTGAAGGCCGTCATCGCCATCCACTCCACCGCGCTGGGCCCCGCGCTCGGCGGCACCCGCTTCCACCCGTACCCGGACGAGGCGGCGGCCGTGGCCGACGCGCTCCAGCTCGCGCGCGGGATGTCGTACAAGAACGCCATGGCCGGGCTCGACCACGGCGGCGGCAAGGCCGTGATCATCGGTGACCCCGCGCGGGACCGCACGGAGGAGCTGCTGCTCGCCTACGGCCGCATGGTCGCCTCGCTCGGCGGGCGCTACGTCACCGCGTGCGACGTGGGCACCTATGTCGCCGACATGGACGTGGTGGCCCGCGAGTGCCGCTGGACCACCGGGCGCTCCCCCGAGCAGGGCGGCGCCGGCGACTCCTCGGTACTCACCGCGTTCGGCGTCTACCAGGGCATGCGCGCCTCGGCCCAGCACCTGTGGGGCGACCCCTCGCTGCGGGACCGGGTGGTCGGCATCGCGGGCGTGGGCAAGGTCGGCCGGCATCTGGTCGGGCACCTGCTCGCGGAGGGCGCCCAGGTCGTGGTGACCGACGTCCGCGACGAGGCCGTGGACGCGATCGTCGAGGCCCACCCGGCGGTGCGCCGGGTCGCGGACACCGCGACGCTGATCCGGCTGGCGGGACTCGACATCTACGCCCCCTGCGCGCTCGGCGGGGCGCTGGACGACCACACGGTGCCGGTGCTCACCGCGTCCGTGGTGTGCGGCGCGGCCAACAACCAGCTCGCCCACCCCGGCGTGGAGAAGGACCTTGAGGACCGGGGCATCCTCTACGCGCCGGACTACGTGGTGAACGCGGGCGGGGTCATCCAGGTCGCCGACGAGCTGCACGGCTTCGACTTCGAGCGGTGCCGGGCGAAGGCGGCGAGGATCTTCGACACCACGCTGGCGATCTTCGCACGTGCGAAGGCGGACGGGGTTCCGCCGGCCGCCGCGGCCGACCGGATCGCCGAGCAGCGGATGGCCGACGCGCGCGCCGCACGCTGACCGACACGCCGGGGCGGCACGGCCCCGGCGATCTCGCCCGGCCCCCGTCGGGGTGGGCGCCCGGGGCCCCCGGCGGTACCCGCCGGGGGCAACTTGGAGAGAACTGTCACTTCCGTCGGCGGGTCGTACCCCGATAAGTGGTTAAAATCGCCATTGACCAGCGAGGACAGGGCTCCTCGTGGGTCCTGTGCACACGCGCGTGCTGCGGGCGACGTACCGTATGGGCGCGGGCTCAGGTACCGTGGAAGCCCTACGGACCGGCCTCTCTGCGGGGAGTCCGTTTCGGATCATGAACGCGTGTCAGACTCTGGGGCCGTTGAGCCCCGTCACCGAGGGGGTCGAGCCATGGGGCGCGGCCGGGCCAAGGCCAAGCAGACGAAGGTCGCCCGCCAGCTGAAGTACAACAGCGGTGGGACTGATCTGTCGCGTCTGGCCAGTGAACTGGGCGCATCGACTTCGAACCAGCCGCCGAACAGCGAGCCGTTCGAGGATGATGAGGACGACGAGGAAGACCTCTACTCCCGTTACGCCGACCTCTATGAGGACGACGACGAGGACGAGGACGACGGTCCCTCACAGCACCGTCGCGGCGCTTGACCTTGCACTGAGCTTGTTGCGATGAGCAACGGAAGACCGGTCGGTGGCACTGCCACCGACCGGCTTCTGTGCTGTCCGGAAACCGGCCGGCGGCCGCGCTAGACCGCGTAGTCGCCGACGAGTCCGGCGGCGCTCTCCTGCTCGCCGCGCTCGGCGATGGTGCCCGCCACCCAGGCTTCGACGCCCCGGTCGGCCAGCGTGGTCAGGGCCGCCTCGGCGGACTCCGCCGGGACGACGGCCATCATGCCGACGCCCATGTTCAGCGTCTTCTCCAGCTCCAGCCGGGCCACGTCGCCGCTCCGGCCGACCAGGTCGAAGACCGGGCCCGGCGTCCAGGTGGAGCGGTCCACGGTGGCGTACAGGCCGTCCGGGATCACCCGGGCCAGGTTGGCCGCGAGGCCGCCGCCGGTGATGTGCGAGAAGGCGTGCACCTCGGTGGTGCGGGTCAGCGCCAGGCAGTCCAGCGAGTAGATCTTGGTGGGCTCCAGCAGCTCCTCGCCGAGCGTCCGGCCCAGCTCCGCGACCTCGCCCTCCAGCGTCAGCCCGGCCCGCTCCAGCAGCACGTGGCGGACCAGTGAGTACCCGTTGGAGTGAAGCCCGGAGGACGCCATGGCGATCACCACGTCACCGGAGCGGATGCGGTCGGGGCCCAGCAGCCGGTCGGCCTCCACCACGCCGGTGCCGGCACCGGCCACGTCGAAGTCGTCCGGGCCGAGCAGGCCCGGGTGCTCGGCGGTCTCGCCGCCCACCAGGGCGCACCCGGCGAGCACACAGCCCTCCGCGATGCCCTTGACGATCGCGGCGACCCGCTCGGGGTGGACCTTGCCGACGCAGATGTAGTCGGTCATGAACAGCGGCTCGGCGCCGCACACCACGATGTCGTCCATGACCATCGCGACCAGGTCGTGCCCGATGGTGTCGTACACGCCGAGGCGGCGCGCGATGTCGACCTTGGTGCCCACCCCGTCCGTGGCGGAGGCCAGCAACGGGCGCTCGTAGCGCTTGAGGGCGGAGGCGTCGAAGAGGCCGGCGAAGCCGCCGATGCCGCCGAGGACCTCGGGGCGGCGGGTCTTCTTCACCCACTCCTTCATCAGCTCGACGGCGCGGTCGCCCGCCTCGATGTCGACGCCCGCGCTCGCGTAGCTGGCGCCCGTGGTCTCAGAGGACATGACTTGAGAGAACTTTCCTGTCGTACGGCTCGGACGGCGCGGCTCAGGGACGCCGGATGGCGTCGGCCGCGGCGGTGGTGGCGGGCCCGGCCGCCAGCTCGGTCTCCAGCAGCTGCTTGCCGAGCAGCTCGGGGTCGGGCAGGTCCATCGGGTACTCACCGTCGAAGCAGGCGCGACACAGGTCCGGCTTGGCGATGGTGGTCGCCTCGATCATGCCGTCGATGGAGATGTACGCGAGCGAGTCGGCGCCCAGGCTGGTGCCGATCTCCTCGATCGTCATGCCGTTGGCGATCAGCTCGGCGCGGGTGGCGAAGTCGATGCCGAAGAAGCAGGGCCACTTCACCGGGGGCGAGGAGATCCGGATGTGGACCTCGGCGGCGCCCGCCTCGCGCAGCATGCGGACCAGGGCCCGCTGGGTGTTGCCGCGCACGATGGAGTCGTCCACGACGACCAGGCGCTTGCCCTTGATGACTTCCTTGAGCGGGTTCAGCTTCAGCCGGATGCCGAGCTGGCGGATCGTCTGCGAGGGCTGGATGAAGGTCCGGCCGACGTAGGCGTTCTTCACCAGGCCGTTGCCGAAGGGGATGCCGGACGCCTCGGCGTAACCGATCGCGGCCGGGGTGCCGGACTCCGGCGTCGCTATGACCAGGTCGGCCTCGGCGGGCGCCTCCTTGGCCAGGCGGCGGCCCATCTCGACACGGGACAGATAGACGTTCCGGCCGGCGATGTCGGTGTCCGGGCGGGCCAGGTACACGTACTCGAAGACACAGCCCTTGGGCTTCGCTTCCGCGAACCGGGAGGTGCGCAGACCGTTCTCGTCGATGGCGATGAACTCGCCCGGCTCGATCTCCCGGACGTAGGACGCGCCGCAGATGTCGAGCGCGGCGGACTCGGAGGCGACCACCCAGCCGCGCTCCAGCCGGCCGAGGACCAGCGGGCGGATGCCCTGCGGATCACGGGCGGCGTAGAGGGTGTGCTCGTCCATGAAGACGAGGCTGAAGGCGCCCTTCACCTTGGGGAGCACCGCGTGGGCGCCCTCCTCGATGGTCAGCGGCTTGCCGTCCTCGTCGACCTGCGCGGCGAGCAGTGCCGTGAGCAGGTCGGTGTCGTTGGTGGCCGCGACCCGGGTGGAGCGGCCGTTGGTGTCCTTGGGCAGTTCGGCGACCATCTCCGCCAACTGGGCGGTGTTGACCAGGTTGCCGTTGTGGCCGAGCGCGATCGAACCGTGCGCGGTGGCGCGGAACGTCGGCTGGGCGTTCTCCCACACGGAGGCGCCGGTGGTCGAGTAGCGGGCGTGACCGACCGCTATATGACCCTGGAGCGAACCGAGCGAGGTTTCGTCGAAGACCTGGGAGACCAGGCCCATGTCCTTGAAGACGAGGATCTGGGAGCCATTGCTTACCGCGATTCCCGCGGATTCCTGGCCCCGGTGCTGGAGGGCGTAGAGCCCGAAGTACGTGAGCTTTGCGACCTCTTCACCCGGCGCCCAGACACCGAAGACGCCGCAAGCGTCCTGGGGGCCTTTTTCGCCGGGAAGCAGATCGTGATTGAGTCGACCGTCACCACGTGGCACGTCCCCGAGTGTAGGCGAGGCCGACCGCTGGGCCGAATCAGGGATATGTGGCCCTCGCCGAAGCCGGACTCGCGATCACCTTGGTGGATTCTACGTTTTTGCAGGTCAGCGAGGTGACCGCGCGCCGGGTCAGGAGCGGCCGGGGCTCAGGTGAGCGCTCCGGGGGCCTCTGAGGGGCGTCCTGAGTGAGTTGTCGCACATCATCAGGACGCGCTCGGCGTGAGCTGGACGCGTCCGCCCTCGCCCGTGGTGAGGGTGAGCGCCCCGTCGTCGGTACGGGCGGTCAGGGCACCGGAGTTGAGGGCGCGGGTCAGCGCGCGTTCGAAGGTCATCCGGGGTGCGTCACAGGCCATCCGGGTCGTGCGCAGGGTGCCGAAGTCGATCCGGGCGCCGTCGATGGTGGTGGGCGCGGAGAAGGTGTTGCAGCCGAGGTTGCCGCTCGCGCGGCCCTCGTCGTCGATACGGATGCGGGCGGCCGCGGGGGCGCGGTGCGTGGTGTCCCCCTCGGTGACGCCGGTCACCCGCCAGTCGGTGCCGGTGAGCTTCGGCGGCGGGGCCACCGAGCCGCTGCCGGTGTCGGCCGTGTCGTTCCCACAGGCCACCGCGAGCGGTACGAGCGCGGCGGCCACGGTCAGTGTCATGCGCTGCGTGTGCCGGTCCATGCGGGTTCGACGTGCGCGGCGCCGCCGGGGTTCCCCGCTATCGGCCGAGTGGCAGCAGCCCGGAGAGGTCGGCGCGCTCCCCGCTGGCGCTCACCTCGGCCCGCTCGACGGCGTCCGCCCAGCTCAGACGCCCGGTGGCGAGGCGGACCCAGGTGAGCGGGCCGGTCTCGACCACGTTGGGCGGGGTCCCCCGGGTGTGTCTGAGCCCCTCCACGCACTGCACCACCGCGTACGGCGGCACCCGTACCTCGGTGGACCCGCCGGGCGCCTTCACGGCGAGGGCGTCGGCGAGCAGCCGGGTCGCGGCGGCCAGCGCGTGCCGGTCCAGCGGCACGTCCAGTCCGGGCACCGCGTCGGACAGGTCGTCGGCGGCGAGGACCAGCTCGACGGCCCGGGTGACCAGGAACTCGTTGAGCGGCAGCACCCCGGCCCCGGTGTCCACCAGCGGACTCCCGGCGTGGTCGCCCAGCAGGGCCCGCAGGTCGTCCTCGGCGCCGGCGAGGTCGAACGGTACGGGCGTGAAGGCGACCGCCTCGCGCAGCGGCCACTCCGCGAGCGGCAGCGTCTGCTTGAACCGCGCCGGCCGCTCCACCGCCTGCCGCACGGCGACGACACACGCGGCGACCTGCGCGGCCAGCTCCCGCACCGTCATCCCGTCCCGCCGTGTGGGCAACGCGAGCTGCCCGGGGTCCAGCCCCTCGACGGCCGCGCGCACCGCACCGAGCTGAGCGAGCACGGCGGTACGGGTCCGGAGGGGGTCGTACTTACGGGGGCGCTTCTGGGCCGGGGGCATGGAGCGACCCTATGCCGGGACGGCCCCCGTCCGGGTGGGACAGGGGCCGTCCTCGGTCGTCACGCCAGCAGAGCCGGGATCGTGTTCTCGTGCGCCTCGCGCAGCTCGGCCAGGGGGAGGGTGAACTCGCCCTGGATGTCGACGGAGTCACCGTCGACGACGCCGATGCGGGTGGCCGGGAGGCCCCGGGCGCCGCACATGTCGGTGAAGCGCAGCTCCTCCGAGCGCGGGACGGCGACAAGGGCGCGGCCCGCCGACTCCGAGAGGAGGAAGGTGAAGGCGTCCAGACCGTCCGGGACGATCAGCCGCGCGCCCTTCTCCCCGAGCAGCGCCGACTCGACCACGGCCTGGATCAGGCCGCCGTCGGAGAGGTCGTGCGCGGAGTCGATCATGCCGTCGCGGGAGGCGGAGATCAGGATCTCGGCGAGCAGCCGCTCCCGCTCCAGGTCGACCTTCGGGGGCAGCCCGCCGAGGTGGTCGTGGACGACCTGGGACCAGGCCGAGCCGCCGAACTCCTCGGAGGTGTCGCCCAGCAGGTAGAGGAGCTGGCCCTCCTCCTGGAAGGCGACCGGGGTGCGCCGGGCCACGTCGTCGATGACGCCGAGGACCGCGACCACCGGGGTCGGGTGGATCGCCGCCTCGCCGGTCTGGTTGTAGAGGGAGACGTTGCCGCCGGTCACCGGGGTACCGAGCTGGAGGCAGCCGTCCGCCAGACCGCGCACGGCCTCCGCGAACTGCCACATCACGGCCGGGTCCTCGGGCGAACCGAAGTTCAGGCAGTCGGAGACGGCGAGCGGCTTGGCACCGGTCGTCGCCACGTTCCGGTACGCCTCCGCCAGCGCCAGCTGCGCGCCCGTGTAGGGGTCGAGCTTGGCGTAGCGGCCGTTGCCGTCGGTGGCGATGGCGACGCCGAGGCCGGTCTCCTCGTCCACGCGGATCATGCCGGAGTCCTCCGGCTGGGCGAGGACGGTGTTGCCCTGCACGAAGTGGTCGTACTGCGAGGTGATCCACTTCTTCGACGCCTGGTTGGGCGACGCGACCAGCTTCAGGACCTGCTCGCGCAGCTCCTCGGGCGTGGCCGGGCGGGGCAGCTTGTTCGCGTCGTCGGCCTGGAGGGCGTCCTGCCACTCGGGGCGGGCGTAGGGACGCTCGTAGACCGGGCCGTCGTGGGCGACGGTGCGCGGGTCGACATCGACGATCTTGCCCCCGTGCCAGAAGATCTCCAGCCGGTCGCCGTCGGTGACCTCACCGATGACCGTGGCGATGACGTCCCACTTCTCGCAGATCTCCAGGAAGCGGTCGACCTTCTCCGGCTCGACCACCGCGCACATGCGTTCCTGCGACTCGCTCATGAGGATCTCCTCGGGCGAGAGCGTGGAGTCGCGCAGCGGTACGTCGTCCAGGGTGACGCGCATACCGCCGGAGCCGTTGGAGGCCAGCTCGCTCGTCGCGCAGGACAGGCCCGCCGCGCCGAGGTCCTGGATGCCGACGACGAGCTTCTCCTGGAACGCCTCCAGGGTGCACTCGATGAGGAGCTTCTCCTGGAAGGGGTCGCCGACCTGGACGGCCGGACGCTTGGAGGGCTTGGCGTCGTCGAAGGTCTCGGAGGCGAGGATCGAGGCGCCGCCGATGCCGTCGCCGCCGGTGCGGGCGCCGTAGAGGATGACCTTGTTGCCGGCGCCGGACGCCTTGGCGAGGTGGATGTCCTCGTGCCGCATGACGCCGATGGCACCGGCGTTGACCAGCGGGTTGCCCTGGTAGCAGGCGTCGAAGACGACCTCGCCGCCGATGTTGGGCAGGCCCAGGCAGTTGCCGTAGCCGCCGATGCCGGCGACCACGCCGGGCAGCACGCGCTTGGTGTCGGGGTGGTCGGCGGCGCCGAAGCGCAGCGGGTCCACGACCGCGACCGGGCGGGCGCCCATGGCGATGATGTCGCGCACGATGCCGCCGACGCCCGTGGCCGCGCCCTGGTAGGGCTCGACGTAGGAGGGGTGGTTGTGCGACTCGACCTTGAAGGTGACCGCGTAGCCCTGGCCGACGTCCACCACACCGGCGTTCTCACCGATGCCGACGAGCATGGCGTCCGACTGGGGCGCCTTCTCGCCGAACTGGCGCAGGTGGACCTTGGAGGACTTGTACGAGCAGTGCTCGGACCACATCACCGAGTACATGGCGAGTTCGGCGCCGGTCGGGCGGCGGCCGAGGATCTCGACCACGCGCTCGTACTCGTCCTTCTTCAGGCCGAGTTCGGCCCAGGGCAGCTCGACGTCAGGGGTGGCGGCCGCGTTGTCGACCGTGTCCAGAGGCGTCCGGCTCATGCGTTGACCAGCTTCTTCAGGATCGAGGTGAAGAACGGGAGGCCGTCGGTGCGGCCGGTTCCGATCAGCGGCTCGACGGCGTGCTCGGGGTGCGGCATGAGGCCGACCACGTTCCCGGCCTCGTTGGTGATGCCGGCGATGTCGCGCAGCGAGCCGTTGGGGTTCAGGTCCAGGTAGCGGAAGACCACCCGGCCCTCCGCCTCCAGCTTGTCGAGCGTGTACTCGTCGGCGACGTACCGGCCGTCCATGTTCTTCAGCGGGATGTGGATCTCCTGGCCCTGGCGGTAGTCGCCGGTCCAGGCCGTCCCCGCGTTCTCCACCCGCAGCTTCTGGTCGCGGCAGATGAAGTGGAGGTGGTCGTTGCCGAGCATCCCGCCGGGCAGCAGGTGCGCCTCGGTGAGGACCTGGAAGCCGTTGCAGATACCGAGGACCGGAAGGCCGGCCTTCGCCTGCTCGATGACGGACTCCATCACCGGCGAGAAGCGGGAGATCGCCCCGGCGCGCAGATAGTCGCCGTAGGAGAAACCGCCGGGCAGCACCACGGCGTCGACCTGCCCCAGGTCCTTGTCCTTGTGCCACAGGGCTACGGGTTCGGCGCCGGCGAGGGTGATCGCGCGCCGGGTGTCACGGTCGTCGAGACTTCCCGGAAATGTGACGACACCAATACGAGCGGTCACTCCGCGGCCCCCGCGACTTCCTCCACCTTCACGGTGAAGTCTTCGATCACGGTGTTGGCGAGGAAGGATTCCGCCAGATCATGGATGCGGGCGAGCGCGGCCTCGTCGACCGGCCCCTCTACTTCCAGCTCGAATCGCTTTCCCTGGCGGACGTCCGAGATCCCGGTGAAACCCAGGCGCGGCAGCGCACGCTGGACCGCCTGGCCCTGGGGGTCGAGGATCTCCGGCTTGAGCATGACGTCGACTACGACGCGTGCCACTGGCACTCCCGGTGTGTGGTGCTGAGCAGGTTCCTTCAGACTACCCGTACAAAATTTCTACGCGGGTAGAGTTGGAGGTTTCTACGTGACCCGCATCACGATCGGGTGTCGAACACCGGCCCCGGTGAAAATTTCTGGGAAAGTTCTGCGGGCCGCCGGTGATGCCTATTGAGTCCGGACACGCGGAGGTATTCAGTAGGGCTTCCCATTTCATTGGCGCGCACTGTACAAATGAATTGGCAATAGCCGATACTCGGCACGTCTTTGCCGGTGAACACCGGTGTACCGACGTGCCGCACGAAGGGACCGATATCCGTGGCGCAAAAGGTCGTGGTCACGCTCTTCGACGACATCGACGGCTCGGAAGCGGCGGAAACGATCGCCTTCGGACTCGACGGCAAGTCGTACGAGATCGACCTGAACGAAACCAACGCCAAGAAACTGCGCAAGGCGCTCGCGCCCTACGTGGAGGCCGGCCGCAAGCGCGCCCGGTCCGGCAAGGCGTACCGGCAGACCGAGGTCGCCCCCGACCCGTCCGCCATCCGCGCCTGGGCCCAGGCCAACAAGATGGACGTGCCCGCGCGCGGCCGCATCCCCAAGAAGGTCTACGAGGCGTTCAGCGAGGCCCGCTGAGCCGGCGGGGGCGGACCCCTCAGGGCCTGGACCGGCGGGCCCTGAGACTCGTTCACCTGTCCCCGGGGGGAACCGACTTGCGCAACCCCCCTGCTGATCGGCTAATGTCTGGCTCACGCCGAGGGGCGAGGCCGAAAGGCCGAAACCCACGGAGCGTGCGGGTGTAGTTCAGTAGTAGAACACCCCCCTTCCAGGGGGGAGGCGCAGTGTGCGATTCCTGTCACCCGCTCTGGCACCGGTCATGACCATCCTTTTGGATCAGGTAGGCTGGTGCTCGCACCGATCGGTGGGAGCCGGTCGGGAGCAGTGCGGACGTAGCTCAGTTGGTAGAGCGCAACCTTGCCAAGGTTGAGGTCGCGAGTTCGAGCCTCGTCGTCCGCTCAGTGAAAAGGCCCCGGTCCTCGGACCGGGGCCTTCTTCATGCCCGCGTGGACGCTGACATTTGTCATGCCGGCCGATGACATCGCGCACTGCCGGGCCACCTGAAACGCCGGGACGCTGAAGTCATGGACAGCAACCCACAGAAACCCGTGATCGAGGTCACCGGACTGCGGCGGGTCTACGGCTCCGGATTCGAGGCCGTACGCGGCATCACCTTCTCCGTCGCCCGCGGCGAGATCTTCGCCCTGCTCGGCACCAACGGCGCGGGCAAGACCTCCACCGTCGAACTGCTGGAGGGCCTCGCGGTACCGGCCGGGGGCCGGGTGAGAATCCTCGGGCACGATCCCCACGCCGAGCGGGCCGCCGTACGGTCGCGTACCGGCGTCATGCTCCAGGAGGGCGGCTTCCCCTCCGACCTCACCGTGGCGGAGACCGCCCGCATGTGGGCGGGGTGCGTCAGCGGCGCCCGGCCCGAGGCGGAGGCGCTGGACCGGGTCGGCCTCACCGGGCGGAGCGGCGTACGCGTCAAGCAGCTCTCCGGCGGTGAGCGGCGGCGGCTCGACCTGGCGCTCGCGCTGCTCGGCGACCCCGAGGTGCTGTTCCTGGACGAGCCGACGACCGGTCTGGACGCCGAAGGGCGCCGGGACACCTGGGAGTTGGTGCGCTCGCTGCGTGACGTGGGGACCACCGTGCTGCTCACCACGCACTACCTGGAGGAGGCGGCGGACCTGGCCGACCGGCTGGCGATCCTGCACGAGGGCCGTATCGCCGCCTCCGGCACCCCCGCCGAGGTCACCGACGGGCGCCCGGCCGGCATCTCCTTCCGGCTGCCCACCGGGTACTTCGCCGGCGACCTGCCCCCACTGGCCGAACTCGGCGTCTGCGCCCATGAGATCACCGGCCGCACCGTCCGGCTCAGCACCCGCGAGCTCCAGCGGACGGCCACCGGGGTGCTGGCCTGGGCGGAGCGGGCCGGGGTCGAACTGCACGGCCTGGACATGCGGTCGGCGTCACTGGAGGAGGCGTTCCTCCAGATCGCCGGAGAGCGGGAGGTGGCGGCATGAGCGCGCCGGCCCTGTCGGCGGGAGCGGCGAGCGGATCGCTGCGTCGGATGCGGGCGCTGGCCCGCGCCGAACTCACCCTGCTGGGGCGGAACAAGGGCGTGGTGTTCACGGCGCTGGTCGTGCCGCTCACCCTGCCGTTCACCGCGCGGCAGGCCCTCGGTCAGGACGAGCTGGCGAAACTCGGCCTGAGCGCCGGCACGGTGATGCTCCCGGCCGCCGTCGGCTTCACCTTCCTGTTCGCCGTGTACGCCTCCCTGGTCAACGCCTATGTGGCCCGCCGCGAGGAACTCGTCCTCAAGCGGCTGCGCACCGGCGAACTCTCCGACCCCGAGATCCTCGTCGGTACCGCGCTGCCCGCCCTGGTCCTCGGCCTGGCCCAGGCGCTCCTGCTCTGCGCGGGCTGCGCGGCCCTGCTGCGCCTCGGCCCGCCGAAGGCACCGCACCTGGCGCTGCTGGGGCTGTTCACCGGGCTGGTGACCAGCGCCGCCCTGGCCGCGCTGACCTCCGCCTTCACCCGGAGCACGGAGAGCGCCCAGGTGACCGCGCTGCCGGTGGTGTTCGCCTCGATGCTCGGCTCCGGCATCATGTTCCCGACCGAGGCCATGCCCGGCCGGCTCGCCCGCATCTGCGAGTTCCTCCCGCTCTCCCCGGCCGTCCGCCTGGTCCGCGGCGCCTGGACCGGCCACCTGAGCGCGTACGGGGCACTGGGCGCCTCGGCGGCCGCGCTGGCCTGGGCGGCCGTGGCCGTGTTCGCCGCGCGGCGCTGGTTCCGCTGGGAACCGCGCCGCTGACCGGGAGGAGGAGCCGGGTGCTGGAGGAGACCGCGCGCCCCGCTGAGATCCGGGGTTTCGGGCCGGGCCGGATACGCGCGCTGCGCGAGCGGCACTGGCGGGTGCGGAGCAAGGCGGAGCGGGTCGAGCTGACCACCCTCGGCATGTGGCACCTGACGCCGTGGCTGCTGTCGGTGAGCTGGCTGCTGACACCCCTGATCGGCGGCCTGCGCCACCGGCCGGTGCCGCTGGCGCTCGGCGCGCTGCTCCTGGTGGTGGGCGCCGCGCAGTGTGCGGCGGCCGACCGGCTCACCCGGCCCGCGCTCGACCAGTACCTCGGCCGGGCCCCGCTGCCCGCCGGGGCGCTCCGGACCCCGGCGGCGCTCCTCGGTACCGCTCTCGCGCTGATCGTGGCGCTGACCGCGCTCGACGGCGTGGAGAGCTGGACGGCCCGGCTCGCCGTGGGCGCCGTGCTGATGGCGTTCGGGCAGCCGTACGCACTGCTGGTGCCGATGGCGGTCTATCTGCGGCGGGCTGGAGCGCTCACCGTGGTGCTGGTCGCCGCGCTCTGGCCGGCCCGGCCCGACGACGGCGCCGGGGTGCTGGGCGTCGGGCTGACCGTGGCCTTCGCCGTCGTGTTCGCGCTGGGTGCCGGGCGCACCGGCGCGTGGACGCTGTCGGTGCTGTGGGAGGCGGAGCGGGCGCGGGAGGTCCAGGCCCGGCTCGCGGTCGCGGAGGAACGGCTGCGGTTCGGCCGGGACCTGCACGACGTGCTGGGCCGGAACCTGTCGGTGATCGCCCTCAAGAGCGAGCTGGCCGTCCAGCTGGCCCGGCGCGGCCGGCCGGAGGCGATGGAGCAGATGGCCGAGGTCCAGCGCATCGCCCAGGAGTCGCAGCGCGAGCTCCGCGAGGTCGTACGCGGTTACCGGGAAGCCGACCTGACGGCCGAACTGGCGGGCGCGAAGGGCGTGTTGGATGCCGCCGGGATCGAGTGCTCGGTGCGCGCCGAGGACGTGGTGCTGCCGGTGCCGGTGCAGTCGGCGCTGGCGTGGGTGGTGCGCGAGGCGGCGACCAATGTGCTGCGGCACGGGGACGCGCGGCACTGCGCGGTGGAACTGGTGACGGGGAAGGACCATGTGGTGCTGACGGTCGAGAACGACGGCGCGGGCGAGGCGGCCGGGAGCGGGGGCTCCGGTCTGGCCGGGCTGCGGGAGCGGCTGGCCGCCGTCGGGGGCACGCTGACGGCGGGCCCGGCGGGCGAGGACCGGTTCCGGCTCGATGCGCGGGTGCCGGTGGACGGGGTGAGCGCGTGAGCGGGCCGGTGCGGCTGCTGCTCGCCGACGACGAGCATCTGATCCGGGGCGCGCTGGCCGCCCTGCTCTCCCTGGAGGACGACCTGGCCGTCGTCGCGGAGGCGGCGAGCGGACCGGAGGCGCTGGCGATGGCGCGGGCCCACACCCCCGACGTGGCGGTGCTGGACCTCCAGATGCCGGGCGCCGACGGTGTGAGGGTCGCCACAGCCCTGCGGGCCGAACTGCCCGGCTGCCAGGTGCTGATCGTGACCGGGCACGGACGGCCGGGCCACCTGAAACGGGCGCTCGCGGCCGGGGTGCGGGGGTTCGTGCCGAAGACGGTCAGCGCCGGACGGCTCGCCGAGATCATCCGTACCGTGCACGCCGGAAACCGCTATGTCGACCCCGAGTTGGCCGCCGACGCGATCTCCGCCGGTGACTCCCCGCTGACCGCGCGGGAGGCCGAGGTGCTGGAACTGGCGGCCGACGGGGCGCCGGTCACGGAGATCGCCGAGCGGGCCGCGCTGTCCCCGGGAACGGTACGGAACTACCTCTCCTCCGCCGTCACCAAGCTGGGCGCGGAGAACCGGCACACCGCGGTGCGTCTCGCACGCGACCGGGGTTGGGTATAGTTGGCTCCGCGCCACGGCGCACTGCGGACGTAGCTCAGTTGGTAGAGCGCAACCTTGCCAAGGTTGAGGTCGCGAGTTCGAGCCTCGTCGTCCGCTCCATGAAGAAGCCCCCGGTTTTCGAACCGGGGGCTTCCTTCGTCTCAGCTCCAGCGGGTGCCGGTCAGGCGCTCGTACGCCTCGATGTACTTGGCGCGGGTCGCCTCCACCACCTGCTCGGGCAGCGCGGGCGGCGGCTGCTCGCTCTCGCGGTCCCAGCCGGACTCGGGGCCGGTCAGCCAGTCCCGCACGAACTGCTTGTCGTACGACGGCTGGGCGTGCCCCGGCTCCCAGGTCTCGGCCGGCCAGAAGCGGGACGAGTCGGGGGTGAGCACCTCGTCGGCGAGGACCAGGGTGTCGCCGTCGAAGCCGAACTCGAACTTGGTGTCCGCCAGCACGATCCCCCGCTCCCGGGCGATGTCCCGGGCACGGCCGTACACCGCGAGGGTGAGCTGGCGGAGCTGGGCGGCGGTCTCCGCGCCGACCTGGCGGGCCACCTCCTCGTACGACACGTTCTCGTCGTGCTCGCCGACCTCGGCCTTGGTGGCCGGGGTGAAGATCGGGCCGGGCAGCTCCGAGCCGTCCACCAGCCCCTCGGGCAGCGCGAGCCCGCAGACCGTGCGCGACTCCCGGTACTCAGCGAGGCCCGAGCCGGTCAGGTAGCCGCGCGCCACGCACTCCACCGGGACCATGTCCAGCGACTTGCAGACCAGGGTGCGGCCCGCCCAGTCGGCCGGGGCGCCCTTGGGCAGCTCGGTGCTGATGACATGGCTCGGCGCCAGGTCACGGAGCTTGTCGAACCACCACAGGGACAGCTGGGTAAGCACCCGGCCCTTGTCGGGGATCTCGGTGGGCAGCACCCAGTCGTACGCGGAGATGCGGTCGCTGGCGACCATCACGAGGTCGCCCGCCTCGTCGCGGTACAGCTCGCGCACCTTGCCGGTGTGCAGGTGCACCAGACCCGGAACCTGGATCGGCTCGGGCTTTTCTACGAATCCGGACACGGTTCCTCCCCGTGGTTCTGTCCAACTGCCTCGATTCTCCCGTATGCCGGGGACGGGGCAGGTGGCAGGGGTCAGTCCCGCTTGCAGATACGGTCCAGCAGGTTGGCGGTGGCGCGCTGGACACGGGCGTCCACATGGCCGGGCCGGTCCAGCGCGGGGGACCAGGCGAAGGTGCCGGAGGCGAAGACCCAGGCGCCGGAGGGGGCGCGGTACAGGGAGGTCTCCTGGTGGCGCCGGACGCCCTCGCCGTCGATGTAGGGGGAGTGCGCGAGCAGGACGCGCTCCTCGTGCTCGGGCAGCGCGGTGCGCGGGAAGTACCGGTCGGCCTCGCCCGCGACCAGGCCCGCGATCTCGTCGCCCTCGCGGGCACCGGTGGCGTCCCACAGCCAGTGGTCGGCGTTGCGGACGATCAGCGGGTGCGGCTCGGGCACCCGGCCCGCGTACTGGATGCCGATCACCTGCTGCTCGGGGCGGTCGATCTCCCGCCAGAGCACCGGTCTGCCGGGGCCCTTGCGCTTGCGGCAGGTCAGCAGCCGGTCCGGCACCCCGGACGCGGAGGGCGACAACTCCACCTGCCAGTACATGGTGTTGGCCGACAGGAAGACCAGCGAGGTCCCCCGGTCGCGGGCCTCCTCCACCGCCCGCCGCATCGGCACCGACCAGTACTCGTCGTGGCCGGGGAAGACCAGGCCCCGGTACCGGGTGGGGTCGATCCGGCCGGCGTGCAGATCGCGGGCGTCCGCGTAGGCGAGGTCGTAGCCGTAGCGCTCGGCCCAGCGGATGAAGTCGTAGGCGTGGCCCACGTGCAGGGGCAGGCCCGCGCCCGCGTAGGGGCGGTCGAAGGAGACGGTGGTGGCCGCGTCGGCCTCGCCGAGCAGCGAGCCGTCCTCGTCCCAGGCGTGGTAGAGGCTTGCCCCGGTGCGGCCGTCCTCCGGGTAGAGGTTGTACGCCTGCCAGGTGATGTCCGGGAGCAGCAGGAGCAGGTCGGCGGGCTCGTCGTCGCGGACCGTGAAGGGGACGTGGGAGCGGTAGCCGTCGGCGGTGGTGAGGACCGCGACGTACGCCCCGACCCGCCACTCGGCGGGCACCTGGAGGCGCCAGGAGAGCCACCAGTGGTGGCAGGAGACCGTACGGTCGGCGGCGAGCGGCGCGGACTGGACGATGCCGGAGAGCCGGGGGCTGGTGGTGATCTTCGCGGCGCCGTGCCCGGCGTAGTGGCCGATCCGGTAGATGTCGACGCTGAACTCCTGCGGCGGGTCGACCGTGATGTGGAAGTCGATCGCCTCGCCGGGCGCCACCGCGCCGGTGGACGCGAACCCCTTGATCTGGCGGCCCACGTCGTCGGCCGAGCGCGGTCCGGGACCGGCCGAACGCGGCGCCGGGACACGCGCGCCGGGACGGCCGTACCGGGTGGTGGCCGGGGCCGGCTGGATGGGGTCGACGTACCAGGGCACCACGTGTCCGGTGTCGTCGAAGTAGGTCTCACTGCCGCGCAGCCAGGGCACCGGGCCCAGGCCGAAAGGGTCGGTGACGGCGTGCGCGAGCGCTCCCGACTCCCACCGGCGGATGTGTTCCGAGGTCATGGACGCCCCCTCCCTCGTGTCCCCCGTTGCCATGATGGCGTTGTCTGTGGTGCCAGGACCGGAACCCGGTGTCGTCGCTTGCGCTCTCGGGTGTGCTCGGTGCACCGGATCGCTCGGCCGTGTGGGCGTGTGTCGTATGCCCGTGCCATGTGCGTGTCGCTCCCAGCACATCACATAACGCACGACTCCGGTCACTGTTCGTTGTGAATTGGCCTGAAGTGGAAGGTGCTGCTCCGTTACAGCGGTGGACGGCCGGGGCTCCTGGTGCCGGGTGACGGCTTCTGTGCCGCCTGGCTCAGACCAGCCGGACCGGCTTCTCCGGCCGTATCCCGGACTCGGCCAGCCACGCGCGCAGCGGGCCCGGATCGCCCTCCTCGATCAGGGTGAGCACCTTCGGGGTGAGGTCGGCGGCGCGCTCGCCGTCCAACAGCAGGGTGGGGCCGTCCAGCCAGTCCAGACCGGGGGCGGCTCCGGCGGTGTCGACGGCCGCGCAGCAGATCATCGCGGTGATGTGCGCGGCGAGCAGTTCGCGTCCGGTGCGCGGGGGCTGGAGGGGGAACAGGGGGAGGTCGCCGTCCTCCCAGAGCGCCCTGTCCGGTCCCTGCGCCCGCGCGCCCGGCTTCACGGCGCTCTCCTCGCGCTCCTCGCGGGCGAGGGCCGCGCTGAGGCCGGCGGCGAGGAGGGCGCTGCGCTCGGTGGCGGGGTCGGGGTCGGCGTCGGCGGTGTCTGTGGTGTCTGCGCGGTGGTCTTCGTTGTCGAGGGGCGGGGTCGGGGCCGGGACCGTGGGGACGCTGTCGGTGGCGGGCTCGGTGAGGTGGTCCAGGACGCGGGCCAGGGTCGGGCCGCCGGGGTCCGGGGTGGCCGGGTCCAGGCTGGGGCTGACGCCCAGGGAGTCCAGGACCCGGTGCAGCCGGGCCGCCTCCGCGCGCCAGGTGCGGTCCACGACCTCCTCCGGGTACGCCTGCCAGTCCACCGGCGCCCAGTTCGGGCCCGACTCCGCCGGACCGCCGTGGAAGAGGCGGGCGGTGAGCAGGGACACCGCCTCGTCCACCGCGCCGGGCTCCTCCAGCAGGTCGCACGCGGGGCGCTCGCCGAGCCGGGCGGCGAAGCCGTCGGCCAGCCGGTCGCGCCGGGACAGTTCGGTCAGCGCGGCGGCCACGCCCACGTCCAGCCGGGACGGCCAGCGGCCCATCCGCCAGGCGGGCAGCGCCACCTTGGTCAGCAGCCGGTCCCAGCCCGCGTACGCCAGGCCGACCTGTTCCTGGGCGGCGATCCGGGGTCCGTAGTCCACGGCTTGGGCGCGCTCGGCGGCTGCCGTGGCCACCCCGCGCTCCATCAGCGCCGCGTGCTCACGGCAGCCGCGCAGCAGCAGCCGGGCCACCCGGCCCAGGGCCGCGTACACCCACCGGGTCAGCGGGCCCCGGCCCGGCGCGTCGGCGACCGCCACCGCGGCGTCGAGCCCGCGCACGAAGCGCCGGGCGGCGGCTATGTCGGGCTGCGCGGACGGGCCCGTACCGGCGACGACCGGGGCCAGCACCGCGCGCAGTTCCGCCACCCGCATCCACCACAGGAACGGCGAGCCGATCACCAGCACCGGCGCCGGGACGACCGGCCGCCGCTCGGGGCGGGCACCGGGGACCACCGGCCCGTCGTGCGCGCGGGTGACGGGCGGGGCGTGCGCGGGGTGCGTACGGTCCTCCAGCCAGCTGTCGCAGTCCGGGGTGAGCGCTATCGCGGAGGGGGCGGGCACGTCCAGCCGCTCGGCCAGGTCGCGCACCATCCGGTACAGGTCGGGGGCGGAGCGCTCGGACACCGGGACCGTGGGGCTCGCGGCGGGGCGCGCGCGGGCCACCACCAGGGCGATGCCGGCGGCGGCCAGCAGCACCAGCACCGCGAGGACGCCCACCACCCAGCGGGCGGTGTCCCACCCCTCGCCGGCGAACTGGCCGGTGGCCGCACCGGTCAGCAGGATCACCTCGGCGGCCGCGGGCAGCAGCGCCACGGCCAGCGCCCGGCTGCGCACCCGCAGCACGGCCAGCGCGCGCGAACGCGCGGCCCTGGCGCCCAGCTCCCCACCGGTTCCGGTCATGCGCGACGCTCACCCCCTCCGTGCCGATCGCGTGCTTGCCTGGCGGTGCCCACTCCCCCACTGTGGCACCCGTCACTGACATCGCAATGCCGGTGGGCCAAGTGCCGGACCGCTTGCGCCGCACCATAGTTGGGGCCCCGGCCCCCGTCAGCCGGATGGCGCATTGCTCACTCGATGGAATGGCCTTGGTCAGAGCTGGGTGACAGACGGCAAAGGTCAGGCCCCGGATTTCGGGGTCCGGGGCCTGGGGTGGAGCGGGGGTCTCTCAGACAGAGGTCTCTCAGGCGACGGTCGTGGCCGTGTCCGCCGCCTTCGCCGCGATGTCCGTGCGGTGGTGCGAGCCGTCGAGACCGATCCGGGCCACCGCGCGGTACGCCCGCTCGCGGGCCTCGGCGAGGCCCTCGCCGGTTGCCGTGACGGACAGCACGCGGCCGCCCGCGCTGACGACGTCCGCGCCCTCCTGCCTCGTCCCCGCGTGCAGGACGTAGGCGTGCGGGGCGTCCTCGGCGGCCACCTCGGCCAGGCCGGTGATCGGGTCGCCGGTGCGCGGGGTGGCGGGGTAGTTGTGCGAGGCCACGACCACGGTGACGGCCGCGTCCTCGCTCCAGCGCAGCGGCTCCAGGTCGGCGAGGGTGCCGTTGGCGGAGGCGAGCAGGAGGGAGGCGAGCGGGGACTTCAGGCGGGCCAGCACGACCTGGGTCTCGGGGTCGCCGAAACGGGCGTTGAACTCGATGACCCGTACCCCGCGCGAGGTCATGGCGAGCCCCGCGTACAGCAGTCCGGAGAAGGGGGTGCCGCGCCGGCGAAGCTCGTCCACGGTCGGCTGGAGCACGGTGCGCAGCACGTCGTCCACCAGCTCGGGATCGGCCCACGGCAGCGGGGAGTACGCGCCCATGCCACCGGTGTTGGGGCCCTCGTCGCCGTCCAGCGCGCGCTTGAAGTCCTGCGCGGGCTGGAGCGGTACGACCGTCTCGCCGTCGGTCACCGCGAAGAGCGAGACCTCGGGGCCGTCGAGGAACTCCTCGATCACCACCCGCTCGCACCCGGCCGCGTGCGCCTTGGCCTCCTCGACGTCCGAGGTGACGACGACGCCCTTGCCCGCGGCGAGCCCGTCGTCCTTGACGACGTACGGCGCCCCGAACGCGGCCAGCGCCTCGGCGACCTCGTCGGGGGTGGTGCAGACGTACGAGCGCGCGGTGGGCACCCCGGCGGTGGCCATGACGTCCTTCGCGAACGCCTTCGAGCCCTCCAGTACGGCGGCCTCGCGGGACGGCCCGAACACCGGGAACCCCGCCTCGCGCACGGCGTCGGCGACGCCCGCCACCAGCGGGGCCTCCGGGCCGATCACCACCAGACCGGCCTCCAGCTCGGTGGCGAGCGCCGCGACAGCCTTGCCGTCGAGCGCGTCCACCTGATGCTGCTGGGCCACCTCCGCGATGCCCGCGTTCCCGGGCGCGCAGTGCAGTTCGGTGACGTCGGGGTCGAGGGACAAGGAGCGGCACAGGGCGTGTTCGCGGGCGCCGCCGCCGATGACGAGGACCTTCACGGGGGTCAGCCTATCGGCTGGGTTGCCGAAGGTCGGGGGGTGGGGAAGTTGTACGAACGTACAAGGGGCTTGCGGGGGGCTGGGGTTCGTCGGCGGCTGCGGGTGCGGGGTGGCTTGTCGCGCAGTTCCCCGCGCCCCTGGGTCGGCACGGCTGAAGGGGGTCGACGGGTCAGCGGGCAGCCACTGTCCACGGGCGCGGGGAACTGCGCGACAAGCCACGACGGGCCGGCAGCCGCATACGTGCCCCCGCGCGCGCAGCGGTGCCGCTACTGGTCGTGGGAGAACTCGTCCAGGACCGTCGCGCCCAGCTCGCGGACGATCAGGTCGCGGCCGGAGAGGGCGGACTCGTCGAGGTCGGGGTCGTCGTCGGCGGGGGTGTCGTCCTCCAGGGAGACGGAGGGCGGCTCGGGAGCCGGGGGTCTCGGGGGCGGGGCCGGCTGGGAGTTCTGGGAGGGGGCGCTCTGCTGGGGGGCGGCGGGGCGGGAGGGGGCTGCCGGGGCGCCGTAGCCACCCGCGCCGCCTCCGCCGAAGCCGGAGCCACCTCCCGGGGGCGGGGGCGCCGAGCCGCCAGCGGAGGGGTCGATGACCGCCTCGATCTTCCACTGCACGTTGAACTGCTCGGCCAGCGCCTGCCGGAGTACGTCCTCGCTGCCACTGGCGGAGAAGTTGTCACGGGCACCGGCACTGGCGAAGCCGAGCTGGAGGGTGGTGCCGTCGAATCCGCTCACCTGGGCGTTCTGGCTGAGCAGAATCCAGGTGAAGCGACGGCGGTTCTTCACGGCCTCCAGGATGTTCGGCCAGAGCATCCGGGGGTCGAGGCCGCCGGAGGGGGCGGGCGCGGGCGCCGTCGGCTGCTGCGGCTGACTCGGGGCCTGCGGCCGGCCGGCCGGGGCCTGCTGCTGGGGCTGGGACTGGGGCTGGCTCGGGCCCTGACCCGCCGGGGTGGCGGTCGGCCACGCACCGGAGCGACGGCCGCCACCGGCCGAGGCGGCGGTGGGCCAGGCACCGGGAGCGGCGGGGGCGGTTTCCGGAGCCGGGGCGGGAGCGGGCGCGGGCGCGGGCGGCGGGGTCGGCGCGGGGGCCTGCACGGCCGGAGCCGGGGTGGGGGCAGGCGCAGGGGCCGTACCCGCACCAGGACCACCGGGACCACCGGGGTTCCGTACGGCCGCGCGGGCAGCGGCGGGACCCCCGCCGGGCGCCGCGGGAGCCTCCGCCGGGGCCACCGCGCCCGGGTGGGCGTCCGGCGCGGGCACGTACTGCATGGGCGGAGCGCCCGTACCCGCAGAGAAGTTCACGCCCCGCTCGATGCGGTCGAGGCGGGCCATGACGGAGCGCTCGTCGCCGTACGCGGCGGGCAGCATCACGCGCGCGCAGATGAGTTCGAGCTGGAGGCGGGGCGAGTTGGCGCCGCGCATCTCGGTGAGGCCCTCGTTGACGAGGTCGGCGGCGCGGCTCAGCTCGGCGGCGCCGAAGATCTCGGCCTGGGCCTGCATGCGCTCCAGGACGTCGGCCGGGGCGTCGATGAGCCCCTTCTCGGCGGCGTCGGGCACGGCCGCGAGGATCACCAGGTCGCGCAGCCGCTCCAACAGGTCGGCGACGAAGCGACGGGGGTCGTTGCCGCCCTCGATGACATGGTCGACGACCTCGAAGGCCGCGGCGCCGTCCCCGGTGGCGAAGGCTTCGACGACGGAGTCGAGCAGGGAGCCGTCGGTGTAGCCGAGGAGGGAGGTGGCCATGGGGTACGTCACACCGTCGGCGCCGGCGCCCGCGAGGAGCTGGTCCATGACGGACATGGAGTCACGCACGGAACCCTGGCCCGCGCGCACGACCAGCGGGAGAACGCCCTCCGCGACCGGGATGTCCTCCTTCTGGCACACCTCGCCGAGGTACTCGCGCAGGGTGCCGGGCGGGACGAGCCGGAAGGGGTAGTGGTGCGTACGCGACCGGATGGTCCCGATGACCTTCTCGGGCTCGGTGGTGGCGAAGATGAACTTGAGGTGCTCCGGCGGCTCCTCGACGACCTTCAGCAGCGCGTTGAAGCCGGCCGACGTGACCATGTGGGCCTCGTCGATGATGTAGATCTTGTACCGGCTGCCGGCGGGCCCGAAGAACGCCTTCTCGCGCAGCTCACGGGCGTCGTCCACACCACCGTGGGACGCGGCGTCGATCTCGATGACGTCGATCGAACCCGGGCCGTTGCGCGCGAGGTCCTGGCAGGACCGGCACTCGCCGCAGGGGGTGGGGGTGGGACCCTGCTCACAGTTGAGACAGCGGGCCAGGATGCGGGCGCTGGTCGTCTTGCCGCAGCCGCGCGGCCCGCTGAACAGGTACGCGTGATTGACCCGGTTGTTCCGCAGCGCCTGCTGCAGCGGGTCGGTTACGTGCTCCTGCCCGATGACCTCGGCAAAGGTCTCCGGGCGATAGCGGCGGTACAAGGCGAGAGACGACACGCATACGAGGTTATAGGCGCCCACGGACATCCGGACTCGGCGCAGGTCAGAGGGGTACGCGACTCCTCGTCGGCCGTACACCCACCCGGGTCACCCGGCCCCGGCCGCGATCTCCCGCCCCCGGAAACACAAGGGCCCCCCACGCACCCGCCAGAGCCGACCTACCCTTGCTGCCTTCCGGCCCTGGGGGAGTTCAGTCAGATAGCGCCGCGTGAGGGGCTGCGCAAAGAGTACCTGATCCGGGGGCGTGGGGACGAGTTCGCGACCACTCCTTCCGGTCATGTAATGTCTCCCTCGGAGGATTCGCCTAGAGGCCTAGGGCGCACGCTTGGAAAGCGTGTTGGGGGCAACCCCTCACGAGTTCGAATCTCGTATCCTCCGCCAGTGCCTCACCGGGCACTAACGTCGAAGGGCCCCGCTGCTTGCAGCGGGGCCCTTCGACGTTGTCCTCCGACACCGCTGTCAGCGGTGTCGCGTACGCTCACCGGCACGATGTGAGCCGGCGATCGCGGAGAGACATGTGAGTTCGGACGTAGCTGTCTTCGCCGAGTCGCACCCGGAGCGGCCGCCGGCGCCCGTCCCGGTCGACTGGACGGCCGTCGAGAGGTGGCTGGGGCTCAGGCTGCCGGGGGAGTACAAGCGGCTGGCCGATGCCCACGGCCCGCTGGATTTCGGCGAGTACGTGTGGGTCCACGTGCCCTGCGTCCAAGAGGACAGCTTCGACTACGGACGCTGGCTCGAGGACACCCACCGCGAGGCGCGCATCGCGGCCCGGCAGCTGCCGGAGGACCAGCGGCCCCCGATCCACCCGGCCCCGGGCGGCCTCCTCGCCTGGGGATGCACGCGGGGGAGCGACGTCCTGTTCTGGGACACCTCCGTCTCCGAAGACCCCGACGAGTGGACCGTGGTCGTCAGGCACTCACCCGGCATACCTGGCAACGGTCTGGAGCCCTGGCACCACTACGACCTCACCCTGGGCGCCTACCTTCGGCACACCGTCCGGACGGAATGGGAACTGCCGTCACCCCCCGGGCCGCTCATCGGACCGCTGAGCAACACCATCGCGCGCACCGCGTTCCTGCCCAAGGCCGAGGCGTGGGCGCCGCCCGAGCCATCCGCCCCCAGACTCACCGACGGCGAGCGCCGCATCGCCCTGGAAACGGGCACCGGCCTGGACGCGCTGCGTCTGCTGTGTCCACCGCCCGCGGACCCCTGTCTCGGTGACGGCACCTGGGCCGGGCTGTTCGGCGAACTGGGCACAGCTCTGCCGAGCGAGTACGTGACCCTCATGAACCTGTACGGCGCCGGCTACTGGAGTGACTGGCTGCGCTTCTACACTCCCCTCCGTACCGGTGATCGGCGCTACCTCCAGCACATCGAGTCGACCACGGACGGGTACCGCGATCTCAAGGCCAGCCGGCCAGAGTGGCACCCACTCGTCCCCTGGCCCGAGCCCGGCGGATTCCTCCCGTTCGCGAACTCCATCGACGGCGACGAACTCGGCTGGCTGACGCAGGGCGACAGCCCCGAGGACTGGCCACTGATCGTCTGGCCCCGCCATGCGGATCAAGGCCCGCCCCTGCGCACCGGCCTCATCGACACTCTCCTGAGCTGGCTGCGCGGAAAGTTCAGCACCCCGGGCTTGGCTGCGCTGGACGAGGACGACGACCCCGTCCAGTTCGATGTCTTCAAACCCTGGGACGACAGCGCCTATTGGTAGCCGAACGGCGTCTGCGCCCAGGCGAGCGGCAGCCCGGGGAAGCCGGCGGGATCAAGGGCCGTCACTCAGTTCTCCGGGAGCGGGCTGATGCCCGGTTCGTAGTGGGCGCGGATGTAGATGCGGGTGTGGGTCGGGGTGTAGGCGTGGGCGTAGAGGTTCACGCACTGGGGGTCGGAGGTGGCGTACGGGTCGTCCGTGGTGTCGGTGGCGCCGGGGCAGACGTCGCCGTAGCGCATGCCGGTGGTGAGTGTTTCCGGTTCGGGGAGGCCCAGGTGGGCGAAGTCGTGTGGGAGCTTGGACGGTTGGGACGGCGAGGGGGTGAGCCACTTGCCGTCCGGGGGGTACTTCGCCAGGAACTTCTCCGCTTGCGCCCGCGTCAGGGTGAAGGTCAGCAGGCCCGTGTCGAAGCGGGACGTCGTCTCGTACGCCGCCTGGGGGGACTGCGCGGTCTTCGGGATCTCCAGGCCCATGTGGGTGCTCATCCACCCCGGAGTGATGCCCTTGGCCCACCGGCCGTCCGTCACCCGGGGGGCGGCGGAGGTTCCGCTCCGGTCACCGAGGTACCAGGCCGTCGTGGCGGCACCGCCCGAGAGAACCAGTACCCCCAGGACGGCTCCGGCGATGAGCCGGCCCTTCCGGGGTCCGTCCTTCCCCGCGCCGGGCTGTTCCGGGGTGTACGCGTAGGCGTCGTTCACCTCGTTCATCGGCCGGCCGCCCGGTGCACGGCGCCCTGCGTGCGTCCATGCTGCTGCTCACGGGTGGGGTTCGTACGGCCGTCCCGGCTCTCCTCGGAGTCGGGCAGCGGGGAGGCACCGGATGCCGATGAACCGAGGTCGTGGTGCTTCACGTCGCTGCTCCCGGACATGTCGAACTCCTGGGCGAGGCCCACGCGGTGGAGCTTGGCCATCTGGCCGTCGGGGATGTCCAGCGGACCCACCTTCACGCCCTTTCCCTCGTCCCAGTTGTACCGGTCCCAGACGTTCACCTGGTAGTCGACGGAGACCTTCGGGGCACCGTGCTCGTCCGGGACGGCCGTCACCACCCCGGTCACATTGCTGTTGGCCCCGCCGACCGCATAGAACCAGTTCGGGTCGTCCTCCTGGCTGAAGTAGAAGCTGGGGCGCCGCTTGACCTCCACCGGGAAGGCGACCGGCTTGCCGCCGTTCTCCTTGAACTCCTTGAGGGCCTGCGCACGCCAGGCGTCCTGGTGGAGCGTGACGGTGCCGTCGACGTACTGCTTGAAGGCGGGTACGTCCGCCATCATCTTGTCCACCGGCAAGGTCATCGGTGCTCCGCTGTTGCCCAGGTAGTGCGACATGTTGCGGGACGCGTCCGTCATGCCCTTCCAGTCCGCCCCCTCGGCCAGCAGCCTCATCTTCTCCTTGGTGGACCAGTCCCCCGTGCCCGGTGACTCGGAGCCGTGCCGCCCTGCTCCCGCGTCCGCCGCGACCTGCTGCATGGTGGGGCTGAGGATGCCCGCCGCCTCCAGGTCCTTCTGCTGCGCGAGCCAGAGCCGGGCCCGCGCCTCGGGGCTCAGGGACTCCCAGAGACGGCGCAGTTCGGCCCGCTGCGCGGGCTTCGCGTCGGCGCCGAGCCCGGCGAGCTTCCGGGCTCGGGGAAGCTGCTCCTCGTCCAGCGAGGTGTACCGGGAGTGCCCGGCGTTGCCCGGATCGGTGCCGTGGCTTCCGCGCAGGGCGCGCACGGCCGCCGCGTCGACCTCCGCCGCGTGCTGGACGATTCCGGTGAGGGTGTCCGCGTACCACCGCATCCGGTCCTTGGTGCGCTGGTCGGGGCCTTCGGGCGTGCACAGCATCTCCATGACGCGAACCGTGCCGCCGGGGCCCTCGCCGACCATCAGCCCGGGGTCCGGCGGCTGGTGCTTCGGGTCGCCGTGACGGGCCGCGTCGGTGAGGGTCCTGGCCTGCTTCTGGTACCGCACCAGCTCGTCGTGCGCATCCGTGAGCACATTGGCGATGCTCAGCGCCTCCGTATGGAGATCGCCGAACTCCTTGACGGTCCTGCGGACGAACTCCCTGCTGACGTCGGCGTTGACGCCCTTCCAACGGGCCCCGTCCGCCTTCTTCGCCAGGCCGTCCCGCGCGTCGGTCGCCAGCTTGTCCAGCGCACTCGCCATGGAGCGCCAGTGCGAGGCCGATGCGCCCAGCCCGGCCAGGTCCACGGTCATCAGGTCCGAGTACGTGAGGTCTGCCATCGGGCCCCCTACCTGAAGTCCTTGTCCAGATCCGAGACAGGCACCGGCCCGCTACGGCCGCTGAGATCAGCGACGATCTTCGCGTCCTCCGCCGTGTGCCGCTTCTTGGTGTAGTCGAGGTGGTTCGAGATGTGCGCGCAGGCTTGCAAGACGTGCTTGACCTGCGAGGTCCAGATCTCGACCGTCGTCTCCAGTTCGCCACCGAGGCCGAAGTGGTGGCTCTTGAGCGTCGCGGCGGCACGCATCGTGGAGCCGGAGCCGTCCTTGTCCAGG
Source organism: Streptomyces seoulensis (assembly GCF_004328625.1). Classification (NCBI taxonomy): domain Bacteria; kingdom Bacillati; phylum Actinomycetota; class Actinomycetes; order Kitasatosporales; family Streptomycetaceae; genus Streptomyces; species Streptomyces seoulensis. The sequence goes on from NZ_CP032229.1 coordinate 2,990,155, forward strand.
CCGGCCCCCGCTATGTCGGCCTTCTTCTTCAGCTCACCGTGCAGCACGAACGCCTCATGCCCGACGCCGCCCAGATCGTCCTGGTGGACCACCAGATCGTGGTCGTCCGTACCCGCCGCGCCGACACCGTTCAGACGCGTACGGGACTCCCTGGCCTCCCGCGCCCCGGCCTTCGCGTTCTCCCATTCCTGCCAGACCATGTCTCCCCCGTCCAGACCCGCCGTTGCGAGGCCAGCCCCCGTCGACGGGTCGGACCCGCCACCTTGGAAGTTATCAACTTCCTTTTTGACAAACGAGGTTGTAGCTCACCGGAGGTGGAAACCGGACTCGGTGATCAACCGAATTCCTGCCGTCAGAGCGTCCACGACGGCCTGGGGCGGGATCTCCGGAGCGGTCGGCGCCGGGGCGGTCGTGCGGGCCAGGACCGGTAGTTCCAGTTGGACGCCGCCGTGGCTGGTCTGGTTGACCGGGTTGTCGGGGTGGAGGCCGCGTAGGGGGTGGGGGATGTCGGCGAGGGTGGTGATCGGGGTGAAGGGGGAGTTGGTCAGGGCGGTGGCCAGGATGCGGGCTGCCGGGCGGTGGGAGCCGCCTGCGTAGATCGTCCGGGGGGTGGCGCGGCGGTTGTGGCCGTGGAGGGAGACGGTCAGGGTGGTGTGGGTGAGGAAGGTGGTGAGGGGTGCGCAGGGGCCGATGCGGGTGGAGGGGATGTGGGTGGGGGGACCCTCCGGCTGGGTGAAGGTCAGGAGGGTGGCGCCGGTGCGGGCCGCCACCTCGGTCGCCAGTTCCGCCGTGCCGCCCTCGACGCCGCCGTGCAGGGCCAGCAGGCCGATGGGGCCCGCCAGGCGCAGCGTGGTCAGGAAGGCCGTGCCCTCGATCGTCACTCGTTCCGTGTGCATCAACCGTCAGCGTGCCACCCGGACCGTGCGGGACACCGTCACCTGGTCCAGGTCCGACACCCGTACCGTCACCTTCATCGTCCACGTGCCGGGGATCGGCAGGTCGAAGGAGTTCGTGGCCCAGTAGCCGCCCCGGTCGGTGATGCCGGTGTCCAGGGGGCCCAGCCGCTGGGCCGGGAGGGTCATGGTGATGCGGAGTTCGGGGACGGCCGCCAGGGCGCCGTTCGCGCCGTAGACCACCGCCTGGACCGAGTTGGAGCCCACCCGGCCGGGGTCGAAGGTGATCTGGACCTTGCCCCGGCCGCTCTCGCCCACCGTGAACGGGACCGTGGTGACCGACGCCGCCGGGATGCCCGTCTCCGCCGAGGCCGCCTCCTCCGCCGCCCGGCCAGGCAACGTGCTGGTCAGCAGGGTCGTCAGGACCAGGACCACCACACCTACGGCCGCCTCCGCCAGCACCGTGCGGCGCAGCCTGCGTACCGGGAGGCCGGGTTCGGGGGCGGGAGGTTCCGGGGGGAGCGCGGGGCCGCCCGCAGGCTGCAAGACCTGTACCTGCGCCTGCACCGCCGTCGACAACCGTCCCGTCCACCTCCGCGACCACGCCGCCGCCCCCAGCAGCACGGCCACCGCCGCCAGCTTCGCCAGCAGCACGCGCCCGTACGTCGTGTCCGTCAGTGCCTGCCAGGTGCCGAGGCCGCGCCAGGACTGGTAGACGCCGGTCACGACCAGGACGGTCACCGAGGTCAGGGCGAGGCGGGAGAAGCGGTTCACCACCCGCGGCGGGACGTCCGGCGCGCGCAGGGTGAGGAGCAGGGCCGCCAGGCCGCCCAGCCAGGCCGCCGTCGCCAGCAGGTGGAGGGTGGTGGAGGCGATGGCGAACGGGACCTGGATGCCGGCCGAGGCGTGTTCGGCGGCCGACCAGGTCAGGGCGAGGGCCACGGCGAGAACCGCGCCCGTCGTCACAGCTGCGGGGCGCAATACGGGCCGGCGGCGCAGCACCAGCCCGAAGACCACCGCCAGCACCAGCAACGCCAGCCGGGCGAGCAGGAGTTCGCCGGGGCGCGTGGTCAGCGTGCGGCCCAGCGAGGTCAACTCCGGTGCGGTGCCCTCCTCGTACGGGCCGCGCAGCACGAGCAGCGCCAGCGTGGAGCCGAAAGACGCGATGACGCCGGTGACGAACAGCGTTCGTAGGGGCGCTCGTTGGGACGGACGGCAGTACGCGATGAACGCGGCCGCGCCCAGTACGAGCGCGACCGCGAGGTACGCCAGGTAGCGGGCGATGTTGTAGAGGCTGGTGGTGGTCGGGTTCTCGGTCTGCGCGGAAGCCGTCGCCGCCGTCACCGTCCGCTCGCCCACCGAGAAGGTGAGCGCGCCGGAGACGGGGTGGCTGTCGGCGGACACCACGCGCCACGCGACCACGTACGTGCCCTTCGCCATCCGCGCAGGCAGCGGGACGCGCACCGTGTCCGCCCGGCCGGGGGCGTGGTCGGCCTGGCCGGTGGTGAGGCGGTGGTTCTCGGGGTCGAAGACGCGGAACGAGTCGGCGAGCAGGCCGACCGACTCGGTGTACGTCAGGGTCAGCGTGCGCGGGGCGCGCTGGAGGACCGTCCCGTCCTCGGGGTCGGTCGCGCGCAGGGCCGCGTGCGCGGAGGCGGGGGAGGCCGTGCCGAGGAGGAGCAGGAGCAGGCTCGCGGCAGCCAACAGCACGCGCCGCAGCGCTCTTTCACGGTCGCGCACGTCGTCCCGCCTCTGTCGTCCGGCCCTGCCCTGTCCCCCGCCTGTACGGATGCCGGCGGCGGGGCGCTCAAACCGTACCGGTGGCCTCCGCGAAGGCGGTCTCGCGGGTGAGGAAGGCGAGACGGGCGCGCTTCTCCGGCAGGTACGCGTCCGGCAGGTCGATCTCCGGGAGGACGACCTCGGGGCCGGTGGCGAAGCCCTGGCGTTCGAAGCGGGTGATGGCCTTGGTGTTGCGGACGTCCGGGTCGACCACGACGCGGGTGCGGTCCAGTACGCGCAGCACGTAGTGCGCGACCACGGTCAGCAGGGCCGAGGTCCAGCCGGGGCGGTGGGCGCCTGGGGCGGCGGGGGCGAGGAGGAGGTGGACGCCTATGTCTCCCGGGCGGACCTCGTAGCACTCGCTCACGCGGTCGGCCGCCGGGTCGTAGGTCTGGAGGAGGGCCGCGGGTTCGCCGTCCTTGGTGACGAGGTGGGCGTGGTGGGTGTCGAGGGTGGCCATGTGGGCGTAGGTCTCGGCCACTTGGGCCTCGGTGAGGTTGGTCATGCCCCAGAAGGCGGCTCTCTCCTCGCTGACCCAGGCGTGGATCACCCGGGCGTCCGTCTCCGGGTCCAGGGGACGGAGGGCGATGGTGCCGTAGCCGGGGATGTGCTGTTCGTGGCGGGCGGTCTCAGGCATGCGCTTCCTCTGCGATGTCGGTGAGGTCGGTGTGTTCGAGGGTGAGTCGGGTCCAGTCGGTGACGACCTGGACGAGATCTCCCCTGAGCCACAGGGGGAGTTGGTCGCGGTGATGGACGTTGCCGGGTACGCCGTCCGCGCCGAAGGGGACGATCCAGCGGCTGTTGTCGCGGTCGTCGAGGTCCCAGACGTAGCGGGCGGCGGGGCCTCGGGCGGCGAGGTCGGTGATGCCGGGGACGGCGGTGGTGCAGTTGACGCAGTCGTGGTCGCCGGACAACCCCGGTTCCGCGTACGGGGGTTCGGGGAGGGCGCGCCAAGGAGCCACGCGGTGGGTCTCCGACCAGGGGCCGGTGGGAGGTGCTTCCGCGATCTCCTCCAGGGCTTCCCGTACGGTCTCGCGGCGGTCGATGCCGTACAACTCCTGTGCTTTCAGGAAGTGTTCCAAGGCGAAGCCGATGCGGGCCGTGAGGGACATCCAGGGGAGGAGGACCTCCGGGTAGGCCGGGGGATCGGTGAGGGGCGTGAAGGCCGGGTGGGCGGCGAGGCGGCGGACGACTGCTGTGCGGAGGGCCGCGTATACGGCCGCTTCGGTGCTGTCGGCGTCCATGTGGCGGTTCCAGGACAGCAGGCGGTCGCGCAGGCGGGCGGGCTCCGGGGGGAGGCCGGTCAGGGCGGCGAGGTGGGTCAGGAGGGGGGTTGCCGAGGCCAGGTGGGTGTCGGTGTGGATGGCGGGGAGGTCGGTGGCGGACCAGGTGGGGCGCTGTTCGAGGAGGGCGCGGATGCGGTTCGCCCGGTGGGGCGGGGCGAACTCGATGCCGAGGGGGGTGGCGGGGCCGCGCTGGTTCGCCATCACGGCGATTCCGTTGTCCAGCGTGGCGTACGGGGGTGTGTGCCAGCCCTGCCATTCGTGGCCCTCTTCCCAGGCGGGGACCACGCGGAGGCTGTTGGTACGGGGGCGTACGGGGACTCGGCCGGCGACTCTGTGGAGTACGGCGCCTGTGGTGTCGGCGGCCTGTACGACGTTGACGGGCTCGGTCCAGGCGTCCAGGGCGCGGTCCACGTCGGCGACTGTGCGGGCTCTGAGGAGGGGGAGGAGGGCGCTGAAGCCGAGGTCTTCTGTGACGCGGGGTGGGTAGCGCAGGGCGACGGCTGTGGCGGGGGGTTCCGCCTCGGCTTCGCCTTCGGCGGGGATTTGGTTCCCACCCGCACCACCCGCACCACCCGTGCAACTTTCGTCGTCGGGTGCGGGTGGCCCCTGTGGGGCGGACTCGCCGTCGGCGGCCGTCGGGAGGGGGATGGGGGAAGGGACGGGGGTGTGGAGCGAGCCCGGACCGGCGGGCGCGCTGGATCCGACAGGAGACTGGGCCCCGCCGGGCACACCCGCCTCGCCGTTCACGTCGGGAACTGAGAAAACCTCCGCCCCCTCCAGCCCCCCAAGCCCCTCGGGCCCGCCGGCGATCACCGGCCCCCGTTCCGTCTCGATGACCTCGATCTCCACCGAGCCCTCCCCCGCGACCTCGATGACCTCCACGTGCCGGGTCGCCCGCTGCCAGGCTCCCTGCGGGGACAGCGCCTCCACGCCCGCGCCCGTTCGGCGGAGGCGTTCTCGGTAGAGGTCCTGGTAGTCGGCCATGGCGTTGGTGATGGACCAGGCGACGGGGCCGGTGTGGGCGAAGTGGGCTATGCCGGGGACGCCGGGGACGGCGAGGCCGATGACGTCGAACTCGGGGCAGGAGAGGCGGATTTGCTGGTAGACGCCGGGCTCCTCCAGGAAGCGGTGGGGGTCGCCGGCGAGGAGGGGGAGGCCGGTGGTGGTGCGGGTGCCGTCGAGGAGCCAGCCGTTGCTGCCCGCCGTGCCGGGGCCGTCCGTGGCGAAGAGGCCGACCGCGTCGGGACCGAGGTGCCGTATCGCCTCCTCGCGCCACAGCTTGGCCGGGAAGCCGGCGAACAGGATGTGCGTGCCGAGCCAGACGCCGAGGGGAGTCCAGGGCTCCCAGCGGCCGGAGGTCAGGCCCGCTCGCGCGAACTCCGGTGCGCGCGCGGCCCCTTCGGGCAGGCCCGCGTTGACGCCGTCGACGTAGGCGCGGACCCAGTCCGCCGTCTCCGGGTCCCGGCTCTCCAGCGCGGCGAAGCAGCGCCTCGCGGTGTCGTCGAGGCGCGCGCGGCGGGCGAAGACGTCCCAGGGGAGCGCGGAGGCGCCGAGGAAGGACGCCGAGGTGCCCTGCGCGCGGTGCCGTTCGACCTCCAGCTGCCAGGCGCGGTCGGCCGCCGTCACCCGCCCCTGGGCGTGGGCGAGTTCGCGGGCGCTGGTGGCCCGCAGATGGGGGATGCCCCAGGCATCGCGGTAGGTCTCGGTGGTCACCCTGGAGCACCCTTCCGTTTTAGGTTAGCCTTGCCTAACTTCACAGCCAAGTGAAGGAATCGTACGCGAGGGGTGGAGACACGATGGGTCAGGGTCGGGGCTGGGAGGGCGCGGTACTCAAACTGCTGCGGGCGAAGGACTTCACGTTCACGGTGACCGGCGCCGAGGACGTCGCCCCGCACTACCGGCGGCTGCGGATGACCGACGGCGGGCTGCTCGCGGCGACCGGGGTGCACCCCACGATGTGGGTCCGCCTGTGGTTCTCCGACGACGGCCGCCCCCACCAGCGCGCGTACACGCTCGTCGACCCCGACCCGGAGACCGGCACCTTCGCCCTGGAGTTCGCCCTGCACGAGGGCGTCGCCTCCGACTGGGCCCGCGCTGCCAAGGAGGGCGACACCGTCGAGGCGACCGTCCAGGGCACCGGCTTCCAGCGCCCCGAGCCCGACCCCTCGCACGTCCTGGTGGTCGGCGACACCGCCTCGCTGCCCGCGATCAACTCCCTGCTGACGGAGTTGGGTTCGGCCCCGGCGACCGTCTGGTTCGAGGGCACGCTCGTCGGGCTGCCGTCCGGCGCCGACCCGGAGCGGCACGAGATCCGCGAGACACCGCGCCAGAAGGCCGGGAAGCAGCTGGTCGAGCGGGTCCGCGCCGAGCTGCCGGAGATCCTGTCCGGCACCGAGCACCCGTACGTGTGGATCGCCTGCGACACCGCGACCACCCGCGCCCTGGGCTCGTACGTCCGCAAGGAGCTGGGCGTGCCCAGGCAGCGGGTGCACGCGCTGGGGTACTGGCGGGCGGACTGATCCCGCGCGCGGGATCATGGACGCATGGACGTCACCCTGCACCTCGCCCAGGACCCCGACGCCGACGCGCTGCTTAGCCGCAGCCCGCTCGCCGCGCTCACCGGGATGCTGCTGGACCAGCAGATCCCGATGGAGTGGGCGTTCAAGGGCCCGGAGACGATCGCGCGCCGCATGGGCGCCGACGACCTGGACGCGCACGACATCGCCGCCCGCGACCCCGAGGAGTTCGCCGCCCTGCTCTCCGAGAAGCCGGCCGTGCACCGCTACCCGGGGTCGATGGCCAAGCGGGTGCAGACACTGTGCCAGTACCTGGTCGAGCACTACGACGGGGACGCCGAGGCCGTGTGGCGGGACGCCGGCAGCGGCCCTGAGCTGCTGAAGCGGCTGGAGGCGCTGCCGGGGTTCGGCAAGCAGAAGGCGCAGATCTTCCTCGCCCTGCTCGGCAAGCAGCTCGGGGTGACGCCCCAGGGATGGCGGGAGGCGGCCGGGGCCTACGGCGAGGCCAAGTCGTACCGCTCCGTCGCCGACATCACCGGGCCGGAGTCGCTGGCCAAGGTACGGGCGCACAAGCAGGAGATGAAGGCGGCGACCAAGGCGGCGAAGGCCGCCAAGGCGACGGAGTAGCACCCGTCGAGCGCCCCCCGAGTGGCGGAATGTCCCCGTTCGGTCCAAGCATGGAACATGACCGAGCCTCCCATCGGCGGCCCCACGCAGGGCGGCCCGTACGACCCGAACGCCGGCGCGGGCGAAGCCCAGCCCGGCACCGCTCCCGGACCCGACGCGGTCCGGATGGACAAGGACCGTGAGCACGCGGAACGGGGGCGCCACGACACCGAGGAGCCGTTCGAGGGACCGCTGCACATGCTGTCCCAGGCTGCCTGGCAGGTCGTGCTGCTCACCGGCGTCGCCTCGCTGATCCTCGGCATCCTGGTGCTGATCTGGCCGGGGGCCACCCTGGTCGCGGTCGGCGTGCTGTTCGGCGTCTATCTGCTGGTCAGCGGTGTCTTCCAGCTGGTGTCCGCCTTCGGCACGCACACCAGGACCTCGCTGCGGGTGCTGGCCTTCCTCAGCGGCGGTCTGTCGATCCTGCTGGGCCTGCTCTGCTTCCGGGGGCCGATGCAGTCGATCCTGCTGCTGGCGCTTTGGATCGGCATCGGCTGGCTGATCCGGGGCGTCACCCAGACCATGGCCGCCATCTCCGACAAGGGGATGCCCGCGCGCGGCTGGCACATCTTCCTCGGCATCGTCACCTTCATCGCCGGCATCGTGCTGATCGACTCGCCCTTCGAGTCGGTGGCCGTGCTGACACTGGTCGGCGGCTGGTGGCTGATCGTCGTCGGCATCGTCGAGATCATCACCTCCATCCGGATCAAGAGCCGCGCCAAGGACATCCCCCAGACGGTCTGACCCCTGGCTCCCCCGCTCCCCGGCTCCTTCGCTCCCCTCCGGTCGTCAACCCTCCGCCGTCGTCGTACGCCGTGCGGGCGGACTTCGGCGGCCGGAGGGGCGGCGGGGGGCTTAGGCGGGGAGAGGACCGGTGTGAGCACCGCGCGTCCTCGTGCCTCGCGCGCCCGGAGCTGGTTCCGGGCGCTCGTGCTGCTGCTCGCCCTGTCGGTGCCCGGCGGCCATGTGGCCCTCGCGCAGACCGGGCCGGTACCGGGCATGGCCCAGGAGTGCGAGCACGACCTGCCCGCCACCCCGGCCCGCCCCGGCGCCCGTACCCGGCACCACGCCGACCTCCCCGACCGCACCGCTCCCCCGCCCGCCCCCGCGTCCGGCCCGGCCGGCGCGCACGCGGACCCGGAGCGCACGCGGCCCCCGTCCACCGCACCCCTCCTGAGCACGGTCGTCCTGCGCTGCTGACCGGGCCGAGCAGTCGGCCCCGCACACATCAGCTCAGCTGCAGGAGGACCACACCCATGCCCACCGACCCTTACGCGGTCCTGCGCGCCCTGCTGCGCGCCGAGGCCCGCCGCAACGCCACCGACCAGCGTGACAAGACGGCGCAGCGCGCCCCGGAGGAGAAGCGCCGCTGACGCACCGGCGGGGGCGGGTCAGGGGGTGTCGTCTGGATCAGGTCGACGGAGGGATACGGCGCCTCTTGGCCGACCCGAGTGGGGTCTGGTGCGTGCAGCTGCAAGGCGGAGGAGGGAGTCGACGCGATGGGGGTCCCCCCGCGCGAGCGCAGCCGAGCGTGGGGGAGTCGGGGACCGACGACAACGCCGCAGATGTGCGTGCCAGACCCCGCGTCGTCGAGCTGATCCAGACGACACCCCCTATCTCCCCCGCCGGGCCGTGCCGAACAGCGAACGGGTGATCTCGCGGCCCAGCTGGGTGCCCACCGAGCGGGCCAGCGACTTGAACATCCCGCTGCCGACGACCTGTTCCACCAGCGAGGGGTCCTCGGCGGGGGCCTTCTCCCGCTTCGCCCTGGGTGCCTTCGGGGCCTCGGCGGGGGCCTGGGCCTGGGCCTGGGCCGCCGTCAGTTTCTCGTACGCCGACTCGCGGTCCACAGCCTGTGCATAACGTCCGTACAGCGGGGACTCCCGTACCGCCCGGTCCAGCTCGGCCGGGTCCACCGGGCCCATCAGGGACTCCGGGGCGCGCAGCCGGGTCGCGGCGACCGGGGTGGGGGCGCCGTTCTCGCTGAGCACGGTGATGACGGCCTCGCCGGTGCCCAGGCCGGTGAGGAGTTCCTCCAGGTCGTACGGGGAGTCGGGGAAGGTCTTCACGGTCGCCTTCAGCGCCTTCTGGTCGTCCGGGGTGAAGGCGCGCAGGGCGTGCTGGACGCGGTTGCCGAGCTGGCCGAGCACGTCGGAGGGGACGTCCTTCGGGGTCTGGGTCACGAAGAAGACGCCGACGCCCTTGGACCGGATCAGCCGCACGGTCTGCGTGATGGCGTCCAGGAAGGCGTCCGAGGCGTCGTGGAAGAGCAGATGCGCCTCGTCGAAGAAGAACACCAGCTTGGGCTTGTCGACGTCCCCCACCTCGGGCAGGTCGTGGAAGAGGTCGGCCAGCAGCCACATCAGGAACGTGGAGAACAGCTGCGGTTTGTCCTGCACCGCGGGCAGCTCCAGCACGGAGACCAGGCCCCGCCCGTCCGGCGCCAGGCGCAGCAGGTCGGCGGTGTCGAACTCGGGCTCGCCGAAGAAGTCCGCCATGCCCTGCGCCTCGAAGGCGGTCAGCGAGCGCAGGATCACCCCGGCCGTGGCGGTGGAAAGGCCGCCGATGCCCTTGAGTTCGGGCTTGCCCTCGTCGGAGGTGAGGAAGGCGACGACCGCGCGGAGGTCCTTGAGGTCGATCAGCTCCAGGCCCTTGGTGTCGGCGTAGTGGAAGATCAGGCCGAGGGACTGCTCCTGAGTGCGGTTCAGGCCCAGCACCTTGGACAGCAGCACCGGCCCGAAGCTGGTGACGGTGGCCCGCACCGGGATGCCGTGGCCGATCCCGCCGAGCGCCAGGAACTCCACCGGGAAGCCCTCCGCCGACCAGCTCTGCCCGGTCTCCGCCGCGCGGGTGCTCACCCGGTCGCCGCCCTGGCCGGGCCGGGCGATGCCGGAGAGGTCGCCCTTGACGTCCGCGAGGAACACCGGGACGCCCTGCGCGGAGAGTTGCTCGGCGATGAGCTGGAGCGTCTTGGTCTTGCCGGTGCCGGTGGCGCCCGCGACGAGCCCGTGCCGGTTCAGCATCGGGAGCGGCACGCGTACCGGCGCCTGCGGGTGGCACACCCCGTCCCACAGCAGCGCGCCGAGGTCCAGCGCCGGGCCGGTGAAGGCGTAGCCGGCCGCGATCGGGCGGGCCGGCTCGGGCAGTTGTGCCGGGCCGGAGCCGTCGGGGGCGGGCGTGGTCGCGCTGTCGCTCATCTCAAGGCCCCTCGTCCCGGTGACCGCCACTGCCGGTAGTCGCCGTAATGCCCGCTTTGCCGTGTCTTTTTCAGCGTCGCACTCCGCCGCCATGGCTGCGCCCGGAACGTCTGGGCCGGTAGGCTTTCCGTGTGATCTTCAAGCGCATCGGAAACGGCCGGCCGTACCCCGACCACGGCCGGGAGAGCACCCGGCAGTGGGCGGACGTCGCGCCGCGCCCGGTCCGCCTCGATCAGCTCGTGACCACCAAGCAGCAGCTCGACCTCGAGACGCTGCTCGCCGAGGACTCCACGTTCTACGGCGACCTCTTCGCCCACGTCGTGAAGTGGCAGGGCGACCTCTATCTGGAGGACGGGCTGCACCGCGCGGTCCGCGCCGCGCTCCAGCAGCGCCAGGTGCTGCACGCCCGCGTCCTCGAACTGGGCTGACGGGCGCCTCGCGGCTCTTTCGGCAAGCCCGACTGGCCCGTACGGGCCGCCGGTTACCCCTTTCGGGTTCGGCTACGCCGGATGGACTGATCATCTAATAGGCATCGCGGCCTCGGCGCACTACGCTGCGCTCATGAGCATGCTGACTCCCCCCGGCATGGGCGGTAAATACCGGATCACAGGGGACACCTACCCTCGGATGCGCCCGCCCCGGCGACGCGGCAGGCTCGTCGCCGCCGTCGTGGCCTCCGTGGCCGCGCTGGGCGTCGCAGGCTGGGGCACGCTGCAGCTCATCGACGTCTTCACCGGCGGCGACGGCTCGGTGTCCGGTCACGCGGCGGACTGCCGCACCAAGGTCGCCAAGGCGGCTCCGGTCAAGGCCCTGCCCAAGCCCGGCACCATCACCGTGAACGTCTACAACGCCACCACGCGCTCCGGGCTCGCCAAGCAGACGGCGGACGAGTTGAAGAAGCGCGGCTTCAAGATCGGCGACGTGGGCAACGCGGACAAGCAGTTCGACAAGAAGGTCAAGGGCACCGGGATGCTGATCGGTCCCACCACCGCCCTCGACACCACGCTCCCGGTGCTGAGCACCCAGCTCACGGACGCCGAGCGGCGCACCGACGCGGCCCGCAAGGGCGCGGTGCTGGACCTGGTCATCGGGGACAGGTTCAAGTCCCTGACCCAGCGGCCGGCCGCCGACAGCGCGGTGACCAAGCTGACGGCACCGGAACAGGTGGCCGCGGTCACGACCACCAAGAAGAAGACCTGCTGAAGCGGCAGAACGGGAAGGGGGGCCACCCAGCCGGGCGGCCCCCCCTTCTTCTGCTTTCGCTCCGTGCCTACTCGGCCGCGCCGTACAGGCGGTCGCCCGCGTCGCCCAGGCCCGGGACGATGTAGCCCTGCTCGTTGAGGCGCTCGTCCACCGCGGCGGTGACCACGGTGACCGGGGTGCCGGCCAGGTCCCGCTCCAGGATCTCCACGCCCTCGGGGGAGGCCAGCAGGACCACGGCGGTCACGTCGTCGGCGCCGCGGCCGATCAGCTCGCGGATGGCCGCGACCAGGGTGCCGCCCGTGGCCAGCATCGGGTCCAGGACGTACACCTGGCGGCCGGAGAGGTCGTCCGGCATACGGGAGGCGTAGGTCTCCGCCTGGAGCGTCTCCTCGTTGCGGATCATGCCCAGGAAGCCCACCTCGGCGGTCGGCAGCAGCCGGACCATGCCGTCCAGCATGCCGAGGCCGGCGCGCAGGATCGGCACCACCAGCGGGCGCGGGCGGGCGAGCTTGACGCCGGTGGTCCGGGCGACCGGGGTCTGGATGTCGACGGCCTCGGTGCGCACGTCCCGCGTGGCCTCGTAGGCGAGCAGGGTGACCAGCTCGTCGGCGAGACGGCGGAAGGTCGCGGAGTCGGTGCGCTGGTCGCGCAGCGTGGTGAGCTTGTGAGCGACCAGGGGGTGGTCGACGACGTGGAGACGCATGTCTTCAACAGTAACCGTGCCCGCCCTGTGCCTCGTGTCGGCATCAAACCGCCCGTCCGGGGGAATGCGCTTGAGACCGACCGGGGTGGTGAAACCGTGGCTGACCTGCCGAACCTGCCGAACAACGGCCCGGCGACGACCGGGGAGATCGGGCCGTTCAGGCCCCCACAGCCCGAGACGGACGCCGAACGCAGGCGCCGCCGGGCCCAGTTCCTCCGCGACCTGGCCGAGGCCCGGCAGCTGCGCGACCGGGTCCAGCCGCGCCGCGCCAAGGCGGCCCGGCTGCGCCACGCCATGCGCATGCGAACGTTCCGCTGGTAGCCCCACCCGTCGTACGGTCCTGTCATCGGCGCTCGCGACGCCGCGTACGATCCGCAGGTGACGGCAGCAGGGAGCCGAAGACGTCCCCTGAGCGACTTGTTTTCTGCCACGATTCCCAGTGGGCGGACCCCGGAGCGCACCTGCTCCCCCGCCCGGACCTCCGCCGGGGGGACCCCCCGACCGGCACACCTATGACCAGTGGGAGAGTCACGGTGTACTTCGCCGCACTGCTCGCGCGCACCGAAGACGGGTGGGAAGCGAGCGACACGGAGCTCGACGATGTGGAGACCCTGTCCGATCTGGCCGACCTCGCCCGCGAGGCGTCGCCGGAGGAGGACACGGTGCTCGTCCTGATCGAGCAGGAGGACTCCTGGTTCGGGGTCGTCCGGGTGGACGGGGAGGAGGACCCCCGTATCTACGTCTCCGACGCCGCCGCCGCCGCCCGCAGCGCCTACGGGGAGCTGCTCCTCACCGATGAGCTGCTGGGCCGCGCGCCCGGCGCGGACGACGGGCCCGACCTGGACTCCCTGGACCTCGACGGCACCGAGGACGGCGAGTCCGAGGAGTCCGAGGACGGCGAGGAGTCCCCGGACGACGACGCCGTCCCGCACAGCCCGGTCGGCGACCGCGAGATCCTCGGCGATCTCGGGATCGGCGAGAAGGAGCTGCGCGCCCTGGACGCGGACGACGCCCTGGGCACGATCGCCGAGGTGCTGGGCGCCTCGGAGGTACTGGAGACCGTCCGCTGACCGCGCCGCACGAGACCCCGAGGCCCCCGAGGAACACGGACCCGGTGCGCGACCCCTGGCGGCCCGCGATGCGGCTCGCCCTGGCCGAGGCCGGGCGGGCCGCGCTCGGCGGTGACGTCCCGGTGGGCGCCGTCGTGCTCGGCCCGGACGGCACCACCGTGCTGGGCGCCGGGCACAACGAGCGCGAGGCGACCGGTGATCCGACCGCTCACGCCGAGGTGCTGGCGCTGCGCCGGGCCGCCGCCGCGCTCGGCGAGTGGCGGCTGACCGGCTGCACGCTGGTGGTGACGCTGGAGCCGTGCACGATGTGCGCGGGCGCCCTGGTCCAGTCCCGCGTCGACCGGGTCGTCTACGGCGCCCGCGACGACAAGGCGGGCGCGGCCGGCTCGCTCTGGGACGTCGTACGCGACCGGCGGCTCAACCACCGGCCGGAGGTGGTGGAGGGCGTGCTCGCCGAGGAGTGCGCCCGGCCGCTGACGGAGTTCTTCAGAGGGCGCTGAACAGGCGCCGAAAGCCCTGCTGGGAGGGGCTGCGGCCATCGATTTCTGCCGATGGGGCACCTTGCTGTAAGGTCTCCCTCGGTAGCGTGTCCGAGCGGCCGAAGGAGCTCGCCTCGAAAGCGAGTGTGGCGCAAGTCACCGAGGGTTCAAATCCCTCCGCTACCGCTTGAGAAGGGCCCCGTCTTCGGACGGGGCCCTTCGTGCGTCCCGGCGGAGAGCCCCGACCGGGAGCCCTCAATTGACAATCGTGTGCGTCCTGTTGGGTACGCGAAGGCCCATGGCGGTTACACTCGCCGCCGCAGGCAGGTCAGTGGGGCCGATGGGACAGGGGAGGCCGCGGTGGCGGTGAACGCCAAGAAGATCGTCGTGTTCGCGCTCGTGGTCTTCGCCATGTACGTGATCATCACCGACCCCGCCAAGGCGGCCGACTACGTCCAGATAGCCTTCGAGGGCATATCGGACGCCGCCGGGGCCATCGGGGACTTCATGACCTGGGTCGTGGACGGCGCCAAGAACTGACCGGCCGCAAGAGCAAGAGGTACGCCGCATGATCCGGCATCTGGTCCTGTTCAAGCTCGACGAGGGTGTGGAGCGCGACGAGCCGCGCGTCCAGGAGGGCGTGGCCGCCTTCCGCGCGCTGGGCGGGCAGATCGACGAGCTGCGCTCCTGGGAGTGCGGCTGGAACGTCACCGACCGCCCCATCGCCTACGACTTCGCCATCAACTCCTCCGTCGAGGACACCGGCGCCCTCCAGCGCTACCTGGACCACCCCGCCCATCAGGCGGGCGTCGCGCTGTGGCGGGAGTTCGCCACGTGGGTGATCGCCGACTACGAGTTCTGAGGGCCGGACCGGCCCGGACAGCGAGCCCTCCGCCGTTACGGCGGGGGGCTTTTCCGTGTCCGGCGATCCATCCATTGGCGTCGTTTGAGGCCCAACACGACGTTATGCGGTGCTTGCACACAGTGCACATGTCTTGTGATGCTATGACCGCTTTTGACGGATGATTGACCGATGAAGAGGTGGCGTTGACCGTGTCGGCCAGTACTGCGCCGCCCCAGGCGGAGGCGCCCGCGACCCTCCCCGAGCCCTCCGCCGAGCCCGCCGCCGCACCCCCTCCCGAGAAGCGCCGGGGCGCCGACACCCGGGCCCTGACCCAGGTGCTCTTCGGCGAGCTGAAGAACCTCACCCCCGGCACCCCGGAGCACAACCGGGTCCGCGGGGCGCTCATCGAGGCCAACCTCCCGCTGGTGCGCTACGCCGCCGCCCGCTTCCGCTCCCGCAACGAGCCGATGGAGGACGTGGTCCAGGTCGGCACCATCGGGCTGATCAACGCCATCGACCGCTTCGACCCCGACCGGGGCGTGCAGTTCCCGACCTTCGCCATGCCGACCGTGGTCGGCGAGATCAAGCGGTATTTCCGGGACAACGTCCGCACCGTGCACGTACCGCGCCGGCTGCACGAGCTGTGGGTGCAGGTGAACGGGGCCACCGAGGACCTCACCACCGCGCTCGGCAGATCGCCCTCCACCGCCGAGATCGCCGAACGCCTCAGGATCAGCGAGGAGGAGGTGCTGTCCTGCATCGAGGCGGGACGCTCGTACCACGCCACCTCGCTGGAGGCCGCGCAGGAGGGCGACGGGCTGCCCGGACTGCTGGACCGCATCGGCTACGAGGACCCGGCGCTGGACGGCGTGGAGCACCGCGACCTGGTCCGGCACCTGCTGGTCCAGCTCCCCGAGCGCGAGCAGCGCATCCTGCTGCTCCGCTACTACAGCAACCTGACCCAGTCGCAGATCAGCGCCGAACTCGGTGTCTCCCAGATGCACGTCTCCCGGCTGCTCGCCCGGAGCTTCCAGCGGCTCAGATCGGCCAACCGGATCGAGGCATGACCGGCGCACGGGAGCACGGAACGGAAAACCGCAGGTAGCGGCCGTTCGCATGCGGGATCGAATGATCACCGTCAGGAGCGAATCACGGCACGTCGACAGTGTCGGCAATTGTGCGCCGAAAGCCCGTCAGACCCCGTTCTGCCAGGGCTTCTTGGCGTCTCACGTGTCGACATGTCACTACAGCGCGTTGCCGACATGTGACATTCTGCGGGAAGCGCGTTTGCCGGGGCTTCGGCGCCGGTAATTCAGGTGAAGGCCGCGCTGTTCGATCAGGACAGCGCGCCGCGACCGTCCCGCGACCCAAAGGGGGTGGCATGTCCGCAGAACAGGGCAGCTCGAAGGTGCTCACGAAGACCGTGGCAGCGCCGCAGAAGCTCGACGCTCTCGACGTCCTCGACGGCTTCGAGGGTGCTCCGGCCCTCGACGCCGCGCCCGCCCCCGCCGTCCCGGCACCGGCGCCCGACACGGCCCCGGCGGCCGAGGAGGCCGTCCAACTGCCGTTGTCCTCGGGGGACATCGACACCCGCACGCTGTCCCGCTCCCTGTTCCTGCGGCTCGCCGCGCTCGGCGAGGACAGCCCCGAGCGGGGTTACGTCCGGGACACCCTGATCGAGCTGAACCTCCCGCTGGTGCGGTACGCGGCGGCCCGCTTCCGCTCGCGCAACGAGCCGATGGAGGACATCGTCCAGGTCGGCACCATCGGGCTGATCAAGGCGATCGACCGCTTCGACTGCGAACGGGGCGTGGAGTTCCCGACGTTCGCGATGCCGACGGTCGTGGGCGAGATCAAGCGGTTCTTCCGCGACACCTCGTGGTCGGTGCGGGTGCCGCGCCGGCTGCAGGAGCTGCGCCTGGCGCTGACCAAGGCGAGCGACGAGCTGTCCCAGCGGCTCGACCGCTCCCCGACCGTGCCGGAGCTGGCGGTCGCGCTCGGAGTCTCCGAGGAGGACGTGGTCGACGGTCTGGCGGTGGGCAACGCCTACACCGCCTCCTCGCTCGACTCCCCGGCCCCCGAGGACGACGGCGGCGAGGGCTCCCTGGCCGACCGCCTCGGCTACGAGGACACGGCGCTGGAGGGCGTGGAGTACCGGGAGTCGCTCAAGCCGCTGCTGGCCAAGCTGCCGCCGCGCGAGCGCCGGATCATCATGCTGCGCTTCTTCGCCAACATGACCCAGTCACAGATCGGCGAGGAGGTCGGCATCTCGCAGATGCACGTCTCGCGGCTGCTGACCCGCACGCTGTCCCAGCTCCGCGAGGGTCTCGTCTCCGACTGACGGACCCGGGGAAGACGAGGGAAGATCTGCCCGGCCCGTGTCGCGCGCTTCGGCGCCGACGCGGGCCGCGGCCTTTGGAGGGGGGCTCCGGGACGGAGCCCGAGGTCACTTCAGCGCGAGCCAGGCGACGGCCGCGACGACGGCCACGGCCACGACGATGCCGATGATCAGGCCGACGCGGGGGCCGGAGGAAACGGCCTCCTGCTGGCGAGCCGGGGGAGTCTCGTCGACGAACGCGCGGAACATCTGGGTGCTGCCTGCGGGGTCGTAATTGCCCTGGGGGCCCTGGGTGTTAGCCATGGGCCGAGACACTAGCGAATCCGGGTGCCCACCCCAAGTGCGGGGCCATGGGGACAGAGACGGGCAGGTCACCCGCGTCCACCTGCGTATTTACGATCGCAATACTTGCCTTTGCCAAGTTTTTGCGCCGTCGCCCATCGATTTATTTGCCTACAGCAACCAAGCATCTCTATGGTTGCCCAAAGCAACGAATACGGGAGGTGTGATGGCCGAGCAGGCGCAGTTCGAGGAGCTGGCACGTCAGCTCAGTGCCGTCGGCGCCGTGAAGCGCGACATCGGGCGGATACTCCCGCCCGACTGCCCGGCAGGTTCGGCCGCCGTGCTGACCCTGCTCGGCCGCCACGAGGAGATGCGCATGAGCAAGCTCGCCGAGCTGCTCGCCGTCGATCTGTCGGTGACCAGCAGGCATGTCGCCCACGTGGCCGCGCGCGGCTGGATCGAGCGGTCGCCGGACCCGGCGGACAAGCGCTCGCGCATCCTGCGCCTGACGCCCGCCGGCCACGACCAGCTCATGGAGCTGTCGCTGCGCACCAGCCGGCTGCTCGAAGAGCGGCTGAGCGACTGGACCGACGACGAGGTCGCCCAGCTCATCCAGCTCATGACCCGGCTGCGCGCGTCGTTCGGCGACTGCCGCTCCGGCGTGCCGAGGCCGGCCGCCCCCGTTTCCGCAGAAACCCGTACACCCGCGATCACGTAAGTAAAGGAAGCCCATGGCAACGACCACACCATCCGGTGTGCGGGCTCACGCCAAGCACGGGGGCGGGGCCGACGAGGCCCCGATGACCCACCGGCAGATCATGGAGGCGCTCTCCGGGCTGCTGCTCGGCATGTTCGTGGCGATCCTGTCGTCCACGATCGTCTCCAACGCCCTCCCGCACATCATCGGTGACCTCGGCGGCGGCCAGTCCGCCTACACCTGGGTCGTCACCGCGGCCCTGCTGTCGATGACGGCCGCCACCCCCCTGTGGGGCAAGCTCGCCGACCTGTACAGCAAGAAGGCGCTCGTCCAGATAGCCCTGGTCATCTACGTCGTCGGCTCGATGGCGGCCGGTCTGTCGCAGAACCCCGGCATGCTGATCGCCTGCCGTGTCGTCCAGGGCATCGGCGTCGGCGGTCTGTCCGCCCTGGCGCAGATCGTCATGGCGGCGATGATCTCCCCGCGTGAGCGCGGCCGTTACTCCGGCTACCTCGGCGCGACCTTCGCCGTCGCCACCGTCGGCGGCCCGCTGCTCGGCGGTGTCATCACCGACACCTCGTGGCTCGGCTGGCGCTGGTGCTTCTACGTCGGTGTCCCGTTCGCGGTCATCGCGCTGATCGTCCTGCAGAAGACCCTGCACCTGCCCGTGGTCAAGCGTGAGGTGAAGGTCGACTGGGGCGGCGCCGCGCTGATCTCGGCGGCCGTCTCGCTGCTGCTGGTCTGGGTCACCTTCGCCGGTGACAAGTACGACTGGCTGTCCTGGCAGACCTACGCGATGGTGGCCGGCTCGATCGTGCTCGGCGCGCTGTTCGTGCTGGTCGAGACCAAGGCCAGCGAGCCGATCATCCCGCTGCGCCTGTTCAAGAACCGCACCATCACGCTGGCCTCGCTCGCCTCGCTGTTCGTCGGCGTGGCCATGTTCAGCGGCACCGTGTTCTTCAGCCAGTACTTCCAGCTCGCCCGCGACAAGTCGCCGACGATGTCCGGTGTCCTGACCATCCCGATGATCGGTGGTCTGTTCATCTCCTCGACCGTCTCGGGCCAGTTCATCACCCGTACCGGCCGCTGGAAGGCGTGGCTGGTCAGCGGTGGCGTCCTGGTCACCGCCGGACTCCTCCTGCTGGGCGGCATCCGGTACGACACGGACTACTGGAAGATGGCCATCTTCATGGCCCTGCTGGGTCTCGGCATCGGCATGATGATGCAGAACCTGGTGCTCGCCACGCAGAACCAGGTGGCGCCGTCCGACCTCGGCTCGGCCAGTTCCACGGTCACCTTCTTCCGCTCCCTGGGCGGCGCGGTGGGCGTCTCGGCGCTCGGCGCGGTGATGGCCCACCGGATCACGCACTACGTCACGGACGGCATCGGTTCGCTGAGCCCGAAGTACCAGGCCGCGATGGCCAAGTCCGGCTCGACGGACACCATCCCGGACATGAACAGCCTCCCGGGTCCGATCCGGAACCTGCTGGAGAGCGCGTACGGCCACGGCATCGCCGATGTCTTCTTCATCGCCGGCTGCCTCGCCGCCCTCGCCTTCCTGATCACGCTGTTCATCAAGGAGGTCCCGCTGCGGACGAAGGGCGCGCTCGCGCAGTCCGCCGAGTCCGAGGCCCCGGTCACCGACCCGGCCACCGCCCCCGCGGTCGCCGAGGCCCAGCAGGTCCCGGCCATGGCCTTCGCCACCACCGAGGGCGCCCCCTCGGCCGACGGCACGGCCACCGCGGCCGCGACCGCCCCGCAGATGACGGCCGTCGCCATGGCCGGGGACACCCCGCCGGCCGGCGGCACCCCGCTGCACGGCTTCGTGCGCGGCGCCGAGAGCGCCCCGGTCCCGGGCGCCGCGGTCACGCTGATCTCGCTGGCCGGCCGCCAGCTCGGCCGCTCGGTCGCGCAGGCCGACGGCTCCTACGCGCTGGCCGCCCCCGGCACCGGCTCGTACGTGCTGATCGCCTCCGCGGACGGCTTCCAGCCGCAGGCGTCCACCGTCGTGGTGGGCGAGGAGGCGCTGTCGTACGACATCCTGCTCAGCGGCACCAGCGGGCTGACCGGTGTGGTCCGGGCGGCCGGGAGCGCGCTGCCGGTGAAGGACGCGATGGTCGTCGTCACCGATGTGCGCGGTGATCTGCTGGCCGCCGCGCAGACCGGCGAGCAGGGCGAGTTCGGGTTCACCGAGCTGGTGCCCGGCACCGTGACGATCGCGGTCAACGCCGCCGGCTACCGGCCGCGCGCGCTGCCCGTGGAGGTCGCCACCACCGGGGTCACCCGGGTGGAGGTCGACCTGGACACCGGCGCGCTGCTCAGCGGTGTCGTCCGGGCCCCGCACGGGCCGCTGGCCGACGCCCGCGTCACCCTGGTCGACCAGGCGGGCAACGTGGTCGGCACCGCCACCACCGGTGCGGACGGCGCGTACGCCTTCACCGACCTGGACGGCGGCGAGTACACCGTGATCGCCACGGGTTACCCGCCGGTGGCCACCGCGCTGACCGTCGCCGGTACCGGCACGGACGGCCACGACATCGCACTCGCCCACCCCGGCGAGTAGTTCCCCCCGACCGGCCCGTGGCCCGCCCCTCAGCGCGGGCCACGGGCCGGTCCCCTGATCTACGCGCGCTCAGCCGCGCAGGGAGAAGAACGCCATGGCACTGACCGCGAGGATCCGCACCCGTGACGGCTGGGCCGTCTCGCACGCGGTGGTCACGGTGGCCGACATGACCGGTACGCAGGTGCTGCGGGCCGAGGCCGACGCCGAGGGCGTGGTGCGCGACGACACCGCGCTGGCTCCGGGGGCGTACACGGTGATCATCACCGCCGTCGGATACGCGCCCGTCGCCTCCAGCGCGCTGGTCACCGCGAGCGGCCGGGCCGAGGTCGGCGCGGTCACCCTGGCCCGGCAGGGCGGCAGCGAGCTGCCGCCGCCCGGACCGTGGACCATCGACCCGGTGCACTCCTCGGTCGGCGCGGTCGCGCAGCACCTGGGCATCTCCAGCGTGCGGGGCCGGTTCACCGAGTTCGGCGGGGGCATCGAGATCGCGCCCGACGACATCACCAAGTCCCGTGTGGAGGCGGTCATCCGGGCCGAGTCCATCGACACCGGCAACGGGATGCGGGACACCCACCTGCGTTCCGCGGACTTCCTGGACGTGGAGAAGTACCCCGAGCTGACCTACCGCTCGGCCGGGCTGACCCAGGCCGGCCCGGACCGGTGGACCGTGCACGGCGAGCTGTCGATGCGCGGGATCGTCCGCCCGGTCGACCTGGACCTCGCCTACCTCGGCACCGGCGCCGACCCCTGGGGCGGCACGCGGGCCGCGTTCCGCGCGACGGCCGAGCTGCACCGGGACGACTTCGCCATGAACTACAACCAGGTCCTCCAGGCCGGCATCGCCGCCATCGGCACCACCCTGCGGATCGAGCTGGACATCCAGGCGGTCCAGGGCGACGCGCTGCCGTCGCTCTGACGGACACGCCGGTACGTCCTAGGCTCGGCGCATGGCTCCCAACATCGCTACGAACACCAAAGTGACCCTGCCGGAACTGCTGGACTTCGTACGACCCCGCCATCGCGCCATCCTGCTGACCCGGCGCTCGGACGGCTCCCCGCAGGGCTCCCCGCTGACCTGCGGGGTGGACGACTCCGGGCGGATCGTGGCCTCCACCTATCCGGAGCGGGCCAAGACGCGGAACGCCAAGCGGGACGAGCGGGTCAGCCTGATCGTGCTGAGCGACGAGTGGAACGGGCCCTGGGTCCAGATCGACGGCACGGCCGAGGTGCTGGACACCCCGGACTCCGTCGAGCCGCTGGTCGAGTACTACCGGAACATCGCCGGTGAGCACCCGGACTGGGACGAGTACCGCACGGCCATGGCCGAGCAGGGCAAGTCCATCATCCGGGTGACGCCGGAGCGGTGGGGGCCGGTGGCGACCGGCGGGTTCCCGGCCCGGCTCGCGTCCGGCTCGTAGAGCAGTCCGATGGTGGCCCGTGGCCGACTCCCGCGAGGGGTCAGCCGCGGGCCACCATCGCTTCGATGCCCGCGATCAGCAGGTCCAGGGCGAAGACGAAGTCCCGGTCGAGCATCTCCTGCACGGTGTCCCCGCCGCGCGCGGCCATGAGGGCGTAGGACTCCTTCATCACCTCGGAGGTGCCGGCCACCTCGGAGGCGACGGTGAGGGACTGCTGGAAGTACTCCTCCGCGCTCAGCCCGGTGTCGGCGATACGGGCGTGGAAGTGGCCCTCGATCGTGCCGTAGCCGTACACGAACTGGAAGACGGCCGAGATCGCGCCCGTCACCCCGTGCGCGGGCAGCCCGGCCCGGCCGACGACCCGCTGCACCGCTCGGGAGAAGGCCAGGGAGTGCGGGCCGATGTTGAGGAAGCGGCCCGCGATCGGGGACAGCCAGGGGTGGCGGACCATCATCGCCCGGTACTCGGTCGCCAGCGCCCGCAGCTGATCGCGCCAGTCGGCCGCCGTGTCCTCCGCGTCGGGCAGCGAGAGCTCGCCGAAGGCGGTGTCCAGGGCGAGTTCGAGCAGATCGTCCTTGGTGTCGACGTACCAGTACAGGGACATCGCGGTCACGTTCAGCTCGCCCGCCAGGCGGCGCATGGAGAAGCGGTCCAGGCCCTCGGCGTCCAGCAGGGCGACCGAGGTCGCGGTGATCCGGTCCCGGTCCAGGCCGGAGGGCTGGCCGCCCCGGGCGCGCCGCTCCTTGCCGCCGCTCCGCCAGACGCTGCCGCGTGCCTTGGGGCGGTCCTCAGGGGGGCCGACTTCCTTCACCACCGGGCTTCCCTCCGCAGGCCGTCGCTCACCGCACACCTTGCCAGGTCCGGGCGGCTCAACCACCCCGGCTCAGACGGCATCGCGCTGGGCCCGCTTGAGCAGGGCCGCCGCGACCAGGCCACCGGCCAGCACGGAGACGGCGCCGACCAGTTGCCCGGCGCTGAGCCCGGCCGACAGGGTGCGCCCGGAGGCCAGGAAGGAGCTGAGCACCGCGCCCAGCACGGCCACCCCGAGCCCGTTGCCGAACTCGGCCAGCGTGCCGTTGATCCCGGCGCCGACCCCGGCCTTCTCCGCCGGGATGGCGCTCATGATGGCGTGCGCCATGGCCGGGTTGGCCAGCGCGCACCCGGCGCCGATCAGCACCAGCCCGAGCAGTGTCCCGGCGTACCCGGAGGAGGCCAGCCCGGCGATGGAGACCAGGCCGCCCGCCATCAGCGCCATGCCCAGCGCGATCGCCACCGGGGTGCCCAGACTGGCCGCGCACTTCGAGGACAGCCCGCTGAAGTTGAGCAGGACCACGGTGAGCGCCAGCGGTGCGGTGCGCGCGCCGGCCTCCAGGGGGCCGTAGCCGAGGACCAGTTGGAGGTGCTGGGTGAGCAGGAACAGGGCGCCGCCCATGCCGAAGGTGATGAGCACCGCGCCCGCGACCGCGCCGGTGAACCTGCGGTCCCGGAAGAACGCGAGGTCGAGCATGGGCTCCTCGACCCGGCTCTCCCAGTACGCGAAGAGGGCCAGCACGGCCACCGCGACGGCCGACGAGCCGAGCACGCGGGGCGAGGTCCAGCCGTGGTGCGGGCCGGAGATGACCGCGAAGACCAGGGCGGTCATTCCGATCGTGGAGAGCAGCGCGCCCAGCAGGTCGGGGCGGGCGGGCTCGCCCGTGGCGCCGACGGCGCGGGTCGCCTTGGACTCGGGGACCAGCGCGACCACGGCGACCAGGCCGAGGGCGGCCACGGGCAGGTTGATCAGGAAGATCGCACCCCACCAGAAGTGGTCGAGCACGAAGCCGCCGATCAGCGGGCCGGCCGCGAAGCCGAGCGAGTTGACCGCGGCCCAGATGCCGATCGCCTTCGGCTGCTCCTCGGGCGCGAAGATCTGCATGGCGACCGCGAGGGTGGTGGTCAGCAGCAGCGCGCCGCCGATGCCCATGCCCGCGCGGGCGGCGATCAACTGGCCGGTGGTGGTGGAGAGTCCGGCGGCCAGCGAGCCGAGGCCGAACACCGCGAGGCCCGCGATCAGCATCTTCTTGCGGCCGTACCGGTCGGCGGCGCTGCCCGCGGTGAGCAGCAGGCCGGACTGGACCAGGGAGTACGCGTTGATCATCCACTGGATGTCGGAGGTGGCCGCGTGCAGCCGGTGGGTGAGCGAGGGGATCGCCACGTTCAGCACGGTGTTGTCGAGCAGCACGGTGAGCTGGGCGAGGCAGATCACGCCGAGGATCAGCCAGCGGCGCGGGTGGCCCTGGGGGGCCTTCGTGAGCGGTGGTGCCGAGACGTCGGGAGCGGACATGCTGTACACCGTATAGTGAGTTTCCTATACGGTGTACAGCATTATCGGCCGAGGGTGTTTCCGGTCAGCCCGCCCTCTTCTCGGTGAGGTCGTAGAAGGTGGCCGAACCGACCGTCACCTTCTTGAAGTTGGCCTCGACCCAGGTGCTGATGGCGGAGGCGGTGCCGCTGTTGCCGCCCATGCCCCCGAAGCCGCCGCGGGCCTCGCCGGTGCGGCCCATGCCGCCACCCATGCCGCCGCCCGCGATGTAGTAGTGGATCTGGCCCTTGCTGACGTACTGCTTGAACTGGGCCAGGGTCGGGGACGGGTCGGTGCCGTTGAAGCCGCCGATCGCCATCACCGCCTTGTTGGTGGCGAGTTGGTAGCTGGCCGCGTTCTGCGAACCGGTGGACGCGGCGACCCAGGTGTAGGAATCGGCGTCGGCCAGGAGGAGCTTCTTGGCCTTGGCGGAGACGGTGGCGCCGTCGAGCAGGCCGCCCGCGCCTCCGGCGCCGCCCATGCGGCCGGATTCGCCGGTGCGGGTGTTGCCGGGGAAGCCCTGGGCGCCCGGGAAACCCTGGCCGTTCCGACCGCCCTGGCCCTTGCTCTGCCCGTTGCCCTGACCGCCCTGGCCGGGGAAACCCGGGCCCGCCGCGCCACCGGGCGGGATCTGGCCCTGGCCCTGGCCCTGGCCCCGCTGGCCCTGCCCGCCCGGCATCCCGCCGGGGAAGCCGCCGCGCATGCCCTCGCCCCGGGCGCCCGGACGGCCGAAGCCCATCATGCTGGCCCCCGCCGGTCCGGCCGTCGGAATCGAGCCGGTGTGAGCGGAGTTCACCGTGCTCAGCGTGTACGCGGTCGGCCCGGCCAGTGCCGCGACCAGGCCCAGCGAGGCCGCGCCGAGCGCCAGGTTCCGGGGAGCGCGGCCGAGGAACAGCAGGCCGAGCGCGGCGAGCAGACCGCCGACCAGCACCAGCCACTTCAGCCAGGGCAGGTAGTCGGAGGTGCGGCCCAGCAGCACGTACCCCCACGCCCCGGACGCCACCGAGGTGACCGCCAGCGCGGCACCGGCCCAGGTCTCCTCGCGGCGCTCCCACAGCAGCCCGGCGCCCATGCCGACCACGGCGGCGAGGTACGGCGCGAGGGCGATCGTGTAGTACTGGTGGAAGATGCCGGCCATGAAGCTGAACACCGCCATGGTGATCAGCAGCGAGCCGCCCCAGACCAGGAACGACGCGCGGGTGACCGAGGTGCGGCCCAGCTTGCGGGTGGCCCAGAGGCCCGCGATCAGCAGGATCAGCGCGGCCGGGAGCAGCCAGGAGACCTGGCCGCCGACCTCGGCGCCGAACATCCGGTCCCAGCCGGTCGAGCCCCAGCGGCCCCCGCCGCCGCCCATGCCGCCGCCCCCGCCGCCGACGCTGCCGGTCTCGTCACCGTTGATCCGGCCGAGCCCGTTGTAGCCGAAGGTCAGCTCCAGGAAGCTGTTGTGCTGCGAGCCGCCGATGTACGGGCGGGACGAGGCCGGCCACAGCTCGACCACCGCGACCCACCAACCGCCCGACACCACCAGCGCGAGCGTGGCCAGCGCGAGCTGCCCCAGCCGCCTGCCGAACCGCACCGGCGCGCAGACCGCGTGGACGATCGCCAGCGGAGGCAGGACCAGGAACGCCTGGAGGGTCTTGGCGAGGAAGGCGAAGCCGATGGCCACGCCCGCCCAGACCAGCCACCGGGTCCGGCCGTCCTCGACCGCGCGGACGGTGAAGTAGCAGGCCAGCGCCATCAGCAGGGCCAGCATCGCGTCCGGGTTGTTGAACCGGAACATCATCGCCGCGACCGGGGTGAGCGCCAGCACCGCGCCCGCGACCAGTCCGGCCACCGCGCTGAACCGGCGCCGTACCGCCGCGTACACGACCGCCACCGCGCCGGTGCCCATGAGGACCTGGGGGA
Organism: Streptomyces seoulensis; assembly: GCF_004328625.1. Classification (NCBI taxonomy): domain Bacteria; kingdom Bacillati; phylum Actinomycetota; class Actinomycetes; order Kitasatosporales; family Streptomycetaceae; genus Streptomyces; species Streptomyces seoulensis. The sequence continues at coordinate 3,016,335 of NZ_CP032229.1, forward strand.
CCAGGACCGCCCAGGAGTTCAGGCCGAAGATCCGGACCGACAGCTCCATGGGCCACAGGAACGCCGAGGGCTTGTCGACGGTGATGGCGTTGCCGCCGTCCAGCGAGCCGAAGAAGAAGGCCTTCCAGGAGGTGCTGCCCGCCTGCACGGCCGCCGAGTAGAAGGAGTTGGCGAAGCCGGAGGCACTCAGGCTGCAGAGGTAGAGCACGAAGGTCGCGGCGAGCAGCGCCCAGAAGGCGGGGCGGGCCCAGCTCGGGTCCTCGGGCCGGCCGCGCCACGCCCGCCGGGCGAGCGGGGCCCGTGGCGCGGGCGGCACCACGGCAACCTGCGGGGGCTGGTCGTACTGGGTGGTCATCGGGGGTCCCCCGTAGAGATGGTGGTGGGTTCGGCGTACGCGGGCGCGGTCGGGGCGGGCACCGGCGCGGGGTCGCGGCGGTCCGGGAAGACCCAGGCGCGGAAGAGGAGGAAGCGCAGGACGGTCGCGGCGAGGTTGGCGACGACCAGGACGGCGATCTCTGCGGTGTGCGCGGGGCTGGTGGTGGCCGCGTTCAGGGCGGCCAGCGAGCCGCTGGTCAGGGCGAGGCCGATGGCGAAGACGACCAGGCCCTGCGCCTGGTGGCGTACCGCTCCGCCCCGGCCGCGCACCCCGAAGGTGAGGCGCCGGTTCGCGGCCGTGTTGGCGAGCGCGGAGAGCAGCAGGGCGAGCGCGTTGGCCGCCTGCGAGCCGCAGAACTGCCGGAAGCCGCTGTAGAGCAGCAGATAGAACAGGGTGGAGAGACCGCCGACCACGCAGAACCCGACGAGCTGGCGGGCCAGCCCCTTGGGCACGTCGGTGATCTCGCGGTCCCGGGGGTCGTCGCCGAACGGCCGGGCCAGCCGGTCCAGCGGCAGCGAACCGGTGGTGAGCGCCCGCCCCACCCGCCACACCCCCTTCAGGTCGTCGGTCGCGGTGCGCACGAGGTGCACGGTGGAGTCCGGGTCGTCGACCCAGTCGACCGGCACCTCGTGGATGCGCAGCCCGGCCCGCTCGGCCAGCACCAGCATCTCGGTGTCGAAGAACCAGCCGGTGTCCTCCACCAGCGGCAGCAGCACCTGGGCCACCTCGCGCCGGATCGCCTTGAAGCCGCACTGGGCGTCGGAGAAGCGCGCCTGGAGCGAGCCGCGCAGGATCAGGTTGTAGGCCCGGCTGATGAACTCCCGCTTCGTCCCGCGCACCACCCGCGAGGTCCGGCTGAGCCGGGAGCCGATCGCCAGGTCGGAGTGGCCCGAGATCAGCGGGGCGACCAGCGGGAGCAGGGCGTTGAGGTCGGTGGAGAGGTCGACGTCCATGTACGCGAGGACCGGCGCGTCGGAGGCGGACCACACCGTGCGCAGGGCGCGTCCCCGGCCCTTGCGCTCCAGCCGGACGCCGGCCACCTCCGGGTACCGGGCGGCGAGTTCGGCGGCGATGAGCGGGGTGCCGTCGGTGGAGGCGTTGTCCGCGATGGTGACCCGGAAGGCGTAGGGGAAGGTGCGCGCCAGGTGCTCCCGCAGTCTGAGCACACACCGGCGCAGGTCCTTCTCCTCGTTGTAGACGGGGATCACCACGTCCAGCACCGGGGTGCCGGCGGCCGTGGCCGGGAGGTGCTCCCGTGCCGGGAGGGTGCCGGGAGAAGAGTCGGTTCGCATGGGACCGACTCTTCTCAACTCCCCTGTCGCGCCCGTGTGCTGACGCTGTGGCCCGGCTGTGAGCGCACCACCGGCTCGGGTCCGGCGGCGGGCAGCCGTACGGTGAACACGGTCCGGCCGGGCGCGCTCTCGACGGCCACGGTGCCGCCGTGCGCGGTGACGACGGCCCGCACGATGGCGAGGCCGAGCCCGGTGGAGCCGGTGGCGCGGGTGCGGGCGGAGTCGCCGCGCGCGAAGCGTTCGAAGACGTGCGGCAGCAGCGTGGCCGGGATGCCGGGTCCGTCGTCCTCCACCTGGACGCACATCCGGTCCCCCTGCCGGCGCACCCGCGCGGTCACCGTGGTGCCCGGCGGGGTGTGGCTGCGGGCGTTGCCCAGCAGGTTGACCAGGATCTGCTGGAGCCGGGCCGCGTCGGCGGTCACCGGCGCCGGATCGTCGGGCAGGTCGAGCCGCCAGACGTGGGCGAGGCCGGCCGCGCGGGCGTCGCTGACGGTGTCCACGACGAGCGGGACCAGATCGGTGCGGCCGAACTGGAGCGGGCGGCCCGCGTCCAGCCGGGCCAGCAGCAGCAGGTCCTCCACCAGCAGGGTCATCCGGCCCGCCTCGGACTCGATCCGGGCCAGCGCGTGCCGGGTGTCCGGGCCGACCTGCTCCCCGCCGCGCCGGGTCAGCTCGGCGTAGCCGCGTATCGAGGCCAGCGGGGTACGCAGCTCGTGGCTGGCGTCGGCGACGAAGCGCCGGA